>CAZKIB010000386.1:1314-3610 GCA_964552425.1 uncultured Anaerolineaceae bacterium | reverse complement strand
TCAGCGCCAGTTCGATCCAGAGCCGTTTGGCATCTTTAATAGCCGGAAGAATTTCATCCCATTCATCAACCTCAGTCATGCATCCGGGCAGTTCCCTGATCTGCACAAACCATGCACTATCATCGGGGATGACTTCAATTGTATATCGCAACATCAGGTAATCATTCAGGGAATTCACCTGCTACCCTCTCCATTCCGGGTCAACCATTGTCGGATCATAATCCAGCGAGAGCTTGTGCCGGATAAGCGCCCTGATTCGTTCTTGTGTTGCCTGGGGCAAGTCTTTCCACTTGTTCTGAAAAACCTGAGCATCTGGTTCGATACGATCTATGTCAACGACCTCTGTCATCTGATACTTGACGATCAATTCATTAGCAATCAATCGGGTGATGCGTGGATTGAGTAGATCAAATCCGGCTAGGGGATTCAGACTGTCAGAACGAATCTCCTTTACAGTCGTGGTTACCAGAGGGCTATCAGCCATTGCATCCAATACACCAAGCACAGCCTCCTGCTTGTCAGTCGGCAGCCTGTCAAAAACATCAGCAACAAATTCGGCACGCACAGAATGAGTATCGGGTGTAGGTGGTAAGTATCCTGCCAGCCGATACAAGCGCAAAGGATTGACACCGAGAGCATTCGCAACCTGTTGCAGGGTGCGTGCGTCAGGGTCTTTGGCTCGCCCATCCTTGCCATACTTCAGCAGGTTTCGTACAGCTCCCTCTGAAATTCCTGCGGCAGCCGCCAGGGATCGATTTGAATGCTGGTGTTTCTCCATTAGCTCGGCGATAAAGCCGCCAAGCGTTGTTGCCTGTGATCTCATTCGCGGCAGGTATCCTATCAAATGGTGGGTTTAAGTAATTCACTTCATATTATACACGCAGGCCCTTCCAAACCGCCTTTTGCGATGACAAAATGCTTGACACAAAGAATCCAGATGTAGTATAATCTAATTCAAAACGCATTTGCGTATCACTTTACGCAACTTGGGCGCATTTTGCGCCTCTTTTTCGATATAGAATGCGTATTTTGTTACGCAATAACCGTAATGGTTTACGCGAGGAGAAGCATGGCGAAACGTCGCGGGCGGAAGCCCCAATCCATCCCGATGAAGATCGGCAACGATCCGGCCCTGTGGCGTTACGCCAGCGTTCAGGAGGCGCTCGAAGCCAATACCCATCTGCTCGCCCGGCTCATCCAGGCAGGCGCAGAACAGGCACAGGCGGATGGGCGAGGAGTCGAAGCATCGGAAGCAGTTCTTGTATCGGAGAGTGCGTGAAAAGCGCGTCTCTTTTTTTCGTCAGCCTGTCCGTATCGAGTCCGTACAGCCGGAGGAACCCATGATTAAGCGTATCGAATTCAGTCTCAACCTGGACGACCCACGCGAGGCAGCGATCTATCGCGCCCTCAAACCATCGCTGCGCTACCGTCGCGCCGGAGCCGTCATCCGTCAGGCGCTGGACAGCCTGCTCATTAGCGAGGATGTTCAGCCCAAACCGCAACTATCTGCCAAACAGGAGAACCAGCATGAGCAAGCGTAACGCGAAAAATACCGCCTTGCAGGGAAGCACACTCACCATCGGGTTGGACATCGGTTACGGGGTGGTCAAAGCCGTGACCGCTGACCACGTTGTGATGTTCCCATCGGTCATGGGTCACGCTCGTGAAATCAAGTTTCAGCAGGATGAAATCGCCAAACGGCATCCGGGTGATCAGATCAGCGACGACGAAGGCGCGTGGTTTGTCGGCGATCTGGCTCTGGCACAACTCCCACCGGGCGAACTGCTGCGTCTGCGCGGACGTACCGCTAACGAGTCCACGATGGGCAATGCCTTTCGGCTCAGGCTGGCGAAAGCTGCCATCGGCAAGCTCATGTCAGGGATGTGGAACCGAGACATCGTGCATATCAGCATCGCCACCGGATTGCCGACAGACCACATGCGCGACGCTGCCGAATTAAAGATTTCACTGCTCGGTCAGCATCTCATCAAAACCGATACCGCCGACCTCATCGCCAACGTGACTGAGGTGATGGTCATGCCCCAACCCTACGGCACGATCTACGCCGCCGCGCTGACCGAGAACGGCGAGATCAACCGGGGGCACGCCTATCGCAGAACGGGGGTGTGTGATGTCGGCACGTACACGGTTGACCTGGCGCTGGATGACGAGGGCGAATTCGTGGATGCCGAAAGTGGCAGTGTCGAAAGCGGCGTTTACACCGCCCAGGAGCGGATCGCCGCCATGCTTGAACGGGACTACCGCGAGAAGATGCCGTTCAGGATCGTTGAGGAAG
>CAZKIB010000386.1:0-1303 GCA_964552425.1 uncultured Anaerolineaceae bacterium | reverse complement strand
TTTTCCACGCCAACGGGCAGCCGGTCGATTACCGCGAGAGTGTGGAAGAAGCACTCACGCCGCTGCGAAGTGCCACGCTCAATCTGCTCAGCGAGAAATGGCAGCGCGGCACGATTGTCGATGTGATCTATTTGTCAGGGGGTGGTGCAGCACTGGTCTACGCCGATATTGCCGAAGCCTACCTACAGACTCAGTTGGTGACGGATGCCCAGCTTGCCAATGCACGCGGCTACCTCAACTACGCCCGCTTTGTTGCCCGTCAGCAGGCGGGCTGACAGGCAGATGGGGTGTCGGTCTGGTTCGGACGCGATTCGGACTGGTTCGGACACCCCGGAAAGGTGAAAGGCGTATGGCGAAACAAAAACGGGCGACGGCGACGGTGAAGATGACCTACAGCGAGGATGCTGACCTGATCGCATGGTGGAACAGCATACCCAGAGGCAGTCGCAACGCAGTGATGAAGGACATGATGCGCGATTACATCGCCCGTGAGGGCGGCGGCTATCGTCCGATCCTGCCGCGTAACGTGCCGCAGCCCTTCGATCCAGCGCGTTTCACCCAGGTCTGCGACGACACCGCCTGGATACGAGCCGCACTGATGGACCTGCCGGGCTACATCGAGCGGGTCATCCAGCATGTGGCTGCCGTCGCACCGGGGAATGGAGCGCCTGCCGGAAACGGCACCTCCCATCGCAATGAGGTGTCTGACGATGCCGCTGAGCGGCGAGAACAGCGCATGAAGAAAGCGAAGTGGTGAGGGCATCGTATGGTCATACAGCTACCCGAAGCACAAGCTGCAAGGCAGGACGCTCCGCCTCCTGCCGGGTGCAACGTCGAGGCGTTGCACCCATCTCAGACCCCGTGCCGGTATCGTGTGATGACAAAAATGTCCACACGGGGTCTGAAGCGAGCTAAATGCCGCTCGCTCCTCATGCGCCGGAGTGGCTGGTGCAGCCCGCACAGCGAGCCGCATAAGTGCGACGGTGCAGAGCGCCCGCCGCACCGGTCAGCGTGGTTCGCCACGCCGACCGAGCGTACATCGTGCCGATGCACGCTAAAAGCTGCACCACACTCCGGCATGGTGAAACGGCCTGCGGCGCATGTCCTGCGGCACATGATCTGGAAGAGAAATTGAGGAGAAGTCAATCCATGAACCACCGTCAGACGGTGCAGGCAGTCGCTCGACGGCTGCCACATTTACAGAAGCATATTGTCGCCGAAGTGCTGGAAGTCGCCGCTGAAGTCTGGGCGGCTGAACTGTCGCAGCCCGGCGGCACAGTGACCTTCGCTAACCTGGGCAGGC
>CAZKIB010000385.1:0-3616 GCA_964552425.1 uncultured Anaerolineaceae bacterium | reverse complement strand
ATTGCGGCGACGGATGCGATTGTGCCGGTTGAACCGCGCTATCTGGAAACCGTTGGTCTGATGAGCGTCATCGGCAAAATCAATGACATCCGGGAAGGCTGGCGGCAGCCGAACCTGCGTGTCAGTGGCATTCTGGTCACGAAGATGAACACCCGCATCCGGGGACACAATCATCTGCTGGATGAATTGAAGGGACACAGTGTTCTAGGTAAGCTGCTGCTTGGGGTTGTTCCTGCCAACGAAGCCGTATCTTACGCCCATCAAAATCATCAGAGCATCTTTAACTACGATCCGAAAGCGTCTGCGAGTAAGGCTTACGCACAGTTCGTGGGCAAGCTGGTACAGCGCATTGCCAAAGGTGGTGCCTAATGCTACTGAAGAATCAAACCCATCGGATTGATGATCTACTTGGCAGTGTAACTGAAGAACTGCTGCTGGGTAATCCGCAGCAGTTTGAGGATAACAGCATTCGGGTCGAACGTTTGCTGCTGGAGATGGTGCGCCCTGATCCGGTGCAGCCGCGTCGGGTACTGCCAGAGCAATTACACTTTGCTTTTCACAGTAATCGTCTCACGCCTACCCAGGCTCTCAAAGAACTGGTTCAACTGGTACAGGTCGCCGCCCGTCAACGCGGGCGACCTTTCAATAATGTATTGGAACTACTGCCGAACCCAGATGATGAGAATGAAGAAGACCAATCGGTTCACCTCTCACCTGAAGAACAACTCCTGCACGATCTGGTGAACCTCGCTATCACCATCCGCGACGATGGACAGGTCAATCCGCTGACTGTGGTGGATGTCTCACAGGGCGTGACGCAGCAGTTTCGCATCGAGACAGGTGAACGTCGCTACTGGGCGACCTGGCTGCTGCGCGATTTCATTGCTGGCTACAACAGTGATGGCATGATCCCGTGCATCATCATTCCCGCAGAGCGCTCGTCAATCTTTCGACAGGCGAAAGAGAATACCGCCCGCAGCGGCTTGTCGGCAATAGCAATGGCGCGACAGGCTGCTCTGCTTCTGCTGACCGTACATGGGTATGAAATCCCGGCTATTGCAGTTCCGAACGACTTCTACCGGCGAGCATTGGAACTCGATCTGCGTGGCAAACGGGAATACACCGAAGCGATTCTGAGTGCGATGGGTGGGATCAATAAATCACAGTTCAGTCGGTGCAAGTCTTTGCTTCAATTAGCAGATGAGGCACTGGAACTTGCTGATCGCTACAGCATAGAGGAATACAAACTGCGTTATGTGGTCGCGCTTTCACCGGAATACCATACCGAGATTGTGCGACAAATCATTGATTTCAATCTCACCAGCAAACAGGTTAAAGAGCTATGTGAGAGCGACGGACATGACAGTGAGAACACTGACCCTCTAGAAAAGCTTCCGGTTCAGGCAGTCAAGATGGCAAAGGTTACAAAATCGATCAATACCACTTCGCCACAGGATTTTGCCCGTGCCCTAATCCAGCAAGAAGGTGATACTGCTATTGCCCGCGCACGATTACAGGCACTGCGAAAGCTAATTGCTGAAGCAGAACGTTATTGGTTTCAGAGTGAAAAGGTTGCCGCGCGGCAACCTTTTGGAGAAAACGTGATGTTTGAACGAAACCGCAGCCCACCCTAGAACGAAAAAGCCCACTTCACACGAGGCGGGTGGGCGGCAGGCGGATGATACATTTTTGACTTCAGCACTCACAATGTATCACAACCTCCAATCTCCTGCAACTGATTTTTGAGCTTTCGTCGTGTTTTTCTAACACGACCTTTATTCAGCTTTGCTTATGACCCGGAGGTTTTGGAGATGACTTTTGATCTGGAGCAAATACGCTCCCGTAATCCAATTGAAGAAGTGATCGCGGAGAAATTCGCGTTGAAAAAGAGTGGTTCGCGCTTCATTGGTATCGAGCATGACAGCCTGGTGGTTGTGCCAAATACTGGCATGTATTTTTGGAATTCACGTGGTGAGCATGGCGACGTGTTTGATTTTGTCGGACGGCATCTGCTGTCGCTCGGCACATGGAATAACCGTGATGCGACCCAGTTCATGGAAGTTGTCCGCTATCTGGCGCAGCGTGCAGGTATCACCTTAGAGGAAAACACCAATTTCAAGAAGTCGGCAGCGTGGGCGGAACGACAGCTTGTCCAACGCCTGCACGAGACGCTGTTGAATACCCCTGCTGCACACACCTATGTCACCGAGAAGCGCGGTTGGCAGTTGACTACCATCAAAGCGGCACGATTGGGATTTATGCCCCAGGATAAACGTGCGCTGCTGGCTGACCTAAACCTGTCAGACAACTGGCGGACGGTCATACAAAAATTCCCACCCAACATGGTTATTTACATTCATACAGAGCAAGGACGGCTGACTTACCTCAGTGGACGCAGCATTGAAGGCAAAAAACACTACAATCCACCACGCGAAATCATCGGGGAACGCCAGCCATACTACAATCATCTCTATAGTCCGCAGGCGGAACAAGTCGTTATCGTCGAAGGTCAGGCAGATGCCATTACCTTTGGGGAATGGGGGATTGCAGCCGTTGCCATCGGTGGGATGCAGGCGGCGGATGAACTGCTTAAGCGGTTGAAAGCTCATTCCCGCCTGTTCGTGGCACTGGACAACACCGAGGATGCCCGTGCCAAAAGTCGCAACCTTGCCCTGATGCTGAAAGGCGAAACCTACCTGCCCACACTGCCCAGTGAGGTAAAAGATGCCAACGAATGGCTACAAAAAGGAGCCGCCGCCGAGGATGCGCTGGCGTTGCTCAATAAGGCGGAAAGCTGGCTGGCGGTTGAAATCAGTCACGTCGCCAACCTTGAAGGTTTAGAACGACAGGATGCCATCCGTGAGTTATTCACCTGTGCCGGTGGACTTGATGACTTCGCGCTAGCAGAATTCAAGAGCATGATGGCAAGAATTGGCGTGAAGGGGCGTACCTTTGCCGAGATGTTCAAAGCAGCCCAATCGCATAAGGAAAAGATAGAAGGAGAAGATATGCCCGAAGTGTTAAGTGACAGCATCCCGATTTTGTCTCCGGCGCTGGGTTTCCGACGTGAGGTGGCGATGGTCACAGTGTCAGTAATTGAACGCACCAAAGGGAACAAGCTGAATATCCAACCGTATCTCGTGACCAGCACCCGCGAACTGCGCCGTCTGTCGGATGAACAGATTATTACAATCAGCGATCAGGAAGTTGCACTGAAAGTGATCCCCGATGGCTCGGAATTTCTGATGCGCTGGCGCTACAGTGACATTCGCCGTTATCTGGATGGAGAAACCATTCAGCCTGGAGCGGTGTTTGCTGCCATCCATGACCTGTTCAAGACCTATGTCGATTTCCGCTCGGACATCGAGAGCCGCCTGCTCACGCTCTGGACGATTGGCACCTACGTCTACACTATGTTTCCTGCTTATCCGTATCTGGCTTTGAATGGTCCGAAAAACAGCGGCAAAAGCACAGTGATGCGGGTGTTGCAGCCATTGGCATTCAACATGATTACCACCTCCGACCCAACAGGTCCGAGCATGTTTCGGCTCATCCACCAGACCAGTTGCACCGTCGGGATTGACGAAGCCGAACGCTACCACAATCCGAAAGACCC
>CAZKIB010000384.1:1820-3628 GCA_964552425.1 uncultured Anaerolineaceae bacterium | reverse complement strand
GGCAGGCGTTCCCCGACATCTACGCGGGTGCAGTGGAACGCATCCGTGCTCATCTCTCAGCGGCGGAACTTGACCGTTTCATCTGCGGCGAAATCACCAGGCGCGGCATCCCCATCGACAACCTGGAGTACATGTCCTACGGCATTCCACTCGATGCGGCGGGCGCGCTGCTCGAAGACCCGGAGTTCTATACGCAGCACCCGGACACCCTTCCCATCCTCGCGCTGTTCGGCATCGATCCCGGACGAGAACGCTACAGCGTTGAAGTCCCCGACATCGCGTACACCGCCGGGCGTGCGGCAGCGGACAGCCTGGTGAAGCAGGGGGATGACCATTGGCGGCAGGTAGGATGGGCGCTGGCATGGCTGTTCTCTTGTTCGGGGAACTCGGTGATCGATCTGGATTACGAGAGCTTGATGGACATCCCGCCGCTCTCCTGGGAGCCGAATGACGTGGCGTTTGCTGTTGACTTGATTGAGGAGGCTAACGGCATCATGGCAGATGTGAACGCGGGATTGCAGTGGATTCAGACGACACCGGCGGCGATGGCACAGCTTGAGGGCAACCTGCGCCGCATTTTTCGGAAGCTGAAAACGATGAAAGGTAAACAACGTGATGACCTCCGTATCGCATTGGAGTGGCGACCTGTTGGCGACAGCGATGGCGGAACAGCCCTCGCTGATCCTGAGTTTCTACACGTTTGGGGTGATGCTGCGTAAACAGGACGGTGCAGCAGTGTCCGAATACCCTGTAGACGCTGCTCACGTCGCGGCGGCGCTGTCGGCGAAAGTGCGCTTCGACACCGGGCTGATGAGCGAAAATACCCTGCTTGTCCGGCAGGAAGGCGTGAAGCGGACGGTGGTGGAGTACCGTCCACCCGGTAAGACGGGCATTTTTCTGGAAGGAGCGGCAACCGCACTGCGCGTGCCGTTGCCCCCGCTCATCCTGATCCGCGTGACGACGGACAGCGCACCGCAGTACGGGCTGTACGCGGTGAAGAAGCGACCATCCGGTATGGATGAGCCACTGTTTCATGCCCCGCTGCCGAACGTGTTCTCCAGCGGCGCGATCTGCTGGGGCAGCGTGAAGCGTGTGTCGGACGAGGCGTTAGCAGGAACCAACCTAAAGGACGACTGGACAATGCTCTTGGGATCGCCGTTTGGCGATCACGCCTGTTCGGGCAAGTCAAAAGCCTATCCGTCCGACATCCGCAAGCAGCTCATCGAACTGGAAGGGCGAAAGGCGCGGGTCTATCCGAAACGTGACCTGATCCCGGTGAAAAAGACGCTTGGGCAAGTGTTGGGAGATGAAGCATCATGAACGTATTTGACCCGAATCTCTACCTCAAGACCGTGACCATCGTTGGTTTAGGCGGTACGGGAAGCCAGATTGCCCGCAGCGCCGCCCGCATCCTGTACGACATGAAGGCGCGGCGGATGCACGTCCCGCAGCTTGTTCTGATCGACGGGGATACGGTCGAGATGAAGAATGTCGGACGGCAGCTCTACACGGCTGCGGATGTCGGACAGTCGAAAGCGCATGTGCTGATGCACCGTTTCAACTGTGCGTTGGGGTTGAACACGGTGGGCATCGCTGAACCCCTGAACGCCGAAAAGCACTTCGAGCGGCACAGTGGCGGAATCGTGATCGGCGCGGTGGACAATCACCTCGCCCGACAGGAGTTAAGCCGGTTGCAGAATGCGGTATGGATCGATACGGGCAACCACTACGCAGCAGGGCAGGTTTGCGTCGGCAATACCGATGATCGGGAACTGATGCTTCGCCATCTCGATAGGAAGGACGGGAAA
>CAZKIB010000384.1:0-1810 GCA_964552425.1 uncultured Anaerolineaceae bacterium | reverse complement strand
CAGAGACGGGAAGTATCCGTATCTGCCCAACGCTGCGCTCGTCTTTCCGCAGCTGCTCGAACCAGAACCACCCGCGCCGCAGCCCGTTCAACCCCTCTCCTGCGCCGAACTCGTCGAGGAAGGCAGCCAGCACCTGCTCATCAATGACTGGGTTGCTGTCGTCGCCGCCCAGTATCTCTACAAGCTCCTACATCGAGCGCCAATTTTGTCCTTCCTCAGCTATCTCAGCAGCGACGGGATCGGTGTGCGGAGCGTGCCGATTTGCCGGGATGAGCTTTCTGCCTGCTTAGAATGACGGGAAAACGCTTGTCAGTTGGCTAATTTGAAGTCACGCCGAAGGGAATGTCAGTGGAGGACCCATCAACTTCATACCATGCTCGTGCCACAACGCAGGATCTTGAATGGGCATCGCATTTTCTTGGGTGACCTCACGGAAAAAGGCTTCCATGTTGCCTGCTGGCAGAAACGTGATCAGGATCCGCCCGCGTAAACCTCCGGTAAATGCCCAAACATGCGGGACATTACGCGGTCCAAGCAAGCTGTCTCCTGGATGCAGATTGACACGTTCTTGCCCAACTTCAAAGAGGAATTCCCCTTCCAAGCAGTAGAACCATTCGTCCTGATCATAGTGCAGATGTTTAGCAGGCCCCCCCTTACTGTGAAACGTGTTTTCAATAATGAACACGTCGCTGCTCGTTTGAGGCACCACTTTGAACGCAAGGGTGCTGATGCCCAATCCGCGCTGTTCGCCTGAGCGATCTTGACCTGCTCGCACAAGTAAAAAAGGCGATGGGTGATCAGGCGGGTGAGAAATGTCAGTCATGGGAACTCGTTTCTGCAGTAGCATTCATAGAAATGGAAATTGTAACGCAGATATGGACTGTTCAGCAAATCGGGGCAAATACCTACGATGAACAGCCAAGGAAAGGAAAGGAGTACGTATGAATTCAAATCCCATCGCTCCCCTCGACTGGCAGCCTGTGATTCTGCTCAAGATTGTGCGCCTGCCGTTCAGGGACTATGGCGGGCTGTCGGTGCAGCGCGCTTACCTCGCGCTTGACGCGGAGCGGCTGCTCTACGCCGATTGGACGCTCGAAGCCGACGAACGCAGTGCCACATTGATCTGTCCGACAGGCTGGATGCAGCCCGCACCGCTCACATTCCCTGTGCGTTTGGAAGGCAGTGGGGCGCACCTTATTCCTTCCGGGACGTGGCTGCTGCCCTATTCTGACGCGCTGTTCGCACTCTACCTCGGGGCGAATGCCACTTTCACTCAGCTTGTCCGTCGAATCGATATGCAGCCCACCGATCCGGCCACGCTTGCCACCCTTACTCGTCTTACCCAGCTTCTCTAAAGGAAAGGTTTTTCAGATGAATGACAACACGACTCTCCCTATACAGCGGTATCACCAGCATTTCGACGGACAGGCATACAACACAGTGGCGGAACTGCTCGCCAGCAACCTGAATGCAGATCGGGACGACAGCCGCGTAGTGGATGCCATGATCCTGCTTCAGGATGCCGCCTTCGGCTTATGTGAGCATCCCGATTTCACCGACGCATGGCACACACTGGCGGTGTTCTGCGGGCGGCATTGGCTTTCCATCCACACGGTGGATGCAATGCGCGATTTCCTGCGCCGCTTTCGTGAGGACGACACACGGATTGACGATTTCGAGTCCACCGCGAAGGCGATGCTCTTAGGCTATCGTGGCTTGGATGAGGTGAAAACCGCGGTGGCTCATGCGAATGGCGTTCACGGCTGGCGCGGACGCATGGCGTATGAACTGCTTGCAGCGGCAGAGTACC
>CAZKIB010000383.1:0-3789 GCA_964552425.1 uncultured Anaerolineaceae bacterium | reverse complement strand
GGCTGGATGCGCGAGACGTGCCTTATGTGGTCGATTTTCTGACGGCTCAGCCGGAGGTTAACCCGGAACGGATCGGCGCGGTGGGGCTGTCTCTGGGCGGGCATATCCTGCTGCTGGCCGGGCCGGACGAAGCGCGTATCCGGGCCTTTTTTCTGGATGGAGTCAGCGCCACTCGCATTGAAGATTTTCCCCAGGCACAGAATGCCTCAGAGCAGTTTGGAACCTTCATTAATGATCTGCTGGTTCGGGCGCAGAGTTCCTATCTGGGCATTGAACCGCCACCACCGCTGAAATCCCAGATTCCCCGGCTGGCAGATCGCGCTGTCCTGATGGTGGTTTCCCCTCTGGACGACTTTGAACGGCGCGCGAATGCCGGTTTTCTCCCGCTGCTGGGCGACAATGGAGACCAGTGGATTATTGAAAATGCCTTTCATGTGGGTGGGCCAGTGGTGATACCCGAAGCCTACGCCGCGCGTATGATCGCCTTTTTTGATACCGCCCTGATACCAGATTAGCGCAATCTCAGCCTGTAAGAACTGAATATCGCCCGTCAACGAAAGGCCCATACGCGATCATGGCGAGTATCCAGAGCCGCAGCCCGAACTGGCAACGGGTAACTGCATTAGGGACCGCAAAAGTGGATTGGCCCGCGCGGAATGGGGTATGCTTGCGTGAGTTTGTTTTGCGCCGGATTCATAAGGAGCCGTTCCACCATGAAACTCGTGACCATCAAGCCTGACCTGCGGTTGGGTATCAGGACCGACGCGGGCATTATCGACGTGGCTGCCGCCAACCACAGCGCCGCGCCCAGAACGATGGATGCCCTGTTCGCCGAAGGAGAAGCCGGTCTTAACGCCCTGCGGGAAGTCGCGGTCAGCGCGCCGCAGTCGGCCATTGTGCCGGAAAGCAGCGTCGGCATCGGGCCGTGCGTGCCCAACCCCGGCAAGATTCTGTGCGTGGGCCTGAATTATGCCCGCCACGCCGCCGAATCCGGCGCAGCCACGCCGACCACACCGGTGCTGTTTTCGAAATTTGGCAACACCATCGCCGGGCCGGGAGATGAAATTCCCCTGCCCGCCGCCGCCGAACAGTACGATTATGAAGTCGAACTGGTCGCGGTCATCGGCAAACGCACCCGCGATGTGCCGGTTGAAAATGCGCTGGATTATGTCTTCGGCTACTGCACCGGTAACGATGTCAGCGCGCGCGATTTGCAGATGCGCACCAGCCAGTGGCTGCTCGGCAAAACGCTCGACAAGTTCATGCCCGTCGGCCCCTATCTGGTCACGGCGGATGAAGTCGGCGACCCGCAGACGCTCAACCTGAAGTGCTGGCTGAACGGCGAACTGTGCCAGAATTCCAACACCTCAGATATGATTTTCTCCGTCGCTGAAGTGGTCAGCTATGCCAGCCGCTACATGACGCTGGAACCGGGTGACATCATCACCACCGGCACACCGGAAGGCGTGATCCTCGGCATGAACCCGAAGGTGTGGATGAAGCCGGGCGATGAAGTCACCGTTGAGGTGGACAGGCTCGGCAAAATGACCAATGTGATGCGCTAGCGCAGAGCTGGCAAAGATTGCCCACAAAGAAAGAAACGCTGGAAGAAATGGAGGGCGCATAATGAGAGCGCCCCCACTACCAGGTTGTGTGCCCTACTGCGCCACCAGCGACTGCTCAATCTGGGCCGTATCCACGATGTTTGTGCCGATGGGCTGCCACACGCTGTCGAAATGCGAGACGATGTGGCGCGCCGCAAAGAAACCGGCGACCTTCGCCGTCTCCGACCCGATGTTGCGGATTCCGTGCGGAGCCAGCGCCGGGACAAGCGCGAAACTCGGCCCTTCGACGATGCCCGTTTCGTCACCGACGCTCACTTCGAGCCGTCCCTGAACGATGAACAAAAGCTCCTCGGCGCTGTCGGTGTGCCGCACCAGTTCGTTCCCCGGTTCCAGTTCAAAGTAGACCAGCGAACTCGCTTCGTTTTCTGGCCCCCGGCCCAGCAGCGGGAAGACGAAGCGCAGGCGCTGGTGCGGTACGCCTTCTACCCAGGGTTCCTGAAACGACACTTCATTGAGATGAACGGCTAACATGGTGTTTCCTCCTGTTTGTGTTGTAGATATTCACTCGATATGCGATATGCTGCACATATTGAATATATATATATCATAATCAATATAGATTGTCAATACTCAAAATAAAACTGCCGGCCCTGAAGTCCATCCCTGGGCAGCCTGCCTGTGCGATACAGAAACACGGCGAGAACTGGATTTTCGCCGGTTTTCTCAGAGGTGCGGTTGGGGAAAAGCGCGGGGCCAGCTATCAAAAAGACCCACGTGAATGCGGGTCTTGCTCAAATGAGGCAGACAGCGCTCAGAAAACTGTTTCGTTTTTCACGCGGGTGATTTTCGGAATGGGGGATTATCTGCGCAGCGCTCTGGCCTGATGGTAGCGATAGACTTCCACCATGAAGCGCGCCTGTTCGAGGGATTCCGCCCAGTGGAAGCGGCTGCGGTCCACCCGCGACCCGGCCAGCCGGAAGCACAGATCGCCGAGCATGTGGACAAAGCGGTCCGCGCCAACAATGACGGTCATTTCAACATTGGGGTGCATCAGAGCAGCAAGCTGTTGAACATGGTTAATCAGATTGGGTGGAACCCCACCGTTCTGCGTCAGATCAATCATATGCGTAACCGGATGATCCACCGAGTCCATGAGTTTGTTGACATCAGTGACCGCAGTGTAGAGTTCTTCCCAGGTCCAGTGGCTTACATAATCAAAACGAATAATACTCTGCTCGGCATCATCCCAACAGAAAGTAATTGGCATACCCGGTCCGTTTGAAATTGCTTACGAAATCGATACCATATCTTAGCAGAGTTCCGCCGCTGCTGAGAAGATGCTCTTTTGATGGACAGGGTATTTATTTATAGGAAATTTACGCCGGCCTGAGTCACCCTGGCAGCGCACACTGGAAATCCCCGTCTTTTTCTGACCGCTGGCGGCGGGAAGCTGAAAACGGTTTTTACGTCCTCAGCAGCCGGAAGGCGATGCCGCGCCCCTGCGTGCGGGCCAGTGTCACCCACAGCCGCGCCAGATTCTCCAGCAGATCGGCGCTGCTCAACGGCCCCACATCGACCACCTCAAAGCCGAGCGACTCAGTAAGCTGCGTCACGCTGGCTTTGGCGGCGGCGTCATCCCCGACGATGAACATGACCGGTTTTTCGGCAAAGGGCGGGTCCACCATCAGTTCCGCGCCGATAGTGTTAAAGGCTTTGACCACCCGCGCACCGGTCATGTGCGCTAAATCCTGCGCGGCAGACCCTTTACTCCCGGCGGGCGGCGGACCAAAGCGGTTGGTCGCGTCGATGACCACCTTGCCGGACCAGTCCCCCGCGCCCTCGATGGCCTGGGGCAGTTTGTCCCAGCCCATCGCCACCACGATTACCTCACCAAACGCCAGTGTCTCCGCCACCGTTCCGGCACGGGCACTGGTTCCCACTTCTGCCAGCAGCGCCTGCATTTTTGCGCTGTCCGGCTCCCGCGAACTGAACATGACTGCATGGCCGCGCGCCGCCAGCCCTTTACCCAGGCTGCTGCCCACTACGCCTGTCCCAATGATTCCGATGTTCATCGTACCCATCCTCACGATTTTCCAGAGACATACTTTTCATTACTCATGCCGGCTGTGCGCCCCTGCCAGATGACTTTCTTCAGCTGTAGACCTCCAGATAATGTTCTGTAGGGGCGATTCGCGAATCGCCCCTACGCGAGTTCCGAAACGTT
>CAZKIB010000382.1:0-3789 GCA_964552425.1 uncultured Anaerolineaceae bacterium | reverse complement strand
TTAGCCGGGTGTTTTGAACGCCCGGCGACAGCGAGCCGACAACTGGCAATCACGGCAGAATTCAGTCCTAATCAGCGGAAATACGATTGCGAAACCGGAGCAGGCAGTCACGGTTAGGAGGGGTCTTTTGGCTAAAGACCAGCGGCTGTCGACAATTGGCCTGCTGCAATCTCAGTCTGTAAGCATTGCATGTTGCCCGTCAGCGAAAAGCCCGGAAGCGATCATCGCAACTATCCAGAGCCGTTGCGGGCCGCATCCCAAACTGATAACTGACAACTGGCGACTGGTTACTGCACTAGAATTGATACCCTTTTTTGAAGGGAACCACTTTGCGGGTGTAATTAGTGGTCAGTTCTCTGAAGTGCGTTTCGAGGGTTTCCCAGCGGTCACTGCCAAAAATCTCATACAGGGTATCAAGGTCCTCGACCACAAATTCCATCATGCGGATGGGATAATCACCATAAGCCACATGCCATACCTTGAACATGTACAGCCCCATCGTTTCCAACTCCGGCACAAATTCCTTCAGCACGTAGTAATAATACTTCTCGACCAGCTCAGGGCGGATGTCGTAGCTGACCAGGAGTTTGAAATTCGGGATAATGGTGTTCGGCGGCATAGTCCATACTTTCGATGCGTGTACCTTCAATTGTAACATGGGTTGCGATCAGATACAGGCACTGGTCGAAAAAGGCAGGGGTGCTAAAATACCCCTCTGGTCAGAAAGCAAGGGAGAGGATCAGGCCGGTTGATCAAGCATTGGACGAACCTCACACCCGAAGCGCGCTACCGTCTGCTGGTCAAGTGCGTGGTGGCGCTGCTGCTGGCAGGTCTGGTCCTGTCCGACGATCAGGATGCAAGCTGGCCGCTGGCGCACTGGACCATGTTTTCATCTGGCGAACCCTACAGCCTGTCGCGTGCTTCGACCATCGAGCTTCAGGTGCTGGACACGCAGGGGAATACCCACTGGCTGCGCTCCTATAACCTGTATACCCTGGACGATGATGCCTCCTGGCAGCGGCCCGGTCATGGGCTGGTCTACTGGGCTTTTGACCCCAACCCACCGCTCAACCCGGATGTGTGGCGCTATCATCTCGGCCAACGCGCCGCTGCCGCAATTGGTCAGGATGTGGTCGAAATTCAGGGTTGGCGCTCCACCTGGACCGTCCACCCCACCCGTTATCCCCTCATTTCGGTGGATGAACCGGACGACTATCAACTGGTGGACAGCTTTCGCCCGGTGGACTACGCCCCTGATCCCCCGGACATGGACGCGGACCTGACCTTTGCGGATGAAATCTCCCTGCTGGGGCATGTCATCCCCGGCGGGACCGAGGTACAGCCCTGCGAAGCGCTGTATGTGCGAAGCTGGTGGCAGGCTCAGGCGGTTCCAGAAGGCAATTATCACCTCACCGTCACGCTGACCGATGCCAGCGGAGTCGGGCGCGTATCGCAGGACAGTATTCTGGCAGATGAGTTTACGCGAACATGGCCGGCCGGGCACATCGGACTGGATCGCAAAACGCTGGATATTCCCTGCGATCTGCCCCCCGGCGACTACAACCTGCTGGTCAGTCTGTATACCCCGGACCCGGTTGAAAATCTGCCAATCACCTTTCCGCCCGGCTATGGCAGTTACGCGCCCCTTGCCTCGGTGCAGATCGTGGCGGATGTATCATGAATATTCTCGGCACGCTGGAAGACCGTTTTGAACGCTGGCTGACCGCGCCAGCCGTCCATGCCGCCGGACGCATCGGGCTGGCACGCATCGTCTACTGTCTCTTTTACCTGTGGATACTGGCCCGTCTGCATTATACGGAAGCGGCCCAGCGTATCCCGATCCAGTGGGAACCGACGACGATCTTTTCGACCCTGCCGCCGCCAACTGCCAATACCCTCAGCCTGGGCGAGTCGCTGCTGGCCGCGCTGCTGGTGCTGCTGCTGGTCGGTTTTCTGACCCGCTGGGTGACAGTGGGCGTACTGATCGTCGGCTGCCTGTTGATGGCCGCCGATCACGCCGCGTTTCTGGCGGATCGCACCTCGGCCCTGACAGTGTTTTTTGTGCCCCTGCTGATGACCTTCTCACGCTGGGGCAGCACTTATTCACTGGACTTCTTGTTACGGAAGCGGCGCGGCCAGCCTGTGCCAGGCGTGATGGATTCAGCGTGGCAGTACATCTGGCCGGCGCAGGCGCTGCTGCTGATTCTGGCCTTCCTGTTCATGACCGGCGGCTTTCGTAAACTGCGCAGCGGTGACTGGCTGGCGTATCCCGACTGGTTATCCGGCCTGCTGTACAGCAAGAGCGTCATCAGCTATTTGCAGAACGGCACACCCATGAGTCCACTCGTTCCGCTGCTGGTCAGTATGCCCATTCTGCCCATGCTCGGCCAGTACGCCGTGATCGTGTTTGAATTCACTTTTCCGCTGGTGCTGTTCAGCCGCTTCTTCCGGGCGCTGTATCTGCGGACGCTGCCGCTGTTTCATATTTTTAACGCCTTCGTCCTCGGCATTCCCTTTCCGTTTGTCCTCGGCCTTTACGTCTTCTTTGTCGACTGGCAGCGTCTGCGGCCAGATCGCGCGCGGCTGCCGTTTCTGACGCGCATTCCATCCATGGCCCTGATCGCCGGCGCAGTTCTGGTGGCGGCCCTGACCGGACTCGGCTGGAATACGACACCAGTCCCGCGTTTTGTCTTCAGTCTGGGCGGCTGGCTGAACAACAACTACGGCATCTGGGGCGTGGTGTTTGTAGGGTGGCTGGTCTGGAATCTGGCGGACCTGGTTGGCTGGCATCGCACTGGCAGGACCCGCGCGGCACAGTCTGGCGCGATGGCACCATGATGATGACTCTGTCATGCTATAATAGCCTACCGACAGGAGGGATTTTTTATGATCGACATGGAAGCGCTGTTCCGCGCTATTGATACCCTGACCGCCGAAGAAAAACAGCAGATCGTCGCCTATATTGAGGAGCGCCAGCCTGAAGCCGGCCCAGTGATCAAACCGCGTGTGTTCGACCTCCACGCCGGGTTGATCTGGATGAGCGAGGACTTTGACGCTGAACTGCCGGATTCGTTCTGGTTCGGTGACGAATGAGACATTTGCTGGATTCGCACACTTTTCTCTGGCTTGCGCATAATTCCAGCAGCCTGTCCAGACAGGCACGCGCTGCCATTAGCGATGCCGATAACATCCTGTATCTGAGCCTGGCGTCTGTATGGGAACTTCAGATCAAAGCGCAGTTAGGAAAGTTGGAATTCAAGAAGCCGCTTGTCGAAATTATCCGTGAGCAGCAGAATGCCAATCGAATCGAACTCTTTCCAATTGCGCTGGCTCACATTTTTGGCCTGTCCGATCTCCCCAGTCACCACCAGGACCCGTTTGACCGGATGCTGATCGCGCAGGCGCGCCACGAAAACATCGCTATCCTCACGAAAGACCCGCAGATCGCTCGGTATCCGGTGTCCGTGATCTGGTAATCAGCGTTTATCCACCACCGCGATGTAGTTACCCTCTGGGTTGCCCAGCAGCGTGGTGATCTGCCAGCCTGTGCCATCCACAATCGAGCGCATTTCATCGGGCGACACCAGCAGGTAATCCATCCACGCATCGCAGAACTGGCGGAAGCGCACCCGAAAGCGCACCTGCCCGCCCATGCGCCCGCGCTGCCGGTTCCAGGCATGATAGGCCAGATGCGCCGGTTCGGTGGTGCCATACGGGTTGAGGCTGGAAGCAATGATGCGGCCTTCCGCGTTCGTCAGGGCATCGAAACGCCGCAAGAGCCAGCGCGGC
>CAZKIB010000381.1:765-3804 GCA_964552425.1 uncultured Anaerolineaceae bacterium | reverse complement strand
GATAAACGTGCAGTGCGTGCGAAAGGCTTCCAGCGCCTGCCGGTAGGTCATGAACCGCCGCACCACCGGGTAATCTGACCCCCAGCACATGCGGTACGGCCCAAAGTGTTCGTACAGGGTGCGCACTAGCCAGTGCGTATCGGAGTAGGGGAAGTTCCAGTTCACACGGGTGGCGTAGTGAAACCCGGAAAACTTGATGTAAACGTTCGGCAGGCTGGCCGCCTTCAGGATTTCCCGCAGACCGGTTCCTCGCTGGCTTTCGCCCCCGCCAGGTGATGCAGCAGAATGGGCATGTCCGGGAAACGCCGGGCCATCTCGCGAATCGCCGGCAGATGCTGCGGTGAACAGGCGATGCTGGCGATCAGCTTCAGATCAGCGGCGACCTGAAAGAACGCCAGCCCTTCCTCAGCGTACAGCCACGCGCCATCATCCTCACCGCGCAGGTAGTGCGTAAATCCTTTAATCGGCCACTGATCCGCCGCCGCGCGCATCCGGTCTGCCGCGCCGGGCTGGTGATAGGTTTCTGACCACGCGCAGTCCACATCCGCCACCTGAATGATCCGATCCGCATAACGTGGAACCTGGGCGGCGATATAGGCGTTGTTGTCCGGGTTGTGGTCGATATTCGCGCAGACAATAAAGGCTTTGTCGACGCCGTTGTAATCCATCTCGTGCAGAAGCTGCTCAATGATCCCGCGTGATTCAAAGTCCGGCACAGGCGGCTGGTAGGGCCAGCGCGCCCAGGCATGGCAGTGGCTGTCGATTATCATATTCTGCGCTCCATAGTGCAATCTCAGTCTGTAAGAATTGAATGTCGCCCGTCAGCGAAAAGCCCATAAGAGACCACAGCAAATATCCAGAGTCGTTGAAGATCGCAGCCCGAACTGGCGACTGATGACTGGTAGCTGGTCACTGCAATAGGGGCACGGCGCACCGTGCCCAAAACACACGATCCGGTAATTTTGAGACTACTTCGCCAGGCTGCGATACTGCACATTCAGCCGGTCCCAGCGCTGCGCAAGCGTGTTCAGGCGCTGCGAAAAATCGCCAAAATCACGCGGGCCAGCCGGCGACCAGACCGCCTCGGCCAGCGCCGCCGCGCGCGGGTAGGTCATGTACTCGACAATCTCCGCCGTCGGCATGTACTCGGTCCACACATTGCCCTGACCGCCGATGACATGCTGCGCCTTGTCCGCCGGGACACCTTCCACCGGGTCGAAACTGTAGGCTTTTTCCAGCGAGATGAAACGCCCGATAGCCGGTGGTTCGCTGGCCTGATCTTCCGACTGGTAGTAATCCAGATAGCAGTGCGTGTTGGGCGACATGACCACATCATGCCCGGCGGTGGCCGCGTCGATGCCACCCTGCGCGCCCCGCCAGCTCATCACCGTCGCGTTGGGGGCCAGACCCCCTTCGAGAATTTCGTCCCAGCCGATCAACCGGCGGCCGTGCGCGTTGAGAAATTTCTCCATGCGGCGGATAAAGTAGCTTTGCAGTTCGTGTTCGTCCTTCAGCCCTTCACGCTGAATCGCCGCCTGACATTTCGGGCAGGCCTGCCAGCGCACCTTCGGGCATTCATCGCCGCCGATATGGATATACTCGCTCGGAAACAGCGCCAGCACTTCCGTCAGCACATTTTCAAGGAAGGTGTACACATCCTCGTTTCCGGCGCAGAAGACATCCTCGGCGATGCCCCAGAAGGTGCGCACCGCATAGCCAGAGCCGATACAGCCCAGGTCCGGGTAGCTGGCAAGCGCGGCGACGGCGTGCCCCGGCATTTCGATCTCCGGCACAACCGTGATACCGCGCGCCTGCGCATAGGCCACAACATCCCGGACTTCATCCTGCGTATAAAAGCCGCTGTAGGGTTTGCCATCCAGCGTCTTGCGATCCGCCGGGATGGGGCTGGCCGCACGTTTGGAACCGACTTCGGTCAGCTTCGGATACTGCTTGATTTCGATGCGCCAGCCCTGATCTTCCGTCAGATGCCAATGGAAGACGTTGAACTTGTGCAGCGCCATCAGGTCGATGAATTTTTTGACGAACGGCACAGGGAAGAAGTGCCGCCCCACATCAAGATGCAGGCCCCGCCAGCGGAAACGCGGCGCATCCTCCACCGTCACCACCGGGATTTGCCATGCCGCGCTCACGGCGGACTGGCTCTCGACTTCCGGCGGGAGAAGCTGGCGCAGGGTCTGAGTCGCGTAGAACAGACCCGGTACGCCCCCCGCCTGGATCGTCACGGCTTCGGGTGTCACGTTAAGGCGGTAGCTTTCATCGCCGGGCTGGCCGCCGTTCAGCCGGAAGCGGATCGCGTTGCGGGCAGCGGGGGCGCTGGCATCCACCACTTCAACCGGCAGGGGCAGGCTGGTAGGCACGCGCAGCCACTCCGCGAAAAACCGGGCAGCGGCTTCGGCCCCGGCATCCGCCTGAATGCGCGTCCCGGCATCCAGGGTAAAACTGCCCGCGCCAGTCGTTAACTGCGCAGGCTGAGGGATAATGTGAACAGGAGTCATGTGGGTTTCTCTTTACGGGTACAGTCTGGTCAATAGGGCAAGAACCAACTTCAGAAACGGGCCTTTTCCCGCCTGTTTTTCAGGCATCAGGCACGCCGCCTATTGTAACGTGGTTCGCCGCGCATTGGTACGCGCCAATCCCCGCCGGACATGTTACGATCAGGAGGCTGGCTGGTTTAGCGATTAGCTGTTAGTCCCGACAGCGTGTGGATAAATGGCTCGGACTGCGGGGTTTATCAGGTTCTTTCGCTTCAGTTTATCCGGCCAAAAAACTGATGGCTGACTGCTAAAAGCTAATGACTAAAAGCTTATTTTGAGGAGCGAACCATGCGTTTTGGAATGAGCGGCTGCTTTTTACCCGAAAACATGAATGACATCACGCCGGAGATGTGCCGGCGGGTGCGCGATCTCGGCTTTACCGGCATCTTCACGCGCTTTCGCCAGAATAACCCGCTGGATACGCCCGAAGCCGATGTCCGCCGCGTGCGGGACCTGCTGGCGGGGGAGGGCGTGCGCCTGTACC
>CAZKIB010000381.1:301-744 GCA_964552425.1 uncultured Anaerolineaceae bacterium | reverse complement strand
ATGAAACCGCCCGGCAGCAGAGCGTTCGCACCCTGCAAGCGGCCCTGCGGCTGGCCGGCAGACTGGGCGCGCGCGGCATTGACACCGGCCCCGGCTCCATGAACCCGGACGGCCCCTGGTATCCGCACCCCGACAACTGGAAGCCGGAAGCCCGCCGCCAGTTGGTCAGAACGCTGAAGGAATGCGCCCCGGCAGCCGAGGACGCCGGTGTCTTCCTCAGCCTGGAATCGCACCAGCTTGTCACACTGGAATCGCCCGAAGTAACCAGAGAAGTGCTGGATGAAGTCGGTTCGCCCTGGGTGCGCTGCGACTATGACTCGGCCAACTGGATCACACTCAAGGAAGTCTTCGATACCGGCCCGGCGCTGGACCGGCACTTTGACCTGCTCGGTGAGTACATCGTAAGCTGCCACGCCAAGGACATCTGGCCGGAAAACAGGCTG
>CAZKIB010000381.1:0-235 GCA_964552425.1 uncultured Anaerolineaceae bacterium | reverse complement strand
CCCTCTTCCGCCGCATGGAGGCGCTCTCGCCCGATTACCCGGTGATTGTCGAAGGCGCGCACACCGAGGACCTGCCGATGGTCAGCGCCCTGTTCCACCAGTTCGCGGCGGAACTGAACATCCGCGTGCTGGATGTGGATGAAACGGTGTAGCCTTGTGCTACCTGGCGTTTCTAGCTGTCTGATAACTATCGACCAGGCTGTGTTGACATTTTCCACCGCAGGCTGGAAGCCTA
>CAZKIB010000380.1:3559-3818 GCA_964552425.1 uncultured Anaerolineaceae bacterium | reverse complement strand
ATCCATGCGATGGGCGGCATGGCGGCACAGATTCCCATCCGCAGTGACCCGGCGGTCAACGAGCAGGCGCTGGAGAAAGTGCGCCAGGACAAGCTGCGCGAAGTGAAGGACGGGCACGATGGAACCTGGGTGGCGCACCCCGGCCTGATCCCGGTGGCGCAGAGCGTCTTTGACGAGTTCATGCCGCAGCCCAATCAGATCGAACGCCAGCGCCCCGATGTCCACGTCAGCGCGCAGGATTTGCTCACGCCGAACGAAG
>CAZKIB010000380.1:0-3538 GCA_964552425.1 uncultured Anaerolineaceae bacterium | reverse complement strand
ACGATTACCGAGGGCGGCGTGCGCTGGAACCTGAAAGTCGGCATTCAGTATCTCGAAGCGTGGCTGGGGGGCAACGGCTGCGTGCCGCTGTACTACCTGATGGAAGACGCCGCCACTGCCGAGATCAGCCGGGCGCAGGTGTGGCAGTGGCTGCATCACAACGCCACGCTGGACGATGGCCGCGCCCTGACGGAAGACCTGTACAAACAGTTCCTCAGCGAAGAGATGCAGGCCATCCGCCAGGAAATCGGCGATGATCGGTTTGAAGGCGGGCACTTCGAGAAAGCCCGCGACCTGTTCGACCAGATGATCCGCAGCGAGAAAATGGTCGAGTTCCTGACGCTGCCGGCCTATGAGGAGCTTGACTGATAGCGGAACCTGCCTTTAGCCTATAATTTGACAGGTGACGACCATCCCGCCTGACCGCTAATGTGGACATCAACACACATGTCCAACGGGGGTCAGGATGTGGCGATGGCCGGTGCTGTTGATTAGTGTTCTGTTTGGGGCTGAACTGTTGGTAGTAGGCGCGACTCGGCTGGTGTATAGCGAGGGTATACCCGATCCATTTGCGCCGTATGCCGCGATTGCCAGTGGGGAGCCGGTAGGCGCGTTACAATCCTATCCCTGCAAGCTGCAAGAACTGGCCGGCATGAGGAACGCACTGGCTTACTGCGAGATACACCAGTCCGAAGGGTCGTTTGAGCGGGTGATCGTGACGGTCAACATCAGTACGGCCAGTATTCAGCAGCTTACCTTCCGGGCGCGCGGGCTGCGGCTGGGTGATCTGGTTTTGTGGTGGGGACAAGATTACATTATCGAGAGGTATCGTGGAGGGGTTGTTGCGCGCTGGCACGAAGGGGGCTATGCGTTTATCAGCTCCACCGGGACCGGCCCATATCTCGCGCCGGTGAATTCTATCGTGATAGGACAGGCGGCGTCAGGTCAGCAGACCCAGTGACCGGGCGCGGGCGACGGCCTGGGTGCGATTGGCAACATCCAGCTTGCTCAAAATCCCGCTCACATACCACTTGATTGTCCCCACACCGAGGATGAGGTGATCGGCAATTTCCCGATTAGACAGCCCTTCGGCTATGAGGCGCAGCACATCTAGCTCGCGTGCGGTCAGGCTGTCAAGCTGCCTGTCATTGACTCGGCGCCTGTCATCCCATGCGTCAGTGTCGGAAGCGGCTGTTCGTAAACCAGAAAATAACGGCATTTCATAAATCGAAGCCAGCACTTCGCTCAGAGTCTCTGTGCGTCTTTTTTGCTGACAGCCTTCAAAATCTTCGGGCAAAAACTGAGCCGCCAGTTGATCCAGTAGCTGCTGCGCCCGGTCCAGCGTTTCGCGCTTGCCTGCCGGATGATGAACGATAAATGCCAGGTATTCAACGGTACGGGACAGATCGCCTTGTCGTGACAGAATTTCCGTCATCCCAAGCAGTACATCCAGTTGCAGCCGGGTCACGCCCAGATCAGTGGCGACTTGCAGTGCCCGGTCAAAATACAGGCTGGCTTCAACATCCTCATACAGTGCGCAAGAGACTTCACCCAGATAATACAAGGCATGACCGGTCAGGTAGTGTGTGGAGAAATTACTGGCTACTTCAAGACTTTCCAAAAACAGGTCTTTCGCTTCCTGATGATTCCCCTGAGCCTGCATCAGTTTGCCCAGGTCCTGAAGGACATTGGCTAAAAGAAGGTGTTCCCCCAACTCTTTAAGGATGGTAATACTCTGCCGGGCCGCGCGCGTTCCTTCCTCAAACCTTCTCAGAACCTGGTATAAATACGTTTGCTCTCCCAGCGCGTATGCCAGCAAGAAACGATCTTCTGATTTTCTGGCAAGCATTTCCGCTTCCCGAAGCATTTCTGCGGCATCACTGTAGTTTCCAAGATAGACATCAATACCTCCCAGGCCGATCAGCGAAAAAATCATTTCATGTTGTGCATCCAGACGGCGAAGGATCGCCAGACCTGTATGCACGAGCGCTCTCCCGCGTCCAACATGTCCGAGCATAGTTGAAAAAAAAGCCTGGTTTGTATAAAGTTGGCCCAGAATGCGGTCTTTCTGGTCGTCAGCGGGCAAAGATTCCAGGGCTTTAATCGCGCGCTCAAACGCGGTTTCGCCTTCAGGCAAACGTCCTGTCGCATAATAAAAATACATTTGGCTCCACAGGTATTTTCCCATTTCCTGCCAGTTGAGAAGATCAACGGCGTGCTGCCAGGCTGCGCGCACATTGTCAATTTCTGCCTCAATGTCCTCAATGGCATTTTTCTGTCCGTATCCTCGAAGACTCTCCCGCCTTTGAAATATAAATTCCGCGTAGTAAGCGCTGTGCTGATCCTGAACCAGCGCGCGCACCGCCGGGTCTGTATTGAGCTTTTCCTCCGCATACTGCCGTACCAGTTCATGCAGGTCATAGCGCCCATGCACATTCACGCGCAGCAGTGACTTGTCCACCAGCGCCGACAACATCGGAAGGGTCGCCCCGGCCACAGCCCCTGCGGCCTCTTTCCAAAAACCACCCCGGAAAACCGATAATCTTTTGAACACGTCCCGTTCAAAATCAGTCAGCAGTGCCCAGGAATGTTCCAGCACTGTGCGCATGTTCCGGTGGCGGGCCGGCGCGTTGCGGGCCAGTGTTTCCAGAATATCCAGACTGCGCTCGATCTCCGCCGCGATTTCCGCGCACGTCAGCACCCGCACCCATGAGGCCGCCAGTTCAAGCGCCAGCGGCATCCCGTCCACCAGCCGGCAGATGCGAATAATGGCGGGTCTGTCAGCCGGCACGAAACCAACATTCACGCGCCGCGCGTGCCGCAAAAATAACTGGACGGCATGGTATGGCTCCACATCGGTCTCCGCCTCACTGGCCGGATAGCTCAGGCCGCCGACATCGAAGACCCACTCTTCAAGCAGATTCAGCCGTTCGCGGGAGGTTGCCAGAACTTTGACCCCTGGTGCGTAAGCCAGCAGTTCGCCGATAATCTCCATCCCGTCGAGCAGATGCTCCACATTGTCGAGGATCAATAACAGGGATTTTTCGCGGAGATAATCGAGTAGCTGCTGTTTGGGTTCGCCACCGGAATAGAAATGAAGGCGGAGGGCATCCGCACTGGCAAGGACAATAAACTCCAGGGAATTCAAGGGTTGCAGGGGGACAAAATACACACCATCAGGAAAAAGCCGCGTGTCCAACTTCCGGGTAACTTCCAGGGCCAGCCGCGTTTTACCGATGCCGCCGGGGCCAGCCAGCGTCAGTAAGCGGCATTCGGGGTTGGCGAGAAGCCGCCAAATCTCGACCAGTTCCCGATCTCGCCCGACAAAGGGGCTGAATTGTGGCGGCAGGTTGTGGAATGTCATGTGCGAATATCGCTGCGACTCGCCTGTCCATGACAATATTATAACTTAATTGAGAGGTGGTCATAATTCGGAAAATGCCTGTTTTGGCCCTCAACCCCCAGCCCCGCGCGGGGGCAGCCGGGCTGCCTTCAGTCGGCTTTGCCGACCCCCTGAGCGTCCCTCATGGAGAAGGGG
>CAZKIB010000379.1:3519-3837 GCA_964552425.1 uncultured Anaerolineaceae bacterium | reverse complement strand
CTGACGCCGGACAGAAATACATCGTCCACACCAGCCGCCATCACGATGGCTTCAGCATGTACGACACCGCCCTCAGCGATTACAAAGTGACCAACACACCGTTCGGGCGCGATCCGCTGCAAGAACTGGCGAATGCCTGTGCGCGGCGCGGGGACATCAAGCTTGGTTTCTACAGTTCGCTGCTGGACTGGCATCACCCGGCCTACCGCTTCCGCGAGGAAAGCGGTCTGGCGTGGTCCGACTATCTGGAATTTCTGCATGGGCAGGTGCGCGAGCTGTGCACCAATTTCGGCGAGATCATGTGCCTGTGGTTTGATG
>CAZKIB010000379.1:2346-3442 GCA_964552425.1 uncultured Anaerolineaceae bacterium | reverse complement strand
TGAGAAACTGTACGACATGATCCACACCCTTCAGCCCGACGCGGTGGTCCTCAACAATCATCATGAGGAACCCATCCCTGGCGAAGATATTCAGGGCTTCGAGCAGGATTTGCCCGGCATGAATACGGCCGGCTTTAACGCCACCAGCATCTCCAGCAGCCCGCTGGAAGTGTGCATGACCATTAACGACCACTGGGGTTACAGCGCGAATGACCACAACCACAAATCGACGCGCAACCTGGTCCATATCCTGACGCGCAGCGCCAGCGCCGGGGCGAATTACCTGCTGAATGTGGGGCCAACGGCTGAGGGTGAAATTCTGCCGGTTCATGCCGAACGCCTGCGGGGGGTGGGGGACTGGCTGCAAACCTACGGTGAGTCGATTTATGGCACGCGCGCGGGGGTGATCGCGCCGACGGCCCATACGGTCAGCACGCGCAAAGGCGATACCCACTATCTGCACCTGCTGGATTATATCAGCGACAGCGTGACTCTTGCCGATGTGCCGGAAAGTGTTACTCAGGCGCACCTGCTGCGGGGCGGTGAAGCAGTCCACACCGAACGCACCGATAAGGGCCTGGTGATTACGGTACCAGAGCAGCAGCGGGATTCGATTAACACCGTCGTTGTACTCTCCTGACAAAACGGATCGAAATCATGGTCAAGCAAGCGACAGAACAGGGGCTGAAGGCGTTTCAGGACGCCCGTTTTGGCATGTTTATTCACTGGGGGCCTTCGGCGGTCCCGGCGCGGCACGACTGGATTATGGCCGCAGAGGCTATCTCCGTGCCGGAATATGAAAAATTCACGCAGCAGTTTAATCCTACCCGATTCAACGCCGATGAATGGGTCAGCATCGCGGCGGACGCCGGACAGAAATACATGGTGTTCACCAGCCGGCATCACGACGGGTTCAGTATGTATGATACGGCCCTGAGCGACTACAAGGTGACGAATTCTCCATTTGGCCGTGACCCAGTGCGCGAACTGGCGGATGCCTGTGCCCGGCGCGGCGATGTGAAACTGGGCTTTTACAACTCGCTGCTGGACTGGCATCACCCGGCCTATCGCTTCCGCGAAGAAAGCGGACTGGCAT
>CAZKIB010000379.1:2069-2336 GCA_964552425.1 uncultured Anaerolineaceae bacterium | reverse complement strand
CGAGATCCGGCTGGTCCGACAGACTCGCGTGCAAGGTGCGCGAACTGTGTACCAACTTTGGCGAAATCGCCTGCATCTGGTTCGACGGGGAATGGCCGCGCAGCAACCACGATGAAAAATATCCCTACTTCAAGGCAGGTGGCTCGTTTGAGTACGAGAAACTTTATGACCTGATTCATACCTTACAGCCGCAGGCGGTCATCATCAACAACCGCCATGCTGACCCGCTCCCCGGTGAAGACATTCAGGGTTTCGAACAGGATTTAC
>CAZKIB010000379.1:0-2020 GCA_964552425.1 uncultured Anaerolineaceae bacterium | reverse complement strand
GGCTGCCGCTGGAAGTGTGTATGACGATCAACGATCACTGGTTCTACATTGAAGGCAGCCGCAACCACAAGTCCCTGCGCACGCTGGTCGGCTATCTGGTACGCAGCGCCAGCGCCGGGGCGAATTATCTGCTGAATGTGGGGCCAGACGCGGACGGCGTGATTAACCCAATTCATGTCGGACGCCTGCGGGGTATCGGTGAATGGCTGCGCGACAATGGCGAATCTGTGTATGGCACACGGGCGGGCGCGATTGCGGCCGGGGCCGGTGTGGTCAGCACGCGCAGGGGAGACACCCATTATGTGCATCTGCTGGACCACCTCAGCGACAGTGTGACCCTGACGAACGTGCCCGAAGGTGTGAGCCAGGCTCGTTTGCTGCGCGGCGGCGAATCTGTCATGATGGAGCATCAGGACGATAAGACGGTCCTCACTGTGCCTGAAAAACAGCGTGATCCGATTAACACAGTGGTGGTCCTTACCTGAAACCTTGAAACCTCCGGCGAGCAGGGAGCGGCAGGATGCAAGCGACAGTCAATCTGGACCGGGTAGAGGACCAGATCACCTGGCTGCGCTATGCGTCGCCGGATGACGTGGTGGAGCAGACTCTGGCAAGACTCCGGCAGGGGGTGACTGAAGACGAATTGTGGGCGGCGGGCGCGCTGACCGCCTGCCGTTACATTAACAATCAGGCGCATAATCTGCTCGGTTTTGTCTCTCATGCCCTGATCGGCTGTGAGGATGCCCGCCGCCTGGCGCGTAACCAGAACGCGCGAACCCGCACCCTGCTGCTGGTACAGGCGCTGCATCAGGTGGTGTTCGATATGCACGACCCCTGTATGGGGCCTTATGAACTGCTGCCCTGCCGTCCGTTTCGGGAAGCCAGCGTGCCGGAAAATATACGGATGCTGCGTGTGGATGTGCGCATGGGGGAATACTCACGCTGTGACCACCGCTTTGTCGCACTTGAACAGGACCTGGAACGCGCTGACCTGATTGATCTGCTGCTGAATATTGGGCTTGAGGGCATCACGACGGACGACCATACGCTTATTACGCCCGCATTGGTGCTGGGCCTGTGCGATCTGGTCGGGTGGGAGCAGGGGTTTAACATGCTGCGCTGTGCCCTGCGCTACAGTGCCAGTTTCCCGCGCAATTTCGCGCCCTATGATCGGGCAGTTGAGCTTGCCGAGCAGTATGGACTGACCGCCGGCGCGCCCACACTCGGCCTGCAACCGGAGCGTGTCGAGACGCTGCGCTCTGCTTTTCTGGCCGCCGAAGCATCAGAACGCCCCGTATTTGCGGCCAGGGCGCTGGCGGAAGAGGGCTGCTCCCCGGAAACCGTGCTGGCGGCGGTTTCGCTGGCCGGGTGTGATATGTACCTGATGACAGAGCCGGTTCCCCATACGGATTACGATGCGGTCAGCCGCGAAGTCGCCCCGATTCATATCGGAACCTGCACCAACGCGCTGCGGGATGCGCTGCGGTTTATGTCACCGCGCACCCAGGCTATTGCCGCGATTCAGGGCGGCAGCCTGCTGGCGCGCGGCCCCAGCGTTCTGAATAAGCATTTCGAGTTTGTCCCCTTTGAACCCGCGCGTCCCTATCCCTACGCCGAAGATGTGGCTCAGTTACGATCTCAAACCCCACAGCAGTTGATCGAAATGCTCTGGTCTGCGCTGCCTGCTCACGACTATCGTCAGGCCACCGCTGTGGTGCGGGCCTATGCGGAGCAGGGTGGTGAAGCGGGCCTCTTGATCGCCGGGCTGACCGCTGCGGCCTGTATGGATCATGGCACGTTACTACACAACGTAAAACACCTCAATTCGATGGTCGAAGAATTTCATACGATCAATCACCCGGATCGCTGGAATTATCTGATCGCGGCCACACGCTTCATCGCCTGGTATGCCGGCGTCACCTCTCACGTTTATGAACAGTGCGTCGCGGCGCTGCAATAAGGCTGACTGTTTATCCACAACCACAAACAGCATTGCATCCGATTACTGCAAGACGAGCAC
>CAZKIB010000378.1:3693-3982 GCA_964552425.1 uncultured Anaerolineaceae bacterium | reverse complement strand
GTCTGTATCGCATCCTGGCGCTGCGCGGGCTGGGCCTGTCGCTGGAACAGATCGCCCACCTGCTGGACAGTGACCTGCCCGCCGAGCAGATTCGCGGTATGCTGCGGCTCAAGCAGGCCGAATTGCAGGAGCATATCGAAAGTGAGCAGCGCCGCCTCGCTTACGTCGAAGCCACCTTACGACAAATAGAAGAGGATGGAACCATGAGCGAGTACGAAGTCATTCTGAAGGATGTTGAGCCGGTGCGTGTCGCCGGGATCGCGGAAACTGTGCCCACGCGGGCAGACAT
>CAZKIB010000378.1:3152-3682 GCA_964552425.1 uncultured Anaerolineaceae bacterium | reverse complement strand
CGCTGGGGCGGCTGTTTGGAACGCTGACCGAGCATCTGGCGGCGCATCACAGCGCGTTTGCCGGTCCGGCGACGGTGCTGTACACGGACGAGGAGTTCTCCGAAACGGACCTGCATCTGGAAGCCACCATCCCGTTTACGAACAGCATCCCCGAAACCGGGCAGGTCAAAATCCAGATGCTGCCGGCCGGGACGATGGCGAGTGTCATCCATCACGGGCCGTTTGAGTCCCTGTACCGGGCTTATGGCGCGCTGTTCCGCTGGGTGGATGCCAACGGCTACCGGGCTGCCGGTCCGGTCCGCGAGCTGACGTTGCAGTACGACCCGCACGGCGACCCGCAGGATTATGTCACCGAAGTGCAGTGCCCGGTGGCGAAGCGCGGGTAAATAAAGCGCGGAGTGCCTGGCGCAAAGTGTCGGTATCAGCACTGTGATCGGTCCGGTCTGTGCTGTTTCCAGCCACCTGATCTCACGACTCCACACTCATGGATAAACGGAAAAGAAAAAGCCTGATAGACAATGCGGCTTTAG
>CAZKIB010000378.1:0-3125 GCA_964552425.1 uncultured Anaerolineaceae bacterium | reverse complement strand
CCAGAATTAGGCGTAGTCTAATTGGTTTATCCATAAGCGCCGGGCACTCCGCGCCTGATCTGTAACATCCCAACCAGCTACCGCCGTCTGGCGCGGCACACCCTCCCCACACCCTTTCCTGAGAAAAACATAAGTTCTATACGCGGGGCTTGACATGTGACCAAAAGGTCACATATAATACCCGCATGGAACAAGAACACGTGTTCAAGGCACTGGCGGATGCGCACCGCCGCACATTACTGGATGTTCTCTCTCAACAGGACGGGCAGACGCTTTCGGCCCTGTGCGATCATCTGCCGATGACGCGCTTCGGGGTGATGAAGCATCTGCAAATTCTCGAAGAGGCCGGGTTGATTACCACGCGCAGAATCGGGCGCGAGAAATTTCACTACCTCAACCCGGTTCCGATCCAGATGGTCTATGACCGCTGGGTGAGCAAATACGCCCGCCCCTGGACCCAAACCCTGACCGGACTAAAATATACCCTGGAGTCTGAAACCATGTCCCAAAAACCCGATCATGTCCTGCACACCTATATCCGCACCACCCCGGAACGGGTCTGGCAGGCGCTTATCGACGGCGAGATGACCGCCCAGTATTATTACGCCAGCCGGGTTGAATCCGACTGGAAAGTGGACTCACCGTACCGCTATCTTGGCCCCGATGGCCGCGTGCTGATTGAGGGCACGATCATCGAGATTGATCCACCCCGCCGGCTGGTCACGACCTTCAGGCCGCTGTGGGTGGGGGAGGCGGAAGGGGCTGCGGTAACACAGGTGACGTGGGAGATCGAGCCTGCCGGCGACGCCTGTAAACTGACCCTGACGCACGCGGGCCTGGAACCCGGCCACCCGCTGTCGCTGGGCATGATCGATGGCTGGGCGCGGATTGTCTCCGGCCTCAAGACTCTGCTGGAAACCGGCGAACCGCTGGCACTCGGCAGCTAATTCAGCGCAGCACAGACCACGTCCCGGCAGTCACAGCGGGGCTTTATGGTGTATCGTCGGATTTCTGAACACGGCGGAACGCCAGCGCCAGGGCTGCCGGTTTACCCAGCGCCCGGGATTCAAAGGTTTCATCAGGGCCAAAAGCGCCCAGCCGCCGGAAGATGTCACCCTCCCGCTGGTAGACCTCCACGAGCATCTGGTGCAGGTCTGCCAGCCAGTATTCCTGCACTCCACAGCGCTCGTAGGCATGGAATTTGCGGCCTTTGTCGAGGTGCGCGGTGCTGCTCGAAAGCACCTCGACCACCAGTTCCGGCGCGCCCTCAAAGCCGGTGGGCGTTTCCTGACAGGCGCTGCCCGCCGCGATCCAGATCACATCCGGCTCATAGTCGTGCCCTTCGGCCAGGTGCAGGTTCACATCTTCAACGACTTCGCCGTGAGGCATCAGACTTTCGATCAGATCCGCTACATCGTGAACAAACCGCTGATGATCGGGTATCGGGTGCGCGCTCATAAACACCTCACCATCAATTAACTGCATCCGCTGGTCTGCGTTGTGAGGCAGGCGCGCAAATGCCGCAAATTCCGCCGAGGTCATGGTGGCTGTGGTCTGCATGACACGGCTCCTTCCGCTCCGGTCAGATGCTGCTATTATACCGAGAGTTCCAGCGGAGCGGTGACGATGTCCGAAACCTGCACGGGGTAATCATTTCGATCTGTTTTGCAATGCCCTCCCTCAAATCCCGCGATGATATCAAAACACATACGCCTGCTGTACCCGCAAAAATACAGTTCCCCTTGCGCTCGCCAATACGATATGCTTGGGAAAATTGATGAGGATGAGAGCTTATGACCGCCAGACATACAGAGCAGGATCAGTATGACCAACATAGCCTGACAACAGAGCAACAGGAAATATTTAACCGAGTGATGATGATTGTCCTGGGTTTCGGCGTTGGATGGTTGCTTTTTGCGGATAAACAGGGCTATATTGCTAATGTTTTTTCTGAAGTCCTGGGGATAGGGGGCACATTCTTCGTGCTGGATTATTGGGTGAGCCGCCGGGATGCGCGGCAGCGTATCCAGAATGAACTCGTATATCAGGCAGGGTCCACATCAAACGCTATGGCAAAGTCTGCAATTGATATGTGTCGAAAACGCGGGTGGCTTCTGGGTGCGAACAGCATCTTAAAACACGCTAACCTTGAGGGCGCACATCTTGCCGGCGCTCGACTGAGCGGCGCTAATTTGTCAGGGGCCAATTTTCTTCGCGCAAATTTGTCAGGAGCCTATCTTAGGCCTGTTTGGGGTGATATTGATGCGGGATACGCCAAAACGCATGGTTTGTCTGTCGCAGATCATCCGCGCTTTGATACAGATTTGAGAAACGCGATTCTGGTTGAAGCTGATTTAACCAATGCCTGTATGGAGGGCGTGGACCTGCGCGGTGCAGATTTACGGGATGCTAAGCTGAGTAACACGAATCTGTTCGATGCAAAATTTGACAGCGCCACGACCCTGCCAGATGGGACTCGATGGAAACCCGGCAGCAATATCAGCCAATTCGGGGCTGTTCTATACAGGCCAGACTGGTGGCCGGATGATTCAATCTGAAGTCCAATCGACTTAGCCCAACCTTTCCCATGTATCCAAAGATGCGAGCAGTTTGACAGGAACAGTGACGATGTCCGAAACCCGCCGCGCGGAGTGCAGCCGTGAACAGGCCGAACAGTTGATCCGTTATGACCATCATCGCGTGCGCGTGGGGGGACGGCTGGCAATCCTGCTGACCTATCAGTGGATGGAAACAGGTATCGAAAATGTGGAAGAACCGCTGCGGCTGCGCGTGGTCTTTCACTCCGCCGCATCCCAGCACCCGCCCGCGCCGCCAGACATCCAGGCGCTTGTGGATGGGCTGCGCTTTGAAGAAACCTGATCGCCACAACGAAAATCCCCTCTCCGTGTTGGAAAGGGGATTTTTGTTCAGGTGGTCGCCGGGCATTCAAGGACCCGGCTGATCCGATTTGGAAGTCTCGTGAACGGGCGTGTCGAGAACCTCTCAGTCTGCCTTAGCGGGCTTCCGGGTTTTCCGGCAGTCGGGGGCTGTGAGCCTCTGGCTGCGCAATCTATAGACCTTCAGATAATGTTTTGTAGGGGCGATTCGCGAATCGCCCCTACGCG
>CAZKIB010000377.1:520-4010 GCA_964552425.1 uncultured Anaerolineaceae bacterium | reverse complement strand
CTTGATGAGAGCAGCAAATCGCTCGCAGTTTTTGTCGTCAACCGCAGTCAGACAGACGCTCTGGAAACGACAGTCTCCCTGGACAGCGGGTTCTTTGCGGGAGATGTCCAGGCGCATGTGGTCAACGGGCCGGATATTAAAGCCACAAACTCGTTTGATCAACCGAACCTCGTTGGGGTCAGAACGGCGGCGCTCACCGCAGAAAGGAGCCAGTTGCACTATACATTTGAGCCTCATTCGGTAACTGCACTTGTATGCCCACTTGTGTAAAACCCTTAATATGGAGAGGTCAAAATGAATAAACGAATGTCGCTTTTGCTCCTGATTGCCATCCTGATCGGAACGCTTGGGATTGGCGTGGTGCAGGCTCAGAATGTGACCAACTTAAGCCTGTGGGTGTTTGTTGATCGGCATGGTCTCTTCATGCAGAATCAGGCAGAGCGCTGGAACGAAGTCAACCCCGATCGTCCGATTAACCTGACGTACGAGCAGATTGACTACACTCAGATGCACGACAACCTGCTGGCATCGCTGCTGGTCGGTGTAGGCGCGCCCGATCTCGCGGATGTAGAGATCAAGAAGTTCGCCACCTTCACCAAGGGTGAGATCCAGTTCATCCCGCTGGACGATGCCATTGACCCCTATCGTGCAGACATCATCGAATCGCGGTTGGCCCCCTACACAGCAAACGGCCACAACTATGGCATTGACTACCACCTGGGCGCGTTTATCATGTTCTACAACACCGCCTTGCTGGAAGCGGCGGGTGTGGATGTTGACAGCATCGTGACGTGGGATGACTATATCGAAGCCGGCAAGAAAGTCACCCAGGACACCAACGGTGACGGCACGCCAGATATCTATATGGCAAGCATCGAAACAACCGATATCTTCTCCACCTACCCGCTGATGCTGATGATGGGCGGCGGCACATACAACGCAGACGGCGAAATCATTCTGGACAGCCCGGAAAACGTGGCCGCACTGCAATTCCTGCAGGACCTCGTCCACGTGCATGGCATTGCGAGACCAGCGGCTGGCGGCAACCATCACGCCCCCGATCACTACATTGCACTGAGCGAAGGCAGAGTCGCCTCGCTGTGGATGCCGCAGTGGTATATGACGCGCTTCCCGGACAACATGAGCAGCGTGCTGGCTGATGTCGCGGTCGTGCGGCCCATGCCGATTTTCGAAGAGGGCGGCTACACAACCACGATGGGCGGTGGGACTGGCACAGTCATCACCAACCAGATTGACCCCAGTAAAGTCGAGCTTGCCAAAGAATTCCTGGCGTTCGCCAAGCTGACCTATGAAGCCAACCTTGCCCTGTGGACCGACCTGGGTTTCGACCCGATGCGCCTCGACGTCTACGATGACGAAGCCCTCCTGATCACCATGGACGACTTCAGCGGCGAAGTCCCCTTCACATACATCAAGGCCGGGCTGGGCAACGTGGCTCCCGAATACACCGGTCCGTTTTATCCCGAAATGGCGACGATCATGCAGACGACCGCGCTGTATGATCTGATCGAAAACCGGAAAGCGCCTGAGGAAGTTCTGGCGGCAGCCATTGCCGAACTCCGGGCAATGGGCGCCGACGTAGGCAACTGATCCCATCTCGTCTCCTGGCAGCGGGCACCTTCTTTAAGATGCCCGCTGCCTCCTCTATCGCCTGAAAGTGATCTTTGAGCGTCAGAGGTAAAACGAAATTGTTGAACTCAATTCTCACGACATTGAGCCATAGAAAAGTCGCCCCGCTGGTATTTCTAGCGCCTTTTATGACGGTATTTCTGTTGTTCAAAGTCTACCCGGTGTTCCTGGCAATAGTCATGAGTTTCCAGAACTTTCAGGGGATTCAGAGTCAGGAATGGGTAGGGTTGACCAATTACCAGAACGTGTTCCAACTGGTTCGGTTTAACCAGGCGCTGGTCAACACAACAGTCTACACCATTGGGACACTCCTCATTCTGATACCGCTGCCCCTTGTGCTGGCTGTGCTGCTGGATTCGGGGCGCGTCGCACAGAGCACACTGTTCCGAACGCTGATCTTCTTACCGGCCCTGACCTCACTGGTGGTAGCAGGAACGGTCTTCCGGTTGATCCTGGCCGAGGGTGGTTTTCTCAACCTTTTCCTGTCGTCAACTCTGGGCATCCGGCCATTGCGATGGTTAGAAACAGCCGAGCTTGCATTGCCTTCTCTGATCCTGGTCGCCACCTGGCGTTGGACTGGCATTAACATCCTCTACTTCAATTCAGGACTGGTTAACATTCCCAGAGAGCTTTACGAAGCTGCCGCAATTGACGGCGCAAGTCCCTTCCAGATGTTCTGGCGCATCACACTTCCTTTGCTCAGGCCAACCACCCTCTTTGTGATTGTCTTGAGCATTATTGGCGGCTATCAGGTGTTTGTGGAACCGTTTATCCTGTATGTCGGTGGCGGCGGGCCTGGAGACGGTGGGCTTACAATGGCTCTGCTCATTTACCGTACCGCTTTCACTTCGTTTAACTTCGGGACAGCCGCCGCAATGGGCGTGATCCTCGCCGCAATCATTTTCGTCTTCTCGCTGATTCAGTTCCGCTTCTTCGGCGTGTTTAGCAAGGAGGGCTAGTTCGATGGCTGAACAGGCTTCCAGCTTCATGCAACAGGCCAGATTACGCCCGAGAATACGCTTCCGCGCCAGCGGAATTCCGCTGCTGCTGCTTTTTATCGCGTTGGCGATATTGTTTGTCTTTCCGCTGTACTGGATGGTGATCAGCTCGTTACGTCCTGAGGGGCGTATCTTTGTAGATGCCTTCGATTTGTTCCCCTCCGTACTGTCGCTTGATAGCTACCACAATCTGTTTGCGCGAGAACCTTACGGTCGCTGGATTATCAATTCGATTTTGCAGACAGGTGGTTTCGCCATCACGGCGCTGATCCTCTGCACAACCGGCGGTTACGCCCTGGCGAAATTCAGGTTCCGGGGTCGGAATGTGCTATTTATGTTGATCCTCGTCTCTCAGATGATCCCCTTTCACCTGTTGATTGTGTCGCTCTTCCTGATGATCATTCAACTGGGCATGGTGGAGACCTATCTGGGCGCGATAATCCCGCTGGCGGCTTCGCCGATCGGCATTTTCTTTGTCAGGCAGTACATGCTGTCCATTGATGACGAGATGCTGAATGCGGCGCGGGTTGATGGAGCGAATGAGTACCAGATATTCTTCGCGGTAGTCTTGCCAAACGCACGGCCAGCGATAGCCACCCTGTTCATCCTGTTCTCGCTGGAGTACTGGAATAACCTGCTGTGGCCCCTGATCGTATTCCGGCAGGCAGAGAATATGCCGCTGGCTGTGGGCATCACACGCCTGATTAACCAGTACAGGCAGGATTATGACCTGGTGATGGCGGGGTCAGCGCTGGCAACCTTGCCCATTATCATCCTGTTCCTGTTCCTGCGCCGACAGGTCATGGAAGGGCTGGCCGCAACAGGCACCGGGATGAAATAGG
>CAZKIB010000377.1:0-488 GCA_964552425.1 uncultured Anaerolineaceae bacterium | reverse complement strand
CAGCCTCGCAAGCGCAGGGTTGTCCTGGGTACGAGCGCCTTCATCGGGCTTGCGGACACAGACACGGCTCGCTGCTTCCCCAACGGCACTAACGTCAAACACCCCCTGCGCAGCCCTGCAGGGGGTGTTCTATGCCGTGTCTAACCTGAACAGCGCCTACATGGTAATCACCAGCTTGCCCTGCGCATGACCGCTATCCAGATAGCGCAGCGCGTCCGCCAGTTCTGCCAGCGGATAGCAGCGCTCGATGACGGGTTTCACCGCGCCGCGTTCGATCAGAGCCGTCAGCGCGCGCAGGTCGGCGGGTGTAGCTTTCGCGGTCAGGCTGCCCAGCCGCCTGCCGTCGCGTTTCGGCGTGAACGGCGCGCGCAGCAGCGCCTCGAAGATCTGCGCGTCGGTCCCGCCGACCATCACATATCTGCCGCCCGGCTTCAGCGCCCGCGCATCATGCCCCAGCGGGTGATAACCGTTGATGCCCAGGATGACAT
>CAZKIB010000376.1:3770-4045 GCA_964552425.1 uncultured Anaerolineaceae bacterium | reverse complement strand
GTGGTCTGCGCGTCCGCGAAAATCCATGTCAGCACGGTCATATTCGGGTTGGCGGCGACAGCGGTCAGGCGCAGGGGGATCATCGGTTGAGTCGAGTTGTAGGTCATCTTGATGGGTTGAATGTCCTGCACGCCCTGTTCCGGTTGCAGCTTCATCGCCAGGAAGATCATGCCCTCTTCGTTATAGACACGCACCAGCGGTTCCATCGGCTCGGTGATGCGGTAATCGTTGTCCCGCAGCCAGATAATCAATGCGTTCGGGTCCGGGCTGGTGAC
>CAZKIB010000376.1:0-3752 GCA_964552425.1 uncultured Anaerolineaceae bacterium | reverse complement strand
CGGCCCGGCGGTCCCCGACGCCAGTACCTCCACGCTGCCCCCGGCGGCCCCATCTTCCGCCACTGCTGACATCAGCGGGATGGGCGCGCAAGCCGGCATCAACGGCGGGAAAAAGACTGGCGCGGTCAGGCGGCTGAGTTCATCAAAGCTGCTGATCTCGGCGACATCCAATTCCGGCACGGACGGAACCGGAACCACCCACGAGAAATCCGGCGCGGAACCCGTGTAGTTGATCTGCACATAGGCCGAGATCGTTTCGTCGTCGTTAATCGTAAAAATGATCCGCTCGGCCTGCTGGTCCACCGGCACGTTCTGGCAGAACAACCCGCCGCACGCACTGGCCGCCGACACCATCCAAAATAAACTGACAGATAAACCGGCAAACACTATTCGACGCCACATAAAAAGCCCCTCCTGTAATTTATCCCTGGCCCCTGACAGAAAATGCGTGAGTCCGATGAGCTTTCGCAGTTAGCTTTGAGCCAGAAGCTGAAGGCTGAAACCGGAATCACCCATTCCGAACATGAGCCGTATCTTCAGTGTAGCAGACGTTGATTCTGGCGCGCGGGTTCCCGGAATGTTAATCTTCAGAGCAATAAATTCCCGCTACAATGGAATCAACACGATGACAAACACATCAGGCAGTGAAGGCAGGTCAATTATGAAGGTGGACATCACCATTGGCGGAACAATGGACATGGCCCGCGCCCGGCAGGCACTCCGTAAAATGGGTGATGAGCAGACGTGGTCCAATACACTCAAAGTGCGTTCGATTGCTGCGCTGACGGCGATGGCCGAAACGCTCTATTTCGCGCGCGCGGAACGGGCTACCCCACTGCAAATCCATACCGAGTCTGACGGGCAGGTGATTGAGTTTCAGACCGCGACGGATTTTGAGGAAGCCTGCCGGTCATGCCCGACAGCCCGTGACCAGCTTGAACGGGCCAGTGACGAATTTGTGGTCAAACCTGGCGGGCGCGGCGACCAGATCACCCTGCGTTTGTGGTAAGCTGAATCTCGACACTCCAGCGCCAGTCCTCAAAATCCGCTATACTTCTCCCGCATCAACGGGCGGCGTCATGGCGCGCCGGCCGGAACGCATGACTCTTCAGCATCAAAGGACGCCTGATGATGGTTTTGTATCCTTTACTTTTGAATCCCGCGCTGCACGTGAAAGTCTGGGGCGGGCGGCGGCTGGCGACGGTCATGGGTAAAACCCTGCCCACTGCTGAACCCTTTGGCGAAGCCTGGGAGATGCACGATACGGCGACGGTTGTCAACGGACCGCTGGCCGGCCGCACCCTGAGCGCTGTGTTGGCGGAATTCGGACAGGCGCTGGTCGGGCCGGGGAACGACCCGGCGGAGGGACTGCCGCTGCTGGCGAAGTTTCTGGACGCGGCGGATTGGCTGTCGGTTCAACTGCACCCCAACGATGAGCAGGCCCGCGAACTGGAAGGCGAGCCACGCGGCAAGACCGAAGCCTGGTACGTGATCGAAGCCGAAGCGGGCGCGCGGCTGGTGATCGGACTGAAACCGGGAACCACGCCGGAACAGATGGCGGCGGCGATTGAAAGCACGACGCTGGAAGACCTGCTGGTGTATGCCGATGTCGTGCCGGGGGATGTGCTGTTCGTCCGCGCCGGGACCATTCACGCGCTGGGGCCGGGGCTGCTGATCTATGAAATTCAGCAGTCGTCGGATTTAACCTACCGCCTGTACGACTGGGGCCGGCTGGACCTGAACGGCAAACCGCGCGCGATGCACATCGAAAAAGGCAAGCGGGTTGCCAACCTGCAATCCCTGCCGGAGATTGTCCACACCGGCCACCTCACGGACCCGGCAGTCGAAATTGTCCAGTCGCCCTATTTCACCACATTGCTGTACCAACTGAACGACGTCAACGGCACAAGCATCCCACTGGACACCACCGGCCAGCGCTTCCATATTCTCACCTGTATTGACGGCACAGCGCAGATTGAAGCGGGCGAAACACAGGTCGAACTGGCGAAGGGCCGCACCGCACTGATCCCTGCCAGCCTGGGGAACTATACCCTCACTGGCCCGGCGCGAGTGCTGGCTTCCTTCCAGAGTTGATTTTCCTGAGCAAATGCTGAATATGCTTGTGATTTCACTCACAAGTACACTATAATCGTGTTATGGGGGCATACAAAATTGTGATGTCCCTTTTTTATTTGGCTGACAGGTATCCTCAATACGTGTGATAAGAGTCATGAATGGGTTGTGGACCTGTCTTAAATGCTGTTATTATTCTAAGAAATTGAGATCAGGAAGGTTAATTTCGGCATGGCTCAGGCAACCTGGGAAAAATCAAGTACAGCAGCGGTACAGTTGCAGCAGTCCAAAAGGGGTGGAGATCGCCTCAAGTTTATCATCGGCGGCGTGCTGATCCTCGCGGCAGTCGGCTATCTGATCGTGTCCGGCACAATGACCGGCGCGCGCTATTTCATCACTGTGGATGAACTGCTTGCCAACCCCGAATATGTGGGACAATCCGTGCGCGTGTCCGGCGCGGTGCTGGGTCCCAGCATCCAGTACGATACCGACACGCTGACCATCGAATTCACCGTCGCCAATATCCCCGCCGAGTTCGAAAATCTGGCGCAGGCCCTGCACGACTCGGTCAACAATGAAAGCGCCACCCGCATTCCTGTCGTGGTGAAAAATCAGGTCAAACCTGACCTGCTTCAGCATGAGGCGCAGGCTATCATGACCGGGGAACTGGGCGCGGACGGCGTGTTTTACGCAACCGAACTGCTGCTCAAGTGCCCCAGCCGCTTCGAGGAAGCCGGCCCCGAACAGGCTATCGCGCATCCTGAAGCGTAAAGAAGGGCACTCATGTTTGCCGAAATCGGTCTGACTTCATTATTTCTGGCGTTTGTGGCCGCGCTGTACGCGGTGGGCGCAGCGATTTATGGCGGGCGCATCCATTCCGAAAAATGGGTACTCAGTGCGCGTAATGCCGCTTTGCTCACCTTCCCGCTGCTGCTCGCTTCATGCGGCACATTGGTCGTGGCCCTGCTGACCGGGCAGTACCAGATCAGTTATGTCTGGTCGGTCAGTGACCCGAACACCCCCACTTTTTACCGTATCACCGCGTTATGGGGTTCGCAGGAAGGCTCGATCTTATTCTGGTCGCTGCTGATGAGCCTGTTCGCGGTGGGCGGGCTGCTGCTCAACTGGCGTCCGCACCGCCGGTTGATGCCCGGTGTGATCGCCTACACGATGGCGACTCTGGCGTTTTTCCTGGGCCTGTCCCTGTTTCTGGAAAACCCCTTCGAGCGTTTCTGGATCACAATGGGCAACCAGGTGGTCCAATCCGCGCTCATCCCTGCGAATGTGACTGCGCCCTCAGCCACACGATTGGCCGAAACCGCCAGCGGACTCAACCCGCTGCTGCGTCACTTCGGCATGATTATCCACCCGCCCATGCTGTATCTCGGCTTCGTCGGGTTTGTGATCCCCTTCGCGTTTGCAATGGCGGCGCTGGCTTCCGGCGATCTGTCGTCCAACTGGATTAAAGCCACGCGGCGCTGGACTCTGGTGGCGTGGCTGTTCCTCAGCCTGGGCCTGATCCTCGGCGGACGCTGGGCCTATGATGTGCTGGGGTGGGGCGGCTACTGGGGCTGGGACCCGGTAGAAAATGCCGCGTTCCTGCCCTGGCTGATCGGAACAGCCTTCCTGCACAGCGTCATGATTCAGGAAAAACGCGGGATGCTCAAACTGTGGAACAT
>CAZKIB010000375.1:0-4051 GCA_964552425.1 uncultured Anaerolineaceae bacterium | reverse complement strand
GGATATTTCCAGCATCGGCGACAACCAACTGCGCGCCATTGCCGAACGATTCGTGATCCGTGTCAGTTCGCGCTGGATTATCGAACGCAGCAGCTTCACCAGTATTGATGATCTGGTGGGCATTATACGAGAAGAAGCCGATTCTGTACGCTTCGACTAAATATGGCTGATCTAAAGTATCTGATCGACAGCAACCTTTTCCAGTCGACAGTTATACAGGCTTGCGAATCCCAATGGACAGGATAGTCATCCAAAAGCCGTGTCAGCCAGTAATGATCGCTAGTAAGGTAGACAGTAGAGTACATAATCTTCGCCCCAATTAGGCGAATCCATCATCAATCCAAGGCCCGTATCGTCGGCCCTGACCTGGTTTGCACGTCAGAACATTTGCTGATTTTCGGCCTGTATGGTATGCTTACCATATAATGCCATATAGCAAGCGCATCACAATAAACTGAGATGTATTTGTCAATCAGAGACATTTTCTGCGCTTGAGTTCATATTCCAGAAGGCACGCGCCTCACTCAGTTACCGAGGCCCATGTTTTACTCAACCTGTTTGCTGAGCGTATAGAAACTGTGGGGCACGTCATTTACGGCAAATATTCATGATGGTGGCAAACGGGTAGGTGCTGCGCCGATTACCGTGTCGAGAGTCCTGGAGGATATGTCCATTGTACCCTTATGGGACAGCAAGCCAGACAACTGCCGCTTTCCCGGTTGAATGAGGGAGGCCCCGCCGAGTATCAGGAGATTATAGTGCCCACTTCAAGCGGGAAACCACCAGCAAATGAAGGCTAACCCACTCTATTACATCGTAAGAAACGGATTGCGAGTATGAAATATCGTGTTCTGGGGAAGACCGGGCTGGAAGTCTCGGTGCTTGGTTTTGGCGCGTCCCCGCTGGGAGGCGTATTCGGCGCTGTTGATGAGCAGCAGGGGGTGCGCGCGGTTCATACTGCTGTCGATCTGGGAGTCAACTTCATTGATGTCGCCCCCTACTATGGACTCACCAGAGCGGAAGCCGTTCTGGGTAGCGCACTAAAGGAAATACCACGTGATCAATACTATCTCTCCACCAAAGTGGGACGGTATGGCGCTGAAAATTTTGACTTTTCGGCAGCACGGGTGATCGCCAGCGTGGATGAGAGTCTTGCCCGGCTGAACGTGGAACACATCGACATCATCCACTGTCACGACATCGAATTTGGCGATCTCAATCAGATTATCGAAGAAACTATTCCAACGCTGCATCGTCTTCAGGAAACCGGAAAAGTCCGATATATCGGTATTTCGGGTCTGCCGCTGGCGATTCTCCAGTACGTCGCGGATCGCGCCCCGCTTGATACGGTGTTGTCCTACTGCCATTACACGCTCTACGATACATCCCTCACAGAGCTTCTGCCTTACCTCAAGGATAAGGGACTGGGAGTAATCAATGCCTCGCCGCTGGGTATGGGCCTGCTGACGGGGCTGGACTTACCTTCGTGGCACCCTGCGCCAGCAGCCCTGAAAACCGCCTGCGCCGAAGCGGCGCAATTCTGCAAAAGTCAGGGAATTGAGCTTGCGCGGCTGGCGCTGCAATTCAGCCTTGCCAACCCGGATGCAGCGACCACACTCACCGGCATCGCCAGCCCGGAGCAAATTACTCAAAATATTGAGTGGCTTGTCCAACCTCTGGATCAGGAGATGCTGGCGGAAGTGCAGCGCATCCTCTCGCCAGTGAGGAACCTGACATGGCCCAGCGGCAGACCCGAAAACAGTACTATTCGGCTGAATGCCTGATCGCATAAAGCCGGCCAACTTGCGCTTAAATATGGTAAGCATACCACATCATTAAAAAGAAACACTATCAAGGGAGAAAAAGTATCATGCAGCAGAAAGCAGCCCGCTATGAAGCGGCGTGGGAGTCCTTGCAGTATCCCGTGCCGGAATGGTTTATAAACGCCAAATTGGGGATATTCATTCACTGGGGGGTCTACGCCGTTCCTGCTGTTGCGAACGAGTGGTATCCCCGCAATATGTACCAGCAGGGCAGTCGTGAATTCAATCATCATCTGGAAAAGTGGGGGCCGCATACTCAATTTGGCTACAAAGACTTTATCCCGATGTTCAATGCAGAACACTTTGATCCTGATGTCTGGATTAACCTGTTCAAAAAAGCGGGAGCCAGATACGTTGTCCCGGTTGCGGAGCATCATGATGGCTTTGCCATGTACGATTCCGCGCTTTCTGAGTGGACCGCCGCAAAAATGGGGCCGAAACGCGATATTGTCGGTGAACTGGCACAGACCGCTAAAAAACAGGACATGATTTTTGGCGTTTCCAGCCACCGCGCCGAACACTGGTGGTTTTTCGATGGCGGGCGTAAGTTTGATTCTGATGTGCAGGATGCGCGCTATGATGGTCTTTATGGCCCGGCGGTCACTGCCTCCCCGAATGTCGGTCATACGGAAGAGGCATGGCGAAGCAAGGATTGGCGACCACGCCCCAATGGACGGTTTCTGGATGACTGGCTGGCTCGGTGCAGCGAACTGGTAGACAAATATCAGCCGCAGGTCTTCTGGTTTGACTGGTGGATTGAGCAGGCCGTGTTTGAACCCTATCTGCAAAAATTTGCGGCCCATTATTACAACCGCGCCGCCGAGTGGAACAAAGGCGTGGTTATCCAGCACAAGTTTGAGTCTTTCGCCAAAGGCACTGCCCTCTATGATATTGAGCGCGGCAAGCTGAATGCTATCCGCGAGGATTACTGGCAGACCGATACCTCCGTCAGTTATAAGTCATGGTGCTTTGTCGAAAATGACGAGTTCAAAAGCGTGACTACGCTGGTTCACGACCTGGCTGATATTGTCAGCAAGAATGGCAATCTTCTGCTGAACATCGGCCCAAAAGCGGATGGAACGATCCCCGATGAAGCGGCTGACCGTTTGCTGGGGTTGGGAAAATGGCTTAACGTGAATGGCGAGGCCATCTACGATACACGGCACTGGCAGACCTATGGCGAGGGCAGCACGATGGTCAGCGAAGGTCACATGCGTGAACACGAGGATAAGCCCTTCAACGCCGAAGACGTGCGCTTCACGACCAAAGATAATACCTTGTATGCTATTTGTCTGGGTTGGCCGGGTGAGTCAGCCCTGATTAAGTCATTGGCGCGTGGCTCTGCGATTTCTGGTGAACGCATTGAGCATATTCAGATGCTTGGTTCTGGTGAGGCGCTGTCCTGGTCTCAGGATGGAAATGGTTTGCGCATCAGCACACCGTCCCAAAAACCCTGCGATCACGCATTCACCTTCAAAATCACGCTCAAGTCGTAAGCTCAACTTCAGACAACCTGAATATCCAAGGACTGAGGCAAATTGTACGTCTTCAAATAGATTGGACAGAAAGGAGTTGGGAACAAGAGAGACTTTCTGCCAGTTTACATGACTTGAACGCTCGCTGGCAAATACTGCTGCCGTCGGGCGATCAAGGTCTGCTGCTTAAGTTGTTTGCGTCGTAGGTGGACAGTGTACGTCGTCAAAAAAATGGGACACTGAGGGGTTTTTGCTAAGAGATACTTTGCCCCGATTATACCCACTTTTTTCAGGCGGACACCTGTGTCAGTAAATGTTGTGTGCGCCGCAGCGCTAACGTCCGTCGCTTAACGGCTGTCCGTTCTGCCTCAATCTGTGCTGCCCGTCCGAAAAACACGTCCGCCGGGGTCACATTCCCCAACGCCTCATGATGCCTTCGCGGCGACACAACTCCGCGATGCTGTCCTCACCCCGCAGCCCTTCCAGCACGATGCGGATTTTCTCCTCCGCGCTGTACTTGCGATGGGTCTCCCGCCGAATGTCGCGTACCACCTGTTCTGCCGATACCTTCTCATCTTTTGCCATCTGATTGAGCCTCCATTTGATCCGATTCAGATGGGGAAAGTATCTCTTAACTTTACCGCGTTTGGTGTCTCACAGGCTTTGAAGTCGTACAGGATAAAGCCGCTCCGTCTGAATAACACGATGATGCTGGAACAGAGTGCGTTCAATAGCGCGGACACTGACGTTGAA
>CAZKIB010000374.1:0-4071 GCA_964552425.1 uncultured Anaerolineaceae bacterium | reverse complement strand
AGGGCTGCTCTTGCTTGACTCTTCAGACGGTATCTACAAGTTTAATTCGCCAACATCATGATGAACCACAAACGCCGGTTTTCGTGTCAGAACCGGTGCGTGGATGGTTAAAGTAGTGAGATAGCCGTATGAATCGCTGTGTCGTGATCGTGTATCGCGGTGTGTTCCATGAATTTGATCTTGCGCAGGAATTTGTCGACGAGGCAGAAGCGCGTGCTTTTGCGCGTACCCGGCGCACAGCGTCAAGCGTGATATTGCCCGGTTCCGTCGAGGACTGGTTCAACGGACGTGTCACCAGTCCCATTGCGATCTACTGTCAGGGCAGGGAATACAGGCCCGAATAATCGCGTATCAACTGCCTGACCACGCCAGCACATAACGTCCGCGTGTGTTCTGGGAAGTCGCGGTGTACATGTAGGTGATACCCTCCACAATCAGCAGGTCGGCGTGCCCGATCCCGAAGTTGAACGCCACCGGCATAATGACCGGGTTCCCCGGATATTTCTCCCAGGGGCCGTCGATGTGCGGGCCAGCCGAGCGCGCAAAACCCAACCCAAACTGCGTATCCATCCCGCGTTCCAGCACATCTGGCCCACGCACGCCTTCATAAGCCATGTAGTAATGCTCACCGACTTTCAACACATCAGCAGAACTGACGTAGCGAAAGTCAAAATACGGGTTCACCGCCGCGCCTTCGGTGACATCCAGCGGGCCGTACTCTGCCGCGCCGGCAAACAGCGGGTCATGTTCGCACTGTTGGAGCTGGCTCAGATCACCCTGTCGATGGCCCTTATAGCAGCGCATGTGCCCCGGCGCAGAACCAGCCCCCACAAATACGTATAACAGATCCCCTTCGACATACAGACCAGGGGGCGCACCGACCAGACAGTCATGCACTTCACCGCGAATGTTGGGATGCGGGCCAATGCGTTCCACCGCGCTGCACGGCGCAAAAGAACTCGGCCACGTGCCGCCCGGTGTACGCAGAAATGTCCAATCGGACCAGGTTAACCCGTCAGGAGAACGGCGAATGACGGTTTGCGCGTGCCATTCGTACACCAGATAGGCTTCATCATCGGTAAAAAACACACGCGGGTACTGCTGCGCGGTGATATGATCGCGGTCATCATCGCACGGACAGGTGACACAACTCATCATGCAAACCGGAGTCCTGAGCGCAAAGGACTGGCCGCCGTCCGAACTCTCCCACAGGGTCGTGCAGCCAGGGAATTCAACCGGTACACCGCACTGGTCTATCACCCCTGCCGACTGTGCGCTGGCGTGCAGATACGACCAGAACACGCCCTCATCCCGCGCAACGGTATCGCTCTCACCCACCGGCAGCCCTACATCCTCAATATCCACCACCCAATGAGCACGCCCCTCCCAGAAGTCAGCGAGTGTGGGCGCGGGCTGCGCCTGAAGCGGCCCCGTTATAAGAAATATACTCAGGGTTAGGAGAACGGTATATTTGCGCACGCTGCGGCCCCTTTGTTATCAACTTGAGCATATCCATGAGATAGTATATAGTGGATAGTGGATACGTTAAGATCATTAGGAAGTATGCAATTTTCGATATGCTATAATGAGAGCATCTGCTATTGTTTTCCTCTGCTGCACGTGACGACAAGGGTAAAAGGATACTATGGCTGATATTAGCCTGAAGGAATACCTGGAAAAAATCGATAGCCTGTTGAAAGCGGGCAAATCGGATGAGGTCGTCCTGCACAGCCGCCACGTTCTGAAGCATTATCCCAAAAATGTGGCCGCCAGTCGTTATCTGGGACAGGCTCTGGTGCGCGGAACGGATTTCCGTGAAGCAGACCCGGTGCTGCGCCGGGTGCTGGCTGTCTTTCCTGATGATGTCATTGCGCACAGCGGTCTGAGTGAACTTAACGAACGGCTGGGCAAACATGATGAGGCGATCTGGCATCTGGAACGCGCACTCGAAGGGTCGCCCAACGAACCAGCTCTGGTCGAAAAACTGCGTGTCCTTTACCAGCGGCATCGCGGAGTCGAAAACCCGCGCTTCCAACTGACTACCGGAGCCGTCGCCAAACAGTATGTCCGCAATGGCCTTTATGCGCAGGCGATTGATACCCTTCAGGACACACTCGAAAAATCGCCCAAACGGGTTGATCTGCGGATGCTGCTGGCTTCGACCCTGTGGAGCGCAGGTATGCAGGTGGAAGCGGCTGAAACTGCGCTGGATGTTCTGGAAGCGCTGCCCTACTGTCTGGAAGCCAATCGTATTCTGACGCAGTTGTGGCTGGCTGAAGGACGCCCATCCGACGCGCAGCGCTACCTCAACCAGATTCAGGAGGTGGACCCTTACGGGGCACTGCAACTGGCTCAAAAAGCAGCACCCGACGAATACGCCTTTACCGTGCCGGAACTGGATGTGCGTCGGCTGGCTGAAACCCAGATTGCAGCCGAACAACCGGACTGGCTGAAGGACATTCATGATGAGGGTCTGCCGCAGCCGGTGGGCGGCCTCCCTGAAGATATGGACCTCGAAGACCCTGAATTCGATTTTGATGAAGACCTGCCTGAAGACTTTGCAACCGAACTTGAAGATGCAGAAATCGCCAGCCCTCAACCACGCAGCGGTGGCACAGGCTACACAGGACTCCTGGCGGCGCTGGGCCAGCCGGAAGAGGATGACGACGATGTACCGGTCATGAATGATGAACTGCCGGATTGGCTCACCGAGGCTGCCCCTGCCGAAGAAGACCTGAACGCCTTCGAGACCGCCAGCGGTGATCCGCTCGACTGGCTGGCAGCCGACGATGCTGACAGTGACGAATCCAGTGAGGCAGAAGCCCTCCCGGATTTCTTCACAGGTTCAGATTTTGAAGATGAACTGCCCGAAACAGTCACTTCAGAGAACGAAGACCCCCTGGCGTGGCTGGAAGGCAGCGGTATTGAACTGCTGGACGAAAGTGAGCAAGCGCCGGTCAGTGAGTTTTTTGAAGAAGACGAAATGGTCTTTCAGGACCCGTCTTCGATTGACCCGCTGGCGTGGATGCAAGGCACGGACGCTGAAATAATCGGCGAGGATGAACTGACCACCCTGCCCTCGGAAAGCAGTTCAGAGTCAGCAGTCATCAATACGGACACACTGGATTGGCTCACCGAAAAGCCGTCTCCGCAAAGCACTGGCGATTTCGCAAATCTGCTGGGTTTCGATAGCCAGGAAACGGATAGCGAACTAGAATGGTTACAAACGGATAACCAACCGGAGGCATCGGCTGAACTGCCAAAAGCCGAAGAAGCCGCAGCGGACCGTTTGAGCTGGCTGAGTAATGACTCGATACTCGATGAAATCCTCGATATTGAGGAATTAAGTGATACAGGTGAGATCGCCGCATCTGCCACCCCTGAGACTGAAGATCAGGAGGCGCTGGTGGACTTTTTCGCCGAACTGGATCACGCATCCAGTAATACCGACATCCTGCCGGGCACTCAGGATGCAGATCGATTGGAGTGGCAGAGCGAGATGAACGATCAATTTCAGTCTGATCCACAATCTGAAGACCCCGAAATGAGCGAAATCGAGTGGCTGGATGATTCTGCGGATGCCAGCAGCGAACCGAAAGCTGAAGCACAAAGCGCGGATTGGCTCACGGAATTGTCTGATGATGAACCGGAATGGCTGAGTGCTGAATCCGGTGAGGTCACAGGTGAAGCTGAAACTGGTGAACCCCCTGCATGGCTGGCAGCAGCGCCCGGTGAAGGCGAGGCTGTCACCAGTGAATTTAGCTGGTTAAACACGGAACCGGACGCTGAAACGGACGAAGACGAAGAAGCTGCCGAACCCGCCGCCAGCCTCCCTGACTGGCTCTCCGAAGCTGCGCCGGCTGCCGCTGTCATGAGTGAGTCCGCTGCTGAAGATGACGCAGACGCCTTCGATTGGGAAACCGGCGAAGAGGCTGAAGCCGAAGCTGTCGTTGACACCCCCGACTGGCTCAGTGCCATGAGCGCTGAACCCGGCGATGATGAATTTGCCGACGAAGCGGACGAAGACGAAGAAGCTGCCGAACCCGCCGCCAGCCTCCCTGACTGGCTCTC
>CAZKIB010000373.1:777-4077 GCA_964552425.1 uncultured Anaerolineaceae bacterium | reverse complement strand
GTATCATCCTCATCCTCGTCCAGCAGGGGCAGCCCCGGCAGTCTGGACTCGTATGAAGTCAGCTCGACAGCCTTCTTTTTGAGGAGTTCCTTCTGAAGATACAGCAGTTTCTGCCGCGCCATGAGTTTGTAGTAATCCTCTTCGAGAGCCATCTCTTGCAGCAGCAGCTCGGCTTTCTGCTTTTCCAGATCAGGGTAGCGAGCCTGAATGCGCGCCTTAATATCGTCAATCTGGCGTTTTTCTTCCCGCAGTCGGACTTCACTCTGGAGCAGGTCGCTTTGTTCCTGATTGACCGTTTTTCGCGTCCGCTCGATTTCGGCCTTATCCCGTCGAACAGCGTCTTGCAGGTCGTGAATCTCACGTTTGTCAGCGCGAATCTTTTCGCTCAGAATCCAGTTGTCTTCTTTGATCCGCTCGACTTCAACATATTCACGATCCAGTTGGCCACTGCGCCGGCGGCTGCGCTGTGCTTCGGTTCGGTTGCGCCACCGCAGGCTGGTCAGCGCGAACACCACAAACGCGCCCAGCAGATCAGTTCGCAGGTTGGCGATGTAACCCTCCGTCAGGCTCATGCGCAAATGGGTGCTCTGGTCAAACCAGATACTGGCATAGCGCACCAGATCAGGCACGACAATCACCGTAAGGCCAATGGCGATAAGAATGCCGACATAGTCTCTGCGCGTGTCGTCCGCCAGAATCAGCAGTCCCAGGAATGCACCCAGAAACTCGGTGCTCAGATTGTTGAAGAAGGCTAAATTTTCGGTGGCAACCCCGGCGACACTGTAGGTAATCAGGGCAAAGGCAATCAAAAAAATGGGGCGTGAACCTGGAAAGGGAATATGGATAGTCAGAAAGATCGTGATCGCGATCAGGACGATGGAATAGATCACACGAAACTCATTAGCTCCCAGATGCTGCGCGAAGCTAACAGCCCAGCTCAACAAGTCGCTCATAACAGCCCCCGCTGCGTTCAGATATGAATGACATGCCTGTGATAGTATATTCAGATTTGAATAAATTAACCTACTATTTGCTATTACGCAAATATTCTGCCAGATGACTTATTCGTGGAGAATCATGGCAGCCAGAGGAAAGGTTCAGACTCTAGCGCGTCTGGTCGAGCAGGCCGAGGCGGTCAAAGTAGATTTTCTCCCCGGCGAAGCGGCGGGCCTCCGGGTTCCAGGGGAAGTAGATGATTACCTGAAATTGCAGGCGGCGCCCTGTGGGTTCGATCCCGGCCCATGTGCCCTGGTGCGTGCCGGTCAGCGTGGCGATTTCGATGACCCCCTGCGGGCCGATCACGATGTCGTCCAGGTCAAACGTCACATCGGGGAAAGCGCCCTCGTGCCCTTCCCAGCGCTGGCCGGTGGCGGGAATTTCGTACACACAGTCCGCGCTGAGGGTGGCGATCAGGCCGTCCAGGTCGCGGGCATCCTCGGCTCTGGAATGCGCAATCCACAAATGGCGGATTTCTTTATACAGGTCCGGCGTCACAGGCAGCGACAGCCGCTGGCGAATGGAGCGTTCGGGCATCGTTTACGCTTGCCGTCGTTTCTGGACATCCAGCGCGGTGTACTCGTCCACAAACGCGATGCGCGCCTGAAGCGCCGCGTAGCGCTGGTCAAAACGCGCCAGCATGGCCTCGTCTGTCAGGTCCAGGCGCATGTCATAGGCATCTTCATTATCCAGCCGGTAGTAATTCGGCTTGGTTCCAACGGTCCGAAACTCGTACTTGGTGTACAGGTTCTGGGCAATTTCGTTACTCACGCGCACTTCCAGCACGATGTACTCCGCTTGCAGGGTGATCGCCCGGCGGAGCATCGCGGCCAGCAGTATCTCGCCATAGCCGCGCCCGCGCTGATCCGGGTGAGTGGCAATCGTGCTGATGTGTCCCTCGCCGGCGATATACCACAAACCGCCGTAGCCGACGATCATACCATTGGGCCGCACCCAGGGTTGCAGCCAGCGCCGCCAGCCGTTGACAGACGGACCTGGCTGGCCGTTTTCCAGCACAACCATATGGCTGTAGCTGGATTCGCCAACCTCGAACGCATACGAACGCGCCGACCAGGGCGGGTTAAACGACACATTATCAATGGCGACAACCTGGGGAATATCGCCGGATCGCATATAGCGCAGGGAAAGTTTATTGTTCATGATGTCAGGGCACGTCGCGGGTTTTCACATACAAAGGGGCGACACGCGCCGGGTCGAAGGATTCGCCACCCTCTGCCAGCCGTGCCAGCGCCGTCTCCGCCAGGAAGCCGGCCCGCCTCAGTCGCAGCGCCGGGGATGAAATTTTCACCGGATTCTCTCCGTCTTCCATCATTTTCAGGGCTTCGTAGCCCTCGGCGTCAATATCGCCAGTCACGTAGGCCGGGCCGTCGATGTTCGCCAGCAGGGTCTCCCAGTCCATCAGACGTGGTTCCCCCCGGTTGACCCACTCGCCCTTGCCCCAGCGGTAGGTCGCCGTGATAATGCGTCCGCGCCCGGCTTCGACCACTGTAATCAGCGCGTGGCGGGGATACTGCGGCTGAGCAGCGGCCAGCGTATCCAGCGTCGAAACACCCACCAGCGGCAGTCTGCGGGCAGCAGCCAGCCCTTTCGCCAGCGCCACACCGATCCGCAGGCCCGTAAACGACCCCGGCCCGATAGAGACCGCCAGCGCGGTCAGGTCGTTCAGGGTCACTTCACAGCGTTCCAGCAGGCTGCGAATCGCGGGGGCCAGTTCAGCCGTATGGTTGTTGGCGGTATGCCAGGTTTCTTCAGCCAGCAGCGCGCGCCCATCGTGCAGGGCCAGGCTCATGATGCGGGTGGCCGTGTCTATTGCAAGCAGCATGGCGCGTTAAACCTTGAAGGCGGCTTCTCGAAAAGCCTTGAGCAGTTCTTCATAGCGCGGTCCGGTGGCGTTAAAAATGAAATTGCGGCGCGTCGGCTCCAGAATGCGCAGTTCGATCCACAACCGCTGGCGGGGCAGCACACTTTCGATATGCTCCGGCCATTCCAGAATGACCGGCCCGCGCCCGTTCAGCACATCATCCAGCCCGATCTGATCGGCTTCTTCGGGCTGGGTCAGCCGGTAGCAGTCCAGGTGATACAGCCGTTTGTTGTCTTTCTCGCGCCGGTGTTCGTGGATCAGGCTGAAGGTCGGGCTGGTGAGCGGGTACTGCGTGCCCCAACCCTGCCCGATGCCAACAGCGAACATGGTTTTCCCCGCGCCCATATCCCCTGACAGGCAGACAATATCACCCGGTTTGAGCAGCGCCCCCAGCCGCGCGCCCAGCCGCTGCGTCTGTTCGA
>CAZKIB010000373.1:0-732 GCA_964552425.1 uncultured Anaerolineaceae bacterium | reverse complement strand
CCTTCGCGCAGGATTGGCAAGTTGTTTCCCCGATGAACCGCCTGGATCATCGCGCGATTATACCCCGCGCAGGGGGCGCATTAAAGGGCGGGCTGCAAGCGGCAAATCAGTTATGATTGTGGGAAAGACTGTTTATATCTACAGGAGTTAAAAAATGACCTTTCGTGAAGACGCGCTGGCCGGACAGCACATCGTCATTTCCGGTGGCACAGGCGCAATCGGCCTGGGCATTGTCAGGAAACTCACCGATCACGGCGCGCGCATGACCGTGAATGATCTGCTGGATGAAGTCGAAGCGCACCAGCGGCTGCGAGGGGCGGGCATCCATCTGGAACAGATCCATTATGTCCGCGCGGATATGACACAGGATGCCGAGGTGCGGCGTTTCACTGAAGCGGCACGCGCGCGCTTTGGGCCAATCCATACGGCCCTGTGCCATGTCGGTATGGTCATTCCGGGGCCTATTCTGGAACTCACCCAGGAGGATTGGGAGATGACCCAGACCGTCAATGTCACGACGGCCTTCCTTTTGGGACAGGTCGCGGCCCGCGCGATGCTGGCGGATGGTATACCGGGCCATCTCATTTTCACCACGTCCTGGGTTGCTCACACACCCTGGCCGGAGATTGGCCCCTACAACGCCAGCAAAGCCGCCATGAACCAGTTGATGCGCTCGTTCGCGCGCGAACTGGCAGGGCGCAGGCTTCGGCGTCTCGCAGGCGATTAGCAATG
>CAZKIB010000372.1:3891-4110 GCA_964552425.1 uncultured Anaerolineaceae bacterium | reverse complement strand
AGCACCACAATAAAGTTCGCAAGATGGTCAAAGGCCAGTGGGGGTCACGCGGGCGTCTGTTCCGCCGCTCCAATGAGGCCATGCTCAAGAGCCTGTGGTACGCCTACCGTGACCGCCGCACCCGCAAGCGCGATATGCGCCGCCTGTGGATCGTGCGTATCAATGCGGCTTCGCGGATCAGCGGCCTCAGCTACAGCCGGTTTATGTACGGGCTGAAAA
>CAZKIB010000372.1:3615-3826 GCA_964552425.1 uncultured Anaerolineaceae bacterium | reverse complement strand
TGACGCGGCGACCTTTAAGAAACTGGCCGCACTCAGCCAGATGAACCAGTAATTTCGGCTGAACCAGAGCATGAAGCGGGGTCTTTGTGGCCCCGTTTTTGTTTGGCAGGCTGCTTTTCTGAGCGATGATTACCAGTATCCAGAACCCCCGTGTGAAAGCGGTGCGCGCGCTGCAAGAGCGGGCCAGAACGCGCCGCAGGGAAGGCAAGAT
>CAZKIB010000372.1:0-3588 GCA_964552425.1 uncultured Anaerolineaceae bacterium | reverse complement strand
GCGGATGCGCTGGCGCGGGGACATCCAGCCGATTTTCTGTTTTACACGGTGGACGCGGAACACCTGCTGCCGGACCGCAGCATCACTGCCGAGGTGGTTTCTGCGGAAGTGATGCGCCATATGAGCGACACACAGCAGCCGCAGGGTATCCTGGGTGTGTTCTCCATGCCGCAGCACACACTGCCTGCGCAGCCGCAGCGTATATTGATTCTCGATGCGGTGCGCGACCCTGGCAATCTGGGGACCATTCTGCGGGCGGCAGCCGCAGCGGGGGTGGAAGCGGTGCTGCTCTCACCGGACAGCGTAGACGCTTATAATCCCAAAGTGCTGCGGGCGGGCATGGGCGCGCATTTCCGTGTGGCAGTGGTGACGGCGGAATGGCCGCAGATCGCGGCGTACTGTGCCCCGCTGACGATCTATCTGGCGGACAGCCGGGGCCAGCAGCTTTACGATCAGGTCGACTGGCGCACTGCCTGGGCGCTGATTATCGGCGGCGAGGCGCGCGGGGCTGGCGAACAGGCGGTGCAGATCGCGGCACAGCCGATCTTCATTCCGATGAGCGCAGAGACGGAGTCGCTTAACGCGGCGATGGCCGCCAGTGTGATCCTGTTCGAAGCACAGCGGCAGCGGCTGGTTTAGATGCGCGGGATGATCCGGCTGCAACTGCTGCTGGTGGTGGCGCTGGCGCTGCTGACCGGTCTGGCGATGAGCGTGGCGCAGTTGCGAGGCGAGCCGCGCTCACCCGTGCGGCGCGGGGCATTCTGTGAACTGCCCTGCTGGCGGGGCATTCAGCCCGGCGAAACCCTGATCGCTCAGGCTAACCGCATCATGATGGCGCAGGGTTATATCGTCGAGAACAGCGCGTCAAGCCTGCACTTTACCCCGCCGGAAGATCGCCTGGACTGTCAGGTCAGTGTGGAACATCGGGACGCGCGGGTTACGGAAGTTCGCCTGAGCAACTGCCCGGATTTACGGCTGGGGGATACGCTGGCGGCGCTGGGCCAGCCGGATCACTTAGCGCCCAACCTGCTGACAATGGGTTTCGATGACGGTTCGGTTCGTTTGCAGCTTCGTTCACCGGGCTGCGGCGAGCATTTATCCCCGTTTACAGATGTTCAGTTTATCAGTTTGTCGGAAAGTCCCTGGAATACTGCGGAGGATACCGCACCGCACTGGCAGGGGTTCGCGCTGCCCTGGCGGTATCTGCGCGCTGTGCCGAATATCCTTGTGCTGGCAGCCTGCTGACAAAAAATCGGTTTTTCCTGTCTTTTGAACGATCACAACACGTCAATATGCTTGAGTATCTCCTGCATAATGTGATCCATGTTAGGCAGAGGGAATACATGCCCAACACCTTCCAGCCAGATACCCCTGGCGTCTGATATGATTTCGACTAGCTTCTGACCGTGTTCAACCGGGATAAGCTGATCCGCTGTACCGTGAATAACCAGCGTCGGGATATTGAGTTTACTCAGTCCACCATAACGTGAACCTGAGACCGTGACAGCAGCTTGATGCTGAAATACGGCAGCAATGCTGACACCACCGTGTTCTCTCAGATCATAGAGCGCTATTTCGGCGGTTTCCTGAATATCCAGTTCGTCATAGCCCAAGAACATGATGGTCTTCGCGATGCGCTCTTTGATCAGATTCTCCTCGCCACCCATCAACCGGTACTTGAGCAGGGGAATGCCTCTGACAAAGGAGGTAAGCAGATAGTGCGTCGTTAATCCAGGTAAATCGGGATCGCCGATATAGCCGGATGTCAGCATCAGGGTCAGCGAGGCGACACGCTGCGGATGCTGGATCGCTATTTCCTGTGCGATCATGCCGCCCATCGACAGCCCGACCAGATGCGCTGCCTCAACATCCAGCGCATCCAACACCGCCAGGGCATCGCCTGCCATATCCCCTACCGAATATGGGTTCCTGCGATCCCAGTTTTCTACCCTGTCTGATAAGCCTGTGCTGCGATGATCGTAGCGAACGACCCGGTAGCCCGCCTCAATAAAGGGGCGGATCACCTTCGGCGGCCATCCTATGGCGCTGCCACCGCTCCCCATAATGAGCAGAACGGTCTCGCTTGGCTCGCCTTCCGGCAGGATGCTCTCGTACCAGATCTGCAGGCCGTCGGACATTGCAAAGCCTGTGGTACCGCTCACGATTTCAGGCAGCGGGTTATTCAAAACACTGTCGAGGATTACATCTGTTTCCGGCGGGAGTTTGGGACTTCCTCTAACGACATAAAGCACTGCACCCACCACCAGCAAGAGGACGATCAGAGCCACTGCCGTCATGCCAGACTGACCTCCGGTTAACTGGCACGATACTAGCGGCTCATAGTCCGTTCGGCAATAGGAGTCGCTATCAGAGTAGGCGTATCTGTACGCATGACTCCTGGCTTCACTGGATCATAAAAAAAGGGATGCGGCGCTCAGCGGGGGGGAGCGCCGCATCAACAATCACAAGCGTGTCGAGTGTTACCCTTAAAATAAACCACATCCGCGCAGCGCTCCATAGGATATTACGCCTATGTCGGGGGGATTGGATTTACGAACCCGAATTTTTCAGGGAGATGCTCATTTTCTCACCCTATATTCAGGAATTTTTTACGCGGTTACGGTTGACATGAATCTTCAAAAACAATATATTAACAATATCATTAGTGAAAAATATCCCATCCAATCATCCTGGTCTCATCACAGACACCCTCGTTATCACGAACAAAGGACCAGAGGAATGCAGGAAAGGCACACATTGGAGACGCAACTCGGCAGCCTGAAAAAATCCATCCCGGCATGGATTACCCATTTGCAGGGCACGGGCAACCTGGAACTGAACCAGGTCGTCAACGAACTGCATACCCTGAATCACGAGGTTTATCACCCGGCGGCGGACAGCGCGAATATCCGGCAGCAGGCCAGCAGCCTGTATCTGAAAGTGCGCAGTATCCAGAGCCGGCACAAGGAGCCTTATCTTTCTCACCTGAAAAGTCTGGCGGCGGAACTGGCGAAGGTCAAGGCTTAATGTAAGGAAGCCGTCCAGCATTTCAGCAAGAACGAACAGGATACAGAACGGGGAGATCACCATGTCTCCCCGTTTTTGTGTCTTAAGCCAGCAGTTGATAGTCACGGGTCTTTAGTCAAAAGCCTTATCCGCGCAGTTCCGGTCAGGCCACCCCCTGGATTTTGTGTTTTGACTATCGACTGTTTGCCTATACGGTTTCTTCGGCGGGGTCCAGCAGCACGAGCAAACCGAGCAGCCCGACATTGGCAAACAGCAGCGGAGCCAGCAGCGGCGACCCGCGAATAAAGCGCTCGATGATGATGACATCCCGAAATACCAGATTGGAACCGGCGTGCAGCAGAAAACCGACTCCCCCGATCACCAGCAGCAGGAGCATGGCAACCGTATAGGTGGTCAGGTCGGCGCGGGTAGGCCGGGCGATAAAGCCCAGGGTGATGGCGGTGATTGTGCCAAACAGGCCGGCTACCAGCGGCAGCCACACCCAGCGGTTCTCGAAATTCAGTCGGGAATGATCCATCACGCTGCTGATGGTGGTGATGAGGCAGAACATGCCCACGATCA
>CAZKIB010000371.1:0-4114 GCA_964552425.1 uncultured Anaerolineaceae bacterium | reverse complement strand
GGTTGGGGGAAGGGGTCAAACTGCGGGTTGTTGTACGATTAAATTCTTAACCTGCTTCAGTCTCCGGCAAGCGCGTGAGTCACAACTTTCTGGCAGCATTCCGCCGCATGGGTCACAATGGGCGAAAAATTGCTGACCGGAAGGAACCTTCATGAAAGCCATTATGATGATGTTCGATACGCTCAACCGCCACATGCTGCCCCCCTATGGCAGCGACTGGACTCACGCCCCCAATTTTTCACGGCTGGCGCAGCGAAGCGTGGCCTTCGACAAATGTTACGTGGGCAGTATGCCGTGTATGCCGGCGCGCCGCGAACTGCACACCGGACGTTACAATTTCCTGCACCGAAGCTGGGGGCCGCTGGAACCCTTCGACGATTCGATGCCGGAAATCCTCAAAAATAACGGCATCTACACGCACCTCGTCACCGATCACCAGCATTATTTTGAAGACGGCGGCGGCACGTATCACACCCGCTATACGACATGGCAGTTCGCGCGCGGGCAGGAGGGCGACCCCTGGAAAGGGCAGGTCAAGGACCCGGAGATTCCCGAAACGCTCAGTCACCGGGAAAATGTACCGACGTGGCGGCAGGACTGGGTGAACCGCCAGTACATGAAGGAAGAAGCTGCTCAGCCGCAGGCCAAAACCTTTGCGATGGGCGAGGAATTTATCCATACCAATCACGCCGAGGACCACTGGTTTTTGCAGATCGAAACCTTTGACCCGCACGAGCCGTTCTTCACTCAGCAGCATTACAAAGACCTGTACCCGCATGACTATCGCGGGCCGCATTTCGACTGGCCGGATTACAAAATGGTCACGGAAACGCCAGATCAGGTGCAGCATCTGCGTTACGAATATGCCGCGCTGCTGAGCATGTGCGATCATTACCTGGGCAAAGTGCTGGACCTGATGGACGAGTACAATCTTTGGGACGACACGCTGTTGATTGTCTGCACCGATCACGGCTTTTTGCTCGGCGAACATGACTGGTGGGCGAAGATTGTCCAGCCGTTTTATGAGGAAGTGGCCCATACGCCGCTGTTTATCTGGGACCCGCGCAGCCGCAGACAGGGCGCGCGCTGTGACTCGCTGGTGCAGTTGATCGATTTGCCGGCCACCCTGCTGGAATTTTTCGGTGTGGAACGTCCGCCGGATATGCAGGGGATTCCGCTGCGTGACGCGGTGGCCCACAACCAACCGGTGCGCGAGGCGGCGATTTTCGGGATGCACGGCGCGCACATTAATATCACCGACGGGCGCTACGTCTACATGCTGGCCCCGGCGAGTCAGGAGAATAAACCGCTGTATAACTACACGGTCATGGCGACCCACATGCGCAGCCGTTTCAGTATCCAGGAATTGCAGCAGGCGGAGATGGCCGGGTCGTTCAGTTTCACTAAAGGCTGCCCGCTGATGAAAATTCCGGGGCGACGCTGGGCCGGCACGCATCCGTTTGAGACACTGCTGTTCGACGTGGAAAACGACCCCTGGCAGCGGAACGCGCTGCATGACCCGGCTGTCGAGGGGCAGCTCAAAGCGCAGATGATCGCGCTCATGCAGGCCAGCGATGCGCCCGCCGAACAGTTTGAGCGCATGGGGCTGGCTGTCCCGGTGTAACGGGCGCTGACCGGGGGCGATTCACAGATCGCCCCTACAGTGTTCTTGAATTTGTTAATCTGAAGAAACAAGATAATATTGGCGCATTCTTGGGCATGTGAAAAGAAATTGTGCGGTTCAATGTGCCCGGCGGGGTAATAAAAAATTCGCCTGTTGTTCAAAAACTGAGTATGCTTTATGAAAGCAGGGTCCGACCTGCGAATTGGGCGAAAACCCAGTGTGATATTAACCATCTGTTCGTCGAGTATCCGGGGGAAATACCGCAGCCACAAATACCGATAACCCGTATATAAACACGCCCATATTTGATTAAATAGCCTTAAAGGATGAATTTATATGCAGCACCTTAGCAGACGCGACTTTTTGAAAATGGGTGGCATCGCCGGCGCAGCCGCAGCGCTTGCCCAGTTTACGCCCTTCGCCCTGGGACAGGCGGATGTGTTGGGTGAATTCCTGATCTGGAACGTCCCCGCCGAAACGCCAATTGACATTGCCAACCTGACCAGCTTCCAGGAATATGTCACCCTGGCGCTCCCCAATACCACCATTAATTGGGAATATCTCAGCTATGCCGACATGCTCGATAAACTGCGCGTGGCAGTGCGCGGGGGTGGTGGGCCAAATGTGGCGGTCCTGCCCATTCTGTGGGGTGTAGAGTTTGCCGCTGGCGGTTTCCTGCGTCCGCTTGGCCCGGCTGATCTGGGTATGACGGACGAGCAGTTCTGGCCGAAGGCGCTCAACAGCAACCGCTGGCAGGGTGAACTGTACGGCGTGCCCACCAACAATGAAACCATGGCCTTTATGTATAATAAGCGTCTGTTTGAACAGGCTGGCCTGGACCCCGAAGTTGGCCCGGCGACCTGGGAAGACGTGGTCACTTTTTCTAAGCAGATCAAGGACAACCTGGGGATCAGCGGCTTTGGCATGGTGTCCCGTCTGAATCACGGGAATACCCCCTTCCGCTTTATGCCGGTCATGTGGGCCTATGGCGGCAGTGTGCTGGACGAAACCGACGATGCACCGGCGCTGGAAGAAGTGCGCATTGACTCTGAAGAAACCAGAGCAGCGCTCGAAGTGTATTACAACATGTATGTGCGTGACCAGTCTGTGCCGGCCAGTTCGCTGGACAACAGCGGCACTGAGGTACGTGAACTGTTCCTGGCAGAGCAGGTTGCCATGCAGATCGCGCATCCGACGGAATTCGCTATCGTCCAGGGGCAGCGCCCGGACCTCGCGCCGCACATCAACTATGTCCTGTATCCCGAAGGCCCGGCCCGCCGCGCGGCAGTTTTCGGCGGCAGCAATATCCACATTTTTAACAACATTGACGAGGCCAATGTCCCCAGCGCGGTTGAATATATCAAGCTGCGCACCAACCCTGAATGGAGCAACCGTCTGGCATGGTTCTCGAATCCTGGCAATCTCGATGGTTTTGAGGACCCGTACTTTGAACTGCGCAAGTCGCAGATCAACTTCCTGGAAGTCTCGACAGGGATGCTTGAATACGGGATTCCGTTCCCGGTTATTCCAGAAGCTACCGAGATCATGAACCTGATCGTGCCGACCATGATCCACAATGTGCTGACGGAAACGATGTCGATTGATGAAGCCACCGCCGACGCGGCCGCGAAGGTCGAAGAAGTGCTGGCGCGGCGCGGCGCCTGACCGCGTTCGTCTCGTCTCGTATCTGACCTGGATGCAGCTCAGAACAGGGCTGTGTCCAGGTTCTGGTTGATGCACAGAATGACGCTTATACATACAGTCGAAGGTTCATCGTCGTTGGTCAGAAGTTCAACACTGGCGCGGCTTCATCGAAAATCCGCTGATCCGTTTTCTGACTCACGCCCAGGGCCTGTCGACTGCTGGCAAAAATAGCATTATTGGCTAAGAAATTATGCAGCAAAAGATGATTTGTGCGACCAGACGTTTTTGCGAGCCACCATCGCCTGTCAAAAAAGATCGTGCCCTGGCGGCAGATGTCCTGTTAGAAGGTGACTTCTCAACAGCAGATGCCTGCTGTCCGCGACCTGTTGAAACAGACGAGCGCGGGCTGCTGCATCATTTCCTTTGTTTTTGGAGACTTTAACTTTATGTCCCAACTCGCGCAGGCATCACAGACCACTACCCCGTCGGCAGCGCCCCGAAAAGCGAATAATCTGTTGGGGCAAATCGTCCGGCAGCGCGCTGACTACCTGTATATCGCCCCGGCAATCTTCGTGATGACGCTGGTGATTCTTTACCCTATGCTGGAAACTATCCGGCTGGCCTTTTTCGATACCCCACCAACCGGCGCGCAGCGGTATATCGGGCTGGAGAACTTCAACCGCTTATTCCAGGACGATCTGTTCTGGCTGGTGGCGCGCAATACCATTTCGTGGACCATCGGCAGCACCATTTTTTCATTTCTGCTGGGCCTGGTCGCGGCGCTGCTGATCCACACACGGCTGCCGGGGATGCGGGTCATCAGCGGCATTCTGGTGATCCCCTATG
>CAZKIB010000370.1:268-4118 GCA_964552425.1 uncultured Anaerolineaceae bacterium | reverse complement strand
CTGCCTGCGGATGGTGCGGAAGAATTCCAGGCTGAAAAAATCGACGATTATACCGTTAAATTCAGCTTTGCGAATCCCTATGGAACCTTCCTGTTCAATCTGGCAACCTGGTCAGGCCGGCATATCACCTGGTTCCCCAAGCATTACCTGACCCAGTTCCACGCGAATTATAACGAAAGCGTAGATGAACTGGTCGCGCAGGAAGAAGGGGTCGAAAACTGGGTTGGCCTGTTCAACAAGAAAGCCGCTGGCCCGACAGACGACATCCAGTTTTTCTATGACATGCCCGAACGTCCGCTGCTGTTCCCCTGGGTCATTACCCAACCTCTGGGCACAGGCACGACCATTACGTTGGAACGCAACCCCTACTACTGGAAAGTCGACAGCCTGGGCAATCAGCTTCCCTACATTGACACCATCGTCGGCACATCCTATCAGGACGCGGAAAGCCGGACCTTCGCCATGCTCAACGGGGACCTGGACTTCATCAAAGACCCCGGCAGCGAAAATCGCATCATCTACTTCGAAGCGCAGGAAGAAGGCAAACCCCTGAATATTGCCCTCCCGGTTTCGGACGGCGGAACCACCAATACCATTCACTTTAACCGCACGGTGGAAGACCCGGTCAAAGCCGAAGTTTTCGCGAACAAAGACTTCCGCATTGGCATGTCTCACGCCATCAACCGTCCTGAAATCATCGAGATCGTCCACTTCGGTCAGGGTGTCCCGTCACAGGCTGCCCCGCTGGAAAGCTCGCCGCTGTACAACGAACAGCTTGCCAACCAGTACACTGAATACAATGTCGATCTTGCCAATGAATACCTCGACAAGGTGCTGCCCGAAAAAGACGCCGAAGGCTTCCGCCTGGGGCCTGATGGTGAGCGCTTCTCGATCATTATGTCTGTCTCGAATGACCTGTCCTATGGCACGACCTGGGTTCAGATCGCTGAACTGCTGATCGAACAGTGGGCGGCTGTGGGTGTTGAGGTGGTTCTGAACTCCATGCCCGACACCCAGTTCATCGAGAACAAAAAAGCCAACAATCTCGAAGCCACGATTTACACGGGTGAAGGCGGCGCTGGTCTCACCGCCATCCTGGACCCGCGTTACTACGTGCCCTTTGAATATTTTGGCCTGTACGGCAATGGCTGGTTTGCCTGGTACTACGCGGCTGCCGACTCCGTCCAGGTCGAACCACCGGCGGAAATGATCGCCTACCGCGACGAGTACCAGAAGGTTCTCACGGCCTCAACCCAGGAAGCGCAGATCGCGCAGATGCAGACCGTCCTCCAGATGGCGGCTGATGAATTCCTGGTTCTGGGCATCTCGCGCCCCGCGCCGGGCTACTACCCCTATCACGAACGGCTCGGCAACATCCCGGATACCTGGATTGATGGCTGGATCGAGGGTGTTCAGAAAATCCTCTATCCTGAACAGTGGTATCTGAAATCATAAGCTGCACCCTTTAAGCGGGTGACATACTCTCGAAACAGGGTATGTCACTCGCCTGATGCCAGATTCATGCTCAATATCTGCATTCTGTAGTATCCTGTGAAAAAACGCTTTTAGTTATTCAGGAAATAGACTGATGTGGCAATACATCACCCGTCGTTTGATTTATATGGCCTTTACGGTACTGGTCATTTCTCTTATTTCTTTTACCGTCATTCAACTCCCCCCCGGTGACTATGTAACCAGCCTGGTATCGCAGATGCTTGGGTCCGGGGCACGCGAAATCCCTCCTGAATTTGAACAGCAGCTTCGCGAACAATACGGCCTGAACCAGCCGATGTATGTCCAATACTTCAAATGGATTGGCAACATTATTTTTAAGGGCAATTTTGGCTACTCATTTGTCTATCAGCGCGATGCGTCAGAGCTTATCATCGAACGCCTGCCGATGACCTTCGCGATATCGTTCTTTTCCGTAATCTTTATCTGGGTCGTCGCCCTGCCCATCGGAATCTATTCGGCAGTCAGGAAATACTCGCTGGCCGATTATGTCTTCACCTTCATAGGATTCATCGGTCTGGCGGTGCCGAATTTCCTGCTGGCGCTGATCCTGATGTTTCTCAGCTATCGCTACTTCGGGGAAGCGCTGATAGGTCTGTTTTCACCGGAATATGCCGACGCACCCTGGAGTCTTGGCAAGGTACTCGACATGCTCAACCACCTGTGGATTCCGGTCATTATTATCGGAACCGCCGGAACCGCCGGCCTGATTCGCACTATGCGCGCCAATCTGCTGGACGAATTGAATAAGCCCTATGTCGATACAGCCCGCGCCAAAGGGCTTTCAGAACGCCAGCTTTTGTGGAAGTATCCGGTGCGTCATGCGCTCAACCCCTTTGTCAGCACCATAGGCTGGGTGCTCCCTGGCCTGATTGCTGGCGAGGTGATCGTATCGATTGTCCTCAATCTGCCCACTTCCGGGCCGATCATCCTGAATTCGTTACTTGCTCAGGATATGTACGTCGCTTCAGGTTTTATCCTGGTTCTCAGCGTCCTGACCGTGATCGGAACATTTATTTCCGATCTGCTGCTGGCCTGGCTCGATCCGCGCATTCGGTTGAAATAAGCTGCGATTTCCAGTTTCAATAGTATTTTTGGAGTACAGGTATGGAATTAGAAGCCCCCAAGCAAGTTCTGTTACCCGCTGACCCTGTTGAGAACGATGCGGATAACCTGAAGCTGGAAGTCGCCACCCAATGGCAGTTGATGTGGTGGAAGTTCCGCAAACACAAACTCGCCATGACCGGGGGCCTGATTGTGCTTGCATTTTATCTGGTCGCCATATTCGCGGAATTTTTTGCCCCTGCCCTGGCAACATCCTACCGGCAGGATTATGTCTATGCCCCACCCCAGCAGCTGCACTTTTTCCGGGATGGACAGCTTGCCCCTTATGTCAACGGCCTTAAATTTGAACGTGATCCGGTGTCCTTCAAAAAAACCTGGGTTATTGATGAGGAAAGCGTCATTCCGGTTGGGTTCTTTGTCCAAGGGGAACCTTATAAATTGTGGGACATCATTCCGATGGACGTGCATCTGATCGGCCCGCTCAACCTCGAAGACCCATTCTATCTGATGGGTGCGGACAAAAGCGGACGCGATGTGTTCAGTCGCGCGATCTACAGCAGTCGGGTCTCGCTCAGTGTCGGGCTGGTGGGTGTCGCGCTCAGTATGGCCCTGGGTATCATACTGGGCGGGCTTTCCGGTCTGGTGGGCGGCACTGTGGACAACGTCATCCAGCGTATTATCGAAGTGATGATGTCTATCCCGACCCTGCCCATCCTGCTGGCGATTGCGGCGGTTGTGCCGCTGGATTGGCCCGCGCTGCGCGTGTACTTCATTATTACGCTGCTGCTGGCCTTAACTCAGTGGACCGGACTGGCGCGTGTTGTGAGAAGTAAATTCCTCTCCCTGCGGCAGGACGATTTTATTATGGCTGCCACACTGGATGGCGTGGGACGCAATCGCCTGATTTTCCGGCATATGCTGCCTTCCTTCTACAGCCACATCATCGCCTCCATTACGCTGGCCGTGCCCGGCATGATTCTGGCAGAAACCGCCCTCAGCTTCCTGGGTGTTGGGCTGCGTCCGCCGGTGGTCAGTTGGGGCGTGATGCTGCAAGAAACCCAAAAAGTGACGGTGATCGCCATTTATCCCTGGCTGTTGTTTCCGGCCCTGAGTGTCATTATCGTCGTACTGGCCTTCAACTTTCTGGGCGACGGCCTGCGCGATGCAGCCGACCCTTATTGAGATACAGACATCATGCAGACACCTTTACTCGAAGTCAAAAATCTCAAAATTCATTTCTTTACCGACGAGGGGGTTGTCAAGGCTGCGGACG
>CAZKIB010000370.1:0-257 GCA_964552425.1 uncultured Anaerolineaceae bacterium | reverse complement strand
TGGTTATCGAACGCGGCAAAACGCTCTGTCTGGTCGGTGAAAGCGGCTGTGGAAAAAGTGTCACGGGCAGAGCCTTTTTGAACATCATCCCCAGTCCGGGACGCATCGTATCCGGCGAGATTCTCTATCACAAAGAACAGGCAGATGGTTCCATCAGGACGGTTGATCTGGCAAAGCTCGAACCAAAAGGCAGGGAAATTCGGGCAATTCGTGGCAAAGACATCGCCATGATTTTCCAGGAACCGATGACCCCCATG
>CAZKIB010000369.1:3897-4140 GCA_964552425.1 uncultured Anaerolineaceae bacterium | reverse complement strand
TCACGCACTGCGGGCGAAACCTGGGGCGGGTGTGGATCGAGTGTCAGGATGGGTATTCGTCCGGGTGGTCACTCGCGCCCATGTATCGGATACGTTTTCCAGGGGGGTTGACTCAACGGGTAGAGGAACGGTGTCTACCACTACCTCTCCGGGAGCCACAACAAGGTTCCAAATACGATAACGCTGCTGGATCGGAGAAAGTCGCCAAACCCGAACCGAACCAGCAAGCACAGACCATCGAAG
>CAZKIB010000369.1:3124-3887 GCA_964552425.1 uncultured Anaerolineaceae bacterium | reverse complement strand
CCTGCGCGTCCACAGGCCCAACCAGCGCCACGTCTGGCGGGGGTTGGGTTCTCATACCCAACTGGCCGCTGCCGATCTGGTGGCCTGAGACAGCGCCGGTTCCGCGTCGGTATTGGCAGTAGGCACGTCTAGCCTACTCTGATTTTACGGCATGGGCAACTGCAATAGTACAAAGGTTGCCCAAAGGTAACAAAACGTTTGTTTTATGTTTCAACGATGAGACAAGGAATAGCACAAATGGTCGCTGTACAAAAAGCCATTGTCCCCGTCGAGCAGCAGGTCAACACGGCGTTGGACCGCGTGGTAGTCCTGATGAATATTGCGCGCCAGATGCGCGAAAAGACGCTGACCCCGGAGGTCGATTTCGGGGTTATCCCTGGCACGAATGACAAACCCACCTTGTTCCTGCCGGGCATGGAAAAGCTGATGCGGGCGCTCAATGCCGTGCCGGAATACATCGAGCGGCGGGTGATTGCCGACTACGACAAGCCGTTGTTCCATTACGAATATGAGTGCCGGTTGATTGATGTGGAAACCGGGGAGCCGCTTCCGGGTGGTCGCGGGCTGGGGAGTTGCAACTCCTACGAAAGTTCATTTCGCTGGCGCAAAGTCCAGAAACATGAACTGCCCAGAGGTCTGGACCCGCTCACGCTGCGCGAGGTACGCCTCGTCATTTCCGAGTTTGATTTCGCGCTGGACAAAAAAGAGACCAGCGGTAAATACGGGAAGCCTGATGAATACTGGCAGGAGTTTGAGCGGGCCA
>CAZKIB010000369.1:1799-3091 GCA_964552425.1 uncultured Anaerolineaceae bacterium | reverse complement strand
TCGGGCCAAACGCATCCAGCGAGAAACCCGAACCGGGAAAAAGATGGATGCCTGGGAACTGGAAACGGTCAGTTACCTGATCGAAAACCCGGTCATTTTCGATCAGGTTAACGCCATCATGAAGCGGGCTAAAAAACGTGCCCTGGGGGACGCGATTAAAGGCGCGGCTGCCGTGAGTGAATATTTTACGGTAGACCTTGAAGACCTGCCGCACCCAACCTACAGCCGCTTTGACCCTGACGTGATCGAAGGGAGCGTAATCCCCGAAACGGCTGAAACCCGCGCAGGAAGCGCTCCAACGCCATCGGGCAATGTCAGTACAAACGGAAAGCCGGGCGCGGCGCACCCGCAGGCTCCTGGGGCGTCTGCGGGGCAACCCAGCGAGAACCCCTGGGGTCGTCCAGATGTATTGGATCAACTTCGCTTTTATGCGCGTTCTCGCATGAAAGACCCGACTGTCAGTGATGCGGAACTGGCAAAGCTGGCGGGCGTCGAGTCCTGGTCAGCAGCCGCCCTTCAGGCCAAGTACCCGAAGGCGGTTAACGATGCCCTTCAGGCTATTCTCAAGGCTTGGGATGCATTCACATCGGGTGAGCAGCCCTCCGCATCATCAGTCGATTCATCGACCAATACACCGCCTGAGATTGTCCCTGAAAAGCACGCAAAAGACTGGCATCTTGAAATGGCGGATTATATCGCCCGCGCTTATGGGGGTCTCACGGAGCATACCGCACTGACGCGCCTGCAGCGCCCCAACTGGGAAAGCGTGCCCAGCAAAGGCGTGGCCCAACTGATGCTGCTCTCCAATGCAGCAGAGCAGGGGCATGAACTGACCCCCTGGCAGTTGGCTTACCACACCAAAGATCAGGACGGGAAACGCTGTAAACCGTATCTCAGCGTCCCTGGCTACGGGGCGGTCATTCGTCTGGTCGGGGCGGGCAAACAGACCGGGCGTGACCTGCTGCGTGACCTGAACCATCCGGCTCTGACCGAATGGGTTGACTCCGTGCCCTCCGATGGGTCTCCCCAGGACATTCCAGCGGGTGTCCGGCTGGTGATGTTTGTCGTCAAGGGGGATATGGATTACACAGTGTCCAGCGTCATCCTGTCTGAAGACAGTATCCCGTTTTAGAAATGCCTTGCACGCGGCCCCGGTTCGCCGGGGCCTATGAGGATTTTTGACATGCCTGAAACCAATAACACCCGCGATCCATTTGTTCGGGACACCGTGCCTACGACGAACCCGCACATTGCCAGTCAGGTGATCTGTTTTGCGGAAGGCCCTGGTAAAT
>CAZKIB010000369.1:1044-1767 GCA_964552425.1 uncultured Anaerolineaceae bacterium | reverse complement strand
TTGATACCAACATCACCCTGTACTCCGCCGCGCAGGGGCGGCTGATCGAACTGGGTCTGGACCCCACAGTCTGGGAATACAGCGCGGAGGGCACGGTCTACACCCTGCCTGAACCCCTGTCCATCGGCTGGGTACAGAAGAAGAGCAAAACCCCGCCGTTTCGTCCGTACAAGGATGTAACCAGCATTGACCGTGTGCCCTCTGCGGAGACCGTGCAGCAAACCCTGTCTGCCGCTGCCCTGGCATTCGAGGACACGGAATCGACCCCCTCACAGCAGCTTTCCGCGCTGGCCCCCCAGTTGGGGCAGGCGGATCGAGACCTGACTGCCATTGAAGAGGAAATCAAGGAACTGGAAACGGCATTGAAGCGCCAGCACCAGGCGCTCTACGACCAGCGTGACGCAGCCCGGAAACAGCGCCAGGCGTTGCAGCAGCAAGCCTACGATCTGCTGGAGCAGCACCGGCTATCCACTGCCCAGGTCGGACGCCTGTTTCCGGGCTGGTATCAGATTGACACCCTCAAGCCCGTGTTGATGCTCAATGGCGTCCCGATGAGTGAGTTGGTCGAGTATGTCCTGGCAAAGATGCCCTTCCTACAGTCCGCGCTCACGGTTGACCTGGTGGCGCTGGATACCCTGCTTCAGGGGGAAGTCCCTGCCTGTATGACGAGTCTGCCGGTGCATTACGTGACCGGACACAGTTACAAGGTGTTGTGGTCGAACT
>CAZKIB010000369.1:0-1020 GCA_964552425.1 uncultured Anaerolineaceae bacterium | reverse complement strand
GGCTGAGGAACCCGAAACAGTACCCGACACGCCCGTAAAGCAAGAGGATAACGATTCTCATGACGGCATCCAGGAGACGCCAGAAACACCCGTCAAACGGGACGCGGACATCCCCTTTTGAGTGGACGCCCGAAGCGGTTGAGGCTGCCTACCGCCGTGCCTTAGCGCGGCGGGCAGTTCGTCAACAGGACCCGGACGGTTGGCCTCGGTTTGCGGTTCCGGCCTGTTATCTTGATCTCACACTGGCGACCCTCAAGCAGGATGGGCCGCCATTCCCCCGGTTCAGGTTAGGCCCCGGTGGGGCAGGGAGACAGTACGATGTTTGACACTTTTGCCGTTCCGCCGATAGTGCTTCACCAGATCGGCTCATGGACATTTCGCTTCCGGTTGGATAACCGGAACATCGTTCGGGCGGATGTGGTAACCCCAGAGGGTCGCTTGCGCACCTTCCGGGGCCAGGTCTGGGTAGAAGTCTGGCGGGTGCGCCCCAACCTGTGGCGTATTACGGGAAGTCAACAGGTCGTGGAAGACCCTCATACCATTGCGCAGTTGGAAGCCGGTTACACCAAGCTGGTGCAGACATGACCGACAGAAGCGCAGCCCTCAGACAGCGCCGGCGCGTTGGGAAAAGTTCTCCCAGGAGCGCCCCTTCCTGGCCCGCTATCTTCGCTCGTTTGTGGCGCAACGCCACCTGGCGAGACCGGGCAGTCATCTGTGAAGAGTTTCTGGAGACACGGTTCATGAGCGCGAATCTGAAACACAACGGCCACCTTTACCAGGTCAACCCAGACGGCACGGCGTATCAGGTCGGACCGGATGGCGAAGTGGTACGCGATTTTGCGTACCGTCGCGTGGGTGACGGAACCTGGGTCATGGGCAGCTTCCGCTTATTTGTGCCGCCCGAAACGTCGCGGGCACTTGAACAAGCCTGGAAGGAACTGCAAAAGGCTTGAAGCGGGTAATGGTTGGCGAAATGAACGTGCTGCGTTATGCTTGCTGGCATCGGAAAATAAAAAATCC
>CAZKIB010000368.1:3697-4153 GCA_964552425.1 uncultured Anaerolineaceae bacterium | reverse complement strand
TCACCCCCGTCTCACTGCGTTCGACTCCCCCTCTCCATCGCAATGGAGAGGGGGCGGGGGTGAGGTGTGGGGAACAAGTTCGTTATCTGTTTATTTTCCTAACTTGCATCAATCGGCGGCATAAACATGTTTTTAGATTCGGTTGATCGCTGACCGGCTGAAATGCTTTTTAATTGAGGAGAAAATCTTGATGGATGCAGTCACGGAAAAAGTCGGGTTTTCAAAACAGCGGCTCAAGCGGCTGGACGCCATGCTGAATCGTTATGTGGACGAGGGCGAAGTACCGGGGGCGCTGATGCTGGTCATGCGGCACGGGCAGATCGCCTACTACCATACCTGCGGCATGATGGATATTGAACGCCAGCGCCGTCCCGAAATGGATACGATTTACCGCATCTACTCCATGAGCAAACCGATTGTCAGCGTGGCCGCGCTGATGCTGTATGAAGAGGGCCG
>CAZKIB010000368.1:0-3687 GCA_964552425.1 uncultured Anaerolineaceae bacterium | reverse complement strand
ATCTTGATGAACCGATCAGCGAATATATCCCGGCGTTTAAGGACACGCGCGTCTACAACATGGGCGCGGACCCACTGCCGCTGGACCGCCCGATCACCTTCCATCATATCTTTACGCACACCGCCGGTTTGTCCTACGACTGGCTGCAAAGTTCCCTGGTGGATCGCCTGTATATGGATGCGGACGTGCGCAACCGGGATGTGCCGCTGAGTGAATGGGTCAACAAAATCGCCGCGCTGCCGCTGGTGACTCAGCCGGGCACGGCCTGGCGTTACAGCATGGCGACGGATGTTCTCGGCGCGCTGGTGGAGGTGCTGTCCGGGATGCGGCTGGATGACTTCTTACGCACGCGCATCTTCGAACCGCTCGGCATGGTCGACACGGATTTCTACGCGCCGCATGACAGGGCAGACCGTCTGGCGCAGCTTTATGGCACGGGCCTGTGGGTGATCGGCACGGAGCATGTGCCCGATTTCACACAGCAGCCCGGTTGGATGTCGGGTGGCGGCGGGCTGGTTTCCACGACTGCCGACTACCTGCGCTTCTGCCAGATGCTGCTCAACAAAGGTGAACTGGACGGTGCGCGGCTGCTGGGGCGGAAAACGGTGGAATATATGACGCGCAACCATCTGCCGGCGGACCTGCTGCCGATGGCGATGGACGCCAATCCGTCCCCTGGTTACGGGTTTGGCCTGGGCGTCAATGTGCTGCTGGACCCGGCAGCGGCGGGGCGGCTGGCTTCTGTGGGCGAGTTTGGCTGGGGCGGCGCGGCTTATACCCATTTCTGGATCGACCCGCTGGAAGACCTGATCGCCATCAAGATGACGCAGATTTTCCACCGCACACAGGATGGCAAGGCGGCTCCCTTCCGCGATATGCACACCGACCTGCGCACGGCGGTGTATCAGGCATTGGACTGAACGTGCGTAGTGCCCGGTGCTGAGTCAGAAGCTGTCAGCGGAATTGAACCGTTACAACTTGTTTTAGTTCTTTATGAACCGTTTAACAGCGCATTCCACACTGTTCACCGGGCAGTTTAGCGCGTATGATTACTCGCAAATTTTCAGAAATCTGAGGAATGCTGATGTTTGAGAATTTACCCAAAACTGCGCAGGACGTGATGGACTGGTCGTGGGCACAGTTCGAGCCGTATTACACGGACTTGCAGAATCGTGACCTGACCGCCGCGAATATTGACGGCTGGATGAAGGACTGGTCGCGCATCACCGATCTGCTGGATGAAATGGAGACGCGGCTGGTGGTCGCCACCACACGGGACACCACCGATGCCGCTGCCGAAGCCGCCTACACCGCCTTTCTGGATCACATTCGCCCAGCGTACAGCACTGCTGAACAGGGGCTTAAGGAAAAGCTGCTTGCCAGCGGGCTGGAACCGGCCGGCTTTGAAATTCCGCTGCGCAAGATGCGGGCCGAAGCCGCCATCTTCCGCGAGGCGAATATCCCGCTGCTGGTTCAGATCGACAAACTCGGCCTGGAATATGACCGCATCGCCGGGGCACAGACTGTCGAATGGAACGGTGAGGAAAAAACCCTGGCCCAGGCGTATGCCATGCTGGAAAGCCTGGAACGCGCGGACCGCGAAACGCTGTGGAGGCGCATTTCGGCACGGCATTTGCAGGACCGCGAGGCGCTGAACGCGCTCTGGAAACAGCTTCTGGAACTGCGCCAGCAGATCGCCCGGAACGCCGGTTTTGACAGCTACCGCGAGTACCAGTGGCAGAACTTCGGACGGTTTGATTACAGCCCGGCGGACTGCGCGACCTTCCATGCAGCCATCGAAGCGGCGGTGGTCCCGGCGGCGACCCGCGTATACCAGCGTCTGCGGGAACGCCGCAACATCGATTCGGTGCGGCCCTGGGATGTCTCGCGCGATAATGTCTACCCGGCGGCGCACCCGAAGCTGTCGCCCTTCGAGACGATTGATGAACTGGAAAGCAAGGCTGAAACGATCTTCCATCAGGTGGACCCCAAACTGGGCGAGTATTTCACCACCATGCGGCGCGAAAACCTGCTGGACCTGGACAATCGCAAGGGTAAGGCTCCTGGCGGCTACTGCACGCATTTCGCGGTAGCGAAACGTCCGTTTATTTTCATGAACGCGGTCGGGTCACAGGATGATGTCAACACCCTGCTGCACGAAGCCGGGCACGCCTTCCACGCCTTCGAGGCGGATAACCTGCCCTACTCGCAGCAGAAATATTACCCGGCGGAGTTCGCCGAAGTCGCTTCGATGAGTATGGAACTGCTGTCCGCGCCCTACTGGTCAGAAAGCAAAGGCGGCTATTATTCCGACAGCGGCTACCGGCAGGCCCGCCGCCAGCATCTCGAACAGAACCTGCTGTTCTGGCCGTTCATGGCGGTGGTGGATGCCTTCCAGCACTGGGTCTACACCCATGTGGACGACGCCATGAACCCGGACAACTGCGATGCGAAATGGGGCGAACTGTGGGATCGCTTCATCCCCGGCATGGACTGGAGCGGGCTGGAAGACGCCAAAAAGACCGGCTGGCAGCGCAAACTGCACATCTTCCAGATTCCGTTTTACTACGTGGATTACGGGCTGGCGCAGTTGGGTGCGATGCAGGTGTGGCGCAACTCGGTTCAGAATCAGGCGGCGGCGGTGGAAAACTACCGCCGGGCGCTGGCGTTGGGCAACACCGCCAACCTGCCAGGTTTGTTTGCGGCAGCCGGGGCGCGCTTCGGGTTTGAGACACCGCTGGTGCGCGAGATTGTCGACCTGGCCGAAACCACGCTGGCGGAACTGAATTAAACCCGCAGGACACAGGGCATGGGGTCAGAATCCAACGCTGCGCAGATAGCCGAGGCTGGCCCCCAGGTCGCTGCCGGGATTCATCTCACAGGCGCAGGTCAGCCAGCCGGCATAACCCGCTTCGCGCAGCACAGCCGCCAGCGCCGCGAAATCGAGCGCACCCTGACCGGGCAGACAGCGATTCTGCTCGGCCATCTGGATATAGCCGATATGCGGCAGGCTGTCCCGCAGCGCGCCGAGCCAATCGCCTTCTTCCTGCGCCATGTGGAAGGTGTTGACCGCAATTTTGATGTGAGCGTGGTCCTTGATTTTGCGGCGGAAACGCAGGGCATGCTCCAGCCGGGTCATGAAATAGGTTTCATAGCGGTTGACCGGCAGCATATCGAGTTCAACCCCGATGGCATAGGCCAGGTCCGAAACGGTGCGCAGCAGCCAGATCATCATCTCGGCTTCCAGTTCTACCGGCGCGCGGTATGGGGTGAGGTCCGGCATCCGGGTAGGGCCATAATGCGGCACAAACACGACATGTCCCGCGCCGAGGTCTACGGCATCCGCCATCGTCTGGCGCAGCGCGCTGATCGCAGCCTCGCGTTCGGCGCGTTCGGGCGAGATGTAACCATCGCGCCGGCCCATGTAAACCGCCGCGATCTGCACGCCGGTCTGGCGCGACGCCTCTGCAAGCTCTGGCACACGCGCCGTCAGATCGCTGGCGTATACTTCCACACCGTCAAAACCCGATGCCCGCGCGACTTCGAATCGATCCTGAATGCTGCGTCCGGGCAGCATCGCCTCTTGCACTGCAATCTGCATGATGTATCCTCTTATCTGGTTCGCCCAGATAGTATAACCTCAGTTCGGGATAAGAGATGCCTCTCTGAGAGAGACAAGGTAAGCTC
>CAZKIB010000367.1:0-4161 GCA_964552425.1 uncultured Anaerolineaceae bacterium | reverse complement strand
CTATCCTGACCGATTCGGAGCGCGCGCCGGATTATGGCCCTGCGCAGCTGGGAAAGGCCGGAGCGACAGCGATTGGCGCGCGCCTGCCGCTGATTGCCTATAACGTGTATCTGAACACCGATGACGTGGAGATTGCCAGAAAAATCGCGGTGAGTATTCGCTGTTCGGGCGGTGGTTTGGCCGGGGTCAAGGCACTGGGGATGCTGGTCAACGGGCGGGCACAGGTGTCGATGAACCTGACGGATTATATGCGCACACCCGTTCATCGCGTGATGGAGATGATCCGCAGCGAGGCGGCGCGCTACGGTGCAGCGGTGCAGTCTTCCGAACTGGTGGGGCTGATTCCGCAGATGGCGTTGATTGACGCGGCGCGCTGGTATCTGCAACTGGACGGCTTTGAGGCCGATCAGATTTTGGAGGAACGACTGCGGCAGCGGATGAAATAGCGGTGTGATGGGCGATGAATTACCCGGCAAGTATCCAAACCCTGCGGGGTTCTGAAAGTCTGGATACCTGCCGTTGATTTCAAATGGCTGCAATTTGAAGAACCGTCTCAGAGCAGTTCGGCCAGCGCGTTGTAGAGCCGGTCACAGTCTTCCTGGGTGTTGTAGCCCTGAACGGACACGCGCAGGGAGTTCTCGCCATCAATGACACCCCCGGCAGTGACGATGTTATAGTCGTTGTAAAGGCGCTCATAAATTTCACGCATCCGGTCTTTCGGCATGGGGATGGCGATCATCTGCGCGAACCACAGGTCAAGATCGGCGGCGATGGGCGCAAGGCCAGTGAGCGCGCCGACACGCTGGTGCAGGTCCACTGCCAGGGCGTGACAGCGGGCGCGCACGGCGTCCCAGTGGTGCTGCTGCTGGAATTCGATGGCGGCGGGCACAGCCAGAAACGCGGCAATATCGCGCGTGCCATGCCACTCATTGCGGCTGGCGAACGTGCCTTCGGGAACCCAGCCGTGACTGATAACCAGCGGGTCAATGGTGGCGTGATGTTCTGCGCGGGCGTAGAGAAACCCGGCCCCTTTGGGTGCGGACAGCCACTTGTGGCAGTTGCCGGAATAAAAGTCCGCGCCAATGGCTTCCATGTCCAGCGGGATGTGGCCGGGGGCGTGCGCGCCATCAATGACGGTGAGGATGCCGGCTTCGCGCGCGCGGCGGCAGATTTCGGCGATGGGGAAGATCAGCGCGGTAGGCGAGGCGATATGGCTGATGCTGATGGCGCGGGTGCGCGGGGTGACATCCGCCCAGAACGCTTCGATAAAGGTTTCATGCGAAGTAACCGGCAGGGTGATATGATGCTCGACCAGTTTCGCGCCGGTTTTGCCACAGACAAACTGCCAGGTTTTATTGACCGCGCCATACTCATGGTTCGTGGTGAGGATTTCATCCCCCGGTTGCAGATTGAGCGAACGGGCGACGGTGTTAATCCCCTGGGTGGCGTTGACAACAAAGATCAGATTGTCCACCGGGGCGCGCAGGTAATCGGCCAGTTTGGCGCGGGCTTCATCAATGAGCTTTTCACGGCGGCGGCCCAGGAATTCGACGGGCTGCCATTCCAGCTCACGCTGCCAGCGCTGGTATTCTTCGAACACGGGTTTCGGGCACGCGCCGAAGGAACCGTGATTGAAGAAGGCAACAGCAGGATCAAGCAAAAAGAGTTCTTTCAGGTTTTCGATCTGCGTGGTTGTGTTCACATGAAACCTTCGTGACTATGGATTGAGCTGGTCGAGACTGACTTTGTTTTCGGCCAGCGCCTGCCGGAAGCGCTGGATGGTCGCGGCGACTCCTTCCCGGAGCGGCGTGAAGGGAACCGGGCCGATGGCTTTGACGAGTTCGGAATCCTCCGTGCCTTCTGGCAGGGCGAGAGGCTGCGGCTCGAAGGTGATCTGCCCGGCCATTTCCGGCGCGGCGTCGTCAATTGCGGCGACGACCTCGGTCATGTGGGCGACAGAACCACCCAGATTAAAGACCCCGGAGCCATTATAACTGGCGCGGGCGGACTGGATGAAAATTTTTGCCACATCGTCAGCGTACTGGAAGCCGTTATAGCCGCCAAAGGAGATATGATAGGGCCTTCCGGCGGCGGCGGCCAGCATCGCTTTGGTGGGTGTGGAAGTCATACCCTGATCGCGGCCCGGCCCATACACCGTGTAGGGGCGCAGCGCGATGCTGTTGATGGCGTAGTCCTGATGGTAGACGAAGGCGGTTCCCTCGTTGGCCTGCTTGTAGACGCCGTAGAGATTTCGCGGACGCTGGATGGCATCGTTGCTGAGGATGTTGTCGTCGTATTCGTCACCCCGGCCATAGACGGCCACGCTGCTGGCGTAGACGACATGTTTGAGGCCCATGTTTTTGGCGGCTTCGAAAATGTTCACCGTGCCGACGACATTGACCCGCGCACCGAGCGGCGGATTGGCGCGGCAGAAAGGCACTTGCAGCGCGGCCAGATGAATGATGTGGGTGGTTTCGGCCTGACGCATGGCGCTTTCGAGCGCTTCCAGATCAGTGATGTCACCGGTCACGAAACCGACACGCCTGAGTTGGTCGTCCGACATAATCAACTGCAAGCGGTGGGTGTTGCTGCCGAGATCATAGACTGTGACCGGCACGTTTTCCTGCACCAGATTACGGACGACCCAGGCCCCCAGGCAGCCCAGCGCGCCCGTAACAAAAAAGCGTTGCTGACTCATGAGAAAAACCCTCCGATCTTACGAATCCAGTTGGCCTTTGGGCAGGCCAAGCGGGAGCGGGGCGGGACGTTCGACGGTGCTGGTGATGTCGATGTGGCGGCCTGTGCGCGAAGCGTCATCGACAGCCAGCATGACATCCAGCACATGGTAGGCCAGGTCGCCGCTGGCGCGGTGTTTGCGGCCAGATGTGAGCGCGTAGGCCATATCCGCTACACCAATGCCACGTTCCACCTCGATGCTGTGCGAGAGGGGTATCTCGCTCCACTCATCTGCCCCGGCCCGGCGAATTTTGACCGGCCCGCGAAACGTATTCGGGTCGGGCACACTCAGACTGCCTTCCGAGCCATAGATTTCGATGCGCGGCAGGTTGTGTGACCAGACATCAAAACTCATGATGACTGTGCCCACCGCACCGGCGGTGAAATCCAGCACGGCAGCCAGATGAGTGGTGACATCCACGTCAATGATCTGGCCGTATTTGGGCTGGCTGGTGATGGTGCGCTGCGGGAAGGTGATCTTGCTGGAACCCGTCACCCGTTTCACCGGGCCGAGCAGGTGGACCAGCGCGGTCAGGTAGTACGGCCCCATATCGAGCATCGGGCCGCCGCCGGCCTTATAGTAAAACGCCGGGTCGGGATGCCAGGATTCGTGGCCGTGACCGACCATGAAAGCGGTGGCTGCAACGGGTGTACCGATCCAGCCTTCGTCAATCAGTTTGCGACAGGTTTGCAGGCCGCCGCCGAGAAAGGTATCGGGCGCGCAGCCCACGAGGACACCCTTCGCACGGGCTGCGTCCAGAATGCGTTTGCCATCTTCACGGGTGAGCGCCAGCGGTTTTTCGCTGTGGACGCTTTTGCCGGCGGCGATGGCTGCCAGGTCCACTTCGGTGTGAGCCTGCGGGATGGTCAGGTTGATGACGATCTGAATGTCCGGGTCGGCCAGAAGCTGTTCGACGGTCAGTGCCCGGACGCGGTACTGATCGGCTTTGGCCTGCGCGCGGCTCATGTCCAGGTCCGCGCAGGCAGAGACGTTCAGAATATCAAATCTGGCGCACCACTGGAAATAGCGGTCACTGATGTTGCCACAGCCAATGATGCCGACATTTACTTTGGAAGTCATGATTTTACGGTCTTTCTACAATCAATGGGCGCAGCCGCGCCGCGCCCTGAAATGGTTATACAACGATTACCGCGATTCAAACTAAGCGTCCAGCTTGCCTTTGGCTAACCCCACCGGCAGCGGAGCGGGGCGTTCGACTGTGCTGCTGACGCTGACATGCTGGCCGCTGCTGGAGGCATCGTGAACGGCGTGCATAAGGTCCAGCACATGGTAGGCCAGGTCGCCGCTGGCACGGTGCTTGCGCCCCGAACGCAGCGCATAGGCCATGTCCGCCACGCCGATGCCGCGCTCGACATCGCTGCTGTGGGTCAGTGGAACCTCACTCCAATCCTCAGCCCCGGCGC
>CAZKIB010000366.1:0-4166 GCA_964552425.1 uncultured Anaerolineaceae bacterium | reverse complement strand
AGATTTTGAAACCGCATTCGAGCTGAGCAGCTATGAAACAACGGCTTACCTTGACACGGAAACCGGCGCAGTGATCTTCGTTGAGGATTATGTCGTTGATCAACTGGAAGAAGTGCTTGCCCATGAAGATAGCGACGATATCGAATCGATATTGCAGGCACAGACTGACCTGACCGACATCGACCGCCAGCAGTTGCTGGGTATGGCGCGGGTCGAGGGAGACGCTGATAACCGCTATCGGATGATCCCAAAGCAGGATTCTCGTGATGTCTACCGGGATATGCAGGAATACATCTGGTCGCTGGAAGGTGAGCATCTGCGGGAACTGCTCGAAGTCGCCATTCAGGGTTCAGGCGCGTTTCGGCGCTTCAAGGATGCGCTGTATCGTTATCCTGAAGCTCAGGAGAACTGGTTCAAATTCCGTGACGCGCGTGAACAGCGGCGCATGTTGGATTGGCTCGCATCGCAAGATATTGAGCCAGAGTTTGAGTAAACAGCATGGGTGAACGGATAGATAAAACACAATTGGTCAACCGTATTGCCGGGCGCTTATCGAAAGACCCTGGCGAGATTGAACCTGTAGCAGATGCTATGTTAGAAGAAATTTACGAGGCATTGAAGCGAGAGGAAAGCGTCTCATTGCGTAATTTCGGTACGTTTTATATCGACGTGCGGCGCTCTGGGGCGGTGTTCAAATTCAATCCAGCCCAGCGTCTCAGGGCATTGTTTGGCTGGTCGTCCACGTATAAAGGCGAGTTGTGAAGCGCATCCGCTGCGTGATTAACGCGCAATCCATCTGGCAGCAGAGAGGCGCGGTTCGCTTACATGACCGGTGGTAAGCGGTAAAATGATACAGATGCTGATGAAAAGGTTTTGAGTGACGATGATCGAACGGGATGAAGAACGAGAAAATCGCATTCACAATGAGGCGATTGTTGATGCTTATGGCCCTGAAGAACAGGCTCTCGGCTGGTACTACTACCTTGAGGAGCGTATGACGTTCCCATTCAAAACGCGTTGCACTGCCTCACGTAAAACATCACCCCTGAAAGTGGGCGAGGTGGCTCAGGTGCTGGAAATGGCGGATGAAGACGATTGTATGAGCGACATGATTGTCATCATCCGGTTTGGGGATCGCACAGTAGGCGTGCCGCTGGCACAGCTTGAGCCGACAGCAGGCGACCCGATGATGATTGAAGCCATCAAAGACTGGCATTACTGGGTCGGCAGAGGACATACGTTCTGATGCCGGATGCTTTCGCACACCGTTATCCCAACATCAAACGCTTCGTATCTGAGCGCGGCTGGATAGAAATTGGCTCTGATGAATACAGCATGTCATTCATCCGCGCACTCTACCCCGGCGGCCTGGTGTGGGAGGGAGAGCAATTCTATGACTCACTGGATGACCTGGAGCGCGGGTTAGCGCAGTGGCTGAAAGAAGTCGCAGGGACAGGTGATGAGTGACGAAAAAGTGCCGGAGAAGATGCGTGGTATCTACGATGAGATCATCGCGCTCACCGGCGCGATTTGTGTCAGGCATTTGAGCCAGGAGTATGCTGATTTAAGCCGCAGGATGGCCGCCGCTCTCAGCCGAAAGCCTTGCCAGTGGGCGACCGAAAACCTGGGCCGCAGGTATCGTCTACGCCCTCGGTCAGGTCAACTTCCTGTTCGATAAATCGCAAACCCCGCACGTTCCAGCCCGCGATCTGTGCGCGCTTTTTGATGTAAACCAGAACAGTGCCAGTGGCAAAGCCAAGCAAATCCGCGATGCGCTCAAAATTCATCTGTTCGACCACCGCTGGCTGCTGCCGAGCCAGTTAGCCGCCCATCCAACCGTCTGGCTGGTTTCGGTCAATGGTTTCATTGTCGATATTCGCCGGATGCCACACCCGATCCAGGAAGAAGCCTATCGCAAAGGCATCATTCCCTGTATCCCTGATGACAGAGATGAATGAACAGAGTGAATCTATTTGAGGTTGCAACCATAGGCGATCATACATGACCGTACCTGTGGAAGTTTAAGCCTATTTATCTCGACCTTGCATACTTTACGTAAAGTATGTAAACTAAAGCATCGTTTCCTGTTGGAGAATAACCATGCAGGTTACTATTTCGAGAACGGATCTCGCCCGCAATACCCGTGAAATCGTCGATCAGGTTCGCAAAGGCTACACCGTCTTCGTGCAGAGCTATGGTGAAGATCAAATTGTGCTTCTGGATCTCCTTGATTACAAGATACTCAAAGCACTGGTGGATTATGTGCTGCAAGAGACTGGCGATTTGCAGGCCGGTGATGTTAATGAGGTGATGCGTCTCTATCTCGATGAACAGATCAGCCTGGCGAAAGCATCTGAGATGTTGGGACTGTCGCGCTATGAACTCATGGAACGCTTTGAGCGCTTGGGGATTCCGCTCCGTCTGGGGCCAGAGACACATGAAGATGCTCAGGAAGAGATAGCTTCCGCGCAGTACGCCAGAACAGAAGCAGAATGACTGAAGCGGTCGTCGATAACACGCTGCTCAGCAATTTCGCCCACATCCAGCAGTCAAAGTTACTGGCAGCCGCATTTGATCAACCAGTCACGGTGCGCGCGGTGATGGATGAATTGGAGGTTGGTGTACAAACTGCGCGCATTCCTTCTGTGGATTGGAGTTGGCTTCAGGTCATTGAACTCACTGATGATGAGCGTGTGATGGCGGAACATCTGAATCAAACCCTGGGACGAGGCGAAGCGGCGTGTATTGCTCTGGCAAAGTCTCGGCAATGGATCATGCTAACGGATGACCGCGACGCTCGCCGCGCTGCGCGGGAAACCGGACTCATGGTGTCAGGCACACTCGGCGCACTCATGAATCTGGTGCGAGCCAATGTATTATCTCTCGCTGAGGCCGATGAATTCCTGGCGATCATGAAGCGGAGCGGCTATCGCTGTCCAGTCAATTCGCTCTCTGAATTGGAAACTGGTTAGCCAGTTTCACTGTGATTCCTGTCCATCCGCACAATCTGTCCCACTCGTGTCCAGTGGATACCAAGTGCTGCACCAATTTTACGATAACTCATTCCTTGCTGGAGCATGGTGAGGATGTCAGCTCGAAGCTGGGCTTTGTCAGGGTTACGCTGGTCGCTTTCAGTTGAGGCTGGCAGGGGAATATCGAACTGGAGTATATGCCTAGTTAACGTACCTGAGACCCTCAGGTCCACCTGATAAGGTACAATCCGAACATTCGGGGACAGCGGCTAATGGGCCGCTGTTTTCGTTTCTTGAGCTACCTTCCGAATTCGCTTCGCGTTTCGCCTGATCTGTCAATCGCTTCAGATAAGCGAAAGGCGGAAGCAAATCCATCCTTACAACGTTTCCCGCACGGTCAACAACGATCTTGTCAACCATCTCGCGCAATACATCTCGTTGACTACACTGCTCAAGATTATTGTACAGTATACCCACTTTTGCGATGATTGTCAGAGCTGCATCCAAATCCGCGATGTGGCCCTCATGCTGGCGGCTTAAGGACGCTAAACTGGTCTGTATCGTTCGCCTTTTGTCCTGCCATTCCTCCCAGAGGGCATCCCATACATGATCGGTTATTTTGCCCGCCGCATACAGACGAGCGGCTCGTGCTTCTTCTTCATCCACAGCTTTTAAGGCAGCTTCTAATTCCTGCTGTTCGCTGGGGCGTAGGTGTCCCAGCTTTTCAGCAATATCCATAGTGTATGCTTCCTTAATGACAGGAATCATGTCAGGTTCAACCTGAATTTCACTCATCAATTCGGCGATATATCCCTCTACCACATCACAACGGATATTGATATCGCTGCTCCAGACACAATAGTATGCTGTACCATCACCTTTGCGACGGGAATTCGATGTGGATCCAGTGAGTTTGATGAGCTTACCCGTATGTGCGTCCTCAATGTACACGAGACCCTTAAGCAGATAAACATGTCGGCGTTTGGCAACGCGGTGTCGATCTCGATAAGTTAGGATTTCCAACCCACGCTCAAATTCCTCGGTCGTGACGACAGGTTTCCAATGGCCTCTCACAGTCTTGGGTGCAATACCTGCTCTTTCGCTGACGACCCAACCTGCATAAACCCTATTGTGAAATCTCTAATTGAGAAAATCGAACAAAGACGTACAATAGATGGATGCCAAAACAACGCT
>CAZKIB010000365.1:0-4223 GCA_964552425.1 uncultured Anaerolineaceae bacterium | reverse complement strand
TGGACGGTGGACGCCCAGCAGCGCCTTCGCGACGAGGTGCCCAGGCTGGCCCTGAACGCGACCGCGCCCGACGGCCGCCCCCTGCGCGGGCTGGCGCTTTACGCCCGGCAGACGGGCCGCGCGCGCGTTCAGATCGCTGTCGAACAGGCTGCCGAAATCTTCCTGAAACGCCACCTGTTCAAACGCCTGCGCGATGGGCAGGTGATGGACCAGCATTTCATCGACCTGCATTATCCCTGCTACTGGCATTACGATATTCTCTTTGGGCTGAAGGTGCTGGCCGAAGCGGGGTTTATTCGGGATGAACGCTGTGACGCGGCGCTTGACCTGCTGGCATCGAAGCGTCTGCCGGGTGGCGGGTTCCCGGCAGAGCAGAAGTATTATCAGGTGACGACACGGGCAGTCAGCGGGCGTTCGCTGGTCGATTGGGGCGGCATCAGCAGTCAGCGGATGAACCCGTTTGTGACCGCCGAAGCGCTGGCTGTACTGAAGGCTGCCGGAAGACTGGATCGCTAAGGACCATCTGACGGGCTGCCTCGATCCCAACCGGATTCACCCCGTCTCAATCGTGACACCCTCCAGCCGCAAACGCTGCGGCGCATCCAGCGGCACGACCCCAAACCTGAGCCGGCCCTGCGGCGTGACTACCGCATACTGGTTGTCGATCCACGCGACGAAACCCAGCGGACCGCGCGGCGCGGTGAGCGCTTCATGCAGCGCCTGTCCATCGACTGAGAATGTCGCCCCATCCTTGCGCCAGTCAAGTGTGTAGGTGTGCGTTTCGGCCAGCAGCGCGCTGTCCAGCAGAAACTCGCTGACTCCCAGCGCCTGCTGCCCAATCGGCCACAGCCGCCGGTAGAGCGCCGGGATACGCATCAGCAGCACGCCCACTGGCGCAGCCGGAGCCAGAGCCAGGAACTGCCAGCGCCTCGCGTTGATCGTCGCAGCTTTCCAGCCGAAGCCGGGTACACCCCGCGCCAGCGCCATGTTGTTAGGCGGTGAGCCAAAGAAAAACCAGATTGCCTGTGGCAGACGCAAACGGGCCTGCCCCGGCATAAACGGCTGATTCCAGAACCCGAAGCCGGCCGTGCCCCGCAGTTGATCCGCGCCGGGGGATGCACAGGCCGTCACCGTCAGGCGCAGCGGGGGCCGCCAGCGGAAGTCCGCCGTCTGATAGTCGCTGATCTGCGCGTCGCTGTATACGCCCGCCGGGGTGATGTCCGTCCGCAGATTCAGCCCGCCGGATTCGACCCTGACCACCCCGCGCCCAACCACCGTCACCCGCCAGTAAGGGTTCAGCCCGGCTTCGAACTGATCGCTAATTCCCATGATGACGCTTTCCTGTGCCCTCCCAATCCGCTATAATAGACAGGATAACGCACAAAGAATCAGAAAGAGAATTTGTCGTTGGATATTACCTGGTACGGGCACAGCTGCTTTCGGATTACCGAGCGCAACCGCCCCACAATTATCACCGATCCTTATTCAGAATCCATCGGTCTTCCACCGCTCAAGCTCAAAGGGGATGTGGTCAGCATCAGCCACAATGAACCAGGGCACGGCGCGGCGGACGAGATCAAAGGTTCTGTGCTGACGGTGACTGGCCCCGGCGAATACGAAATTGGCGATCTGTTTATTTCCGGCATTGCCATGCACTACATCGGGGAAGATCAGGTGCGCTGGAATGTCGCCTATCTGTTCCGCTATGACTCGTTGACCGTGCTGCATCTGGGTGATCTCGCCCATGTGCCCGATCAATCCACCATTGAAGCGATTGGCGAAGTTAACGTGCTGCTGATCCCCGTTGGCGGGGGTAATTCGCTGCGCGCCGCTCAGGCCGCCGATGTCATCGGGCTGATTGAACCCCATTTCGTCATCCCCATGCACTACGCCATTCCGGGCCTGAAAATCAACCTGGAACCGCTGGAGCGCTTCACCAAAGCCATGGGGATCAGCAAGATTCAGGAAGAAGATATGCTGCGGGTTACAACCGGGGCCCTGCCAGGTTATCGCGCTGCGCCCCCGGCTCGATCTTGAATCCTAGGTAGAGGGAGAATCATCTGTGAACGTCAAGTTGATCATGAACTGGGATATTAAACCCGGCCGTGATCAAGAATATTTCGAATTTCTGGTACGCGAGTGGATTCCGGGCACGACCAATCTGGGTCTCAAACATTCGGGGGCCTGGGTGACGACCTACAGCCGAGGGGAAACCCCCCAGATCATGACTGAAGGCATCGCCAGGGACCTGCCTTCCATGAAAGACATTCTCGACAGCACCACCTGGCAGCAGTTACAAAGCCGCCTGCTGGAATTTGTGGTCAACTACGAACAGAAAATTGTCCGTGTCACGGGGAATTTTCAGCTATAACGCAAACGCTCACCGGCCTGGTGAGCGTTTATTTCAATTCTGAACGTACCCATAAATCCCGAATGCGGCTGATGGGTATTAAACTTCGAGCGGAAAGCGGATCGCCACTCAGCCCTTCTACAGGCACACACGCCCCTGCTCAGTCGGCAGCGCTCTCGACCTTCTTCGCTTCCGCCTTTACTTCGGTCTTGCTCTCGGTTTTCGTCTCGGACGAAGTTTCGCCCGCTGATTCTTTTGCGGTTTCCTTATGCTTGCCGCTGCTCAGATTCCCATTCGACGCGCTCTTGCTGTCATTCACATAAAAACCGGAACCCTTGAAAATGATCCCCGCAGCGTGTACCACGCGAACAACTTTCTGCCCGGTGGTAGGACACGTCACCAACGGTTCGTCCAGAAATTTCTGACGATAATCAAACGTTGTGCCATCTTCACGGCGATATGTGTATAAGGGCATAACCACCACCTCAAAATTGTCCGATTGCGCCGGATTTTACAAGTGAGCCACCCGTTATCATACCCTAAAATCGGCCTGAAAGTCTATATGGCAATTTAAATTCTGATGAACTTATTACGCTGCCCATGCCGAATGGTTGTACTTTCAATGGGGAAGGGATAATATCAGATCGTAGGGAATTTAGGGTGATCTCATGACTGACACGATTGACCAGGAAATGACACTGCCAGAGCTGACACCTGAAACGTACACCAGCCGTGAGTTAAGCTGGATCGAATTTGACCGGCGTGTCCTGGCGATGGCTCAGGATCGCACCCTGCCCCTGCTGGAACGCGTGAAATTCCTGGCAATCTTCAGCACCAACCTGGACGAATTTTACATGGTGCGGGTGGCCTCCTGGCACAACAAAATGCGCCTGGGTCTGGCAACGACCCGGCCTGATGGCTATCAACCCCGGCAGCTGCTGCTCGAAATCCGCCGCCGGGTTATGGAACTGATTCAGCAGCAGCGCCAGACACTCAGCGAGGTGCTGGATGAGTTGTGCGCTGTCGGGATTTGCCTGAGTACCCTGCATGATCTCAGCCCGGAGGAACGCAGCGCCGTCACTGCCTATTTTCAGGAAGAGGTCTTTCCGGTCCTCACCCCGCTGGCAGTCGATCACGCCCGCCCGTTTCCGTTTATCTCCAATCTCAGCCTGAACCTGGCGATCTGGCTGCGGCGTCCGGTTGGTCCGGCCAACGGCGCGCTCGAATTTGTGCGCCTCAAAATTCCCGATGTGCTGCCCCGGCTGATCGACCTGAACGCGCTGCTGCGCCGCTATGGCGGCAATGTCAGGTCGGGCGAGACCTTTTTATGGCTGGAGGATGTAATCTCCGACAACCTCGCTACCCTGTTTCCAGGGATGCAGGTGGTCGAATATCATCCCTTTCGGGTAACACGCAACGCGGATATTGACTTTGAACATGAACAGGAAGATCGCTTTCTGGACATGAGCGCGCTGATCGAGGAATCGCTGCGCGAACGGGAATTTGGCAACGTCGTCCGCCTCAGCGTCACCAGCGCCATAAATGACCGCACGCTCAACCGGCTGGTGCAGGAGCTTCAGGTTGATCCTGAATACGATGTTTATCAGGTGGAGCGAACGCTGGGGGCTTCCGCATTATTTGAGCTGTACAGTCTCAATCGCCCGGAACTCAAGTTCCCGCCGTATGTGCCGCGTGTGCCGGAAATTCTCTCGCATCAGGACATCTTCGCAGCCATTCGCCAGTCCGATATTCTGGTCCACCATCCTTACGATTCATTTCTCCCTGTCGAAGAATTTTTCCGCGCGGCAGCCCACGACCCGGATGTGCTGGCAATCAAAGCGACGCTGTATCGGGTCGGCAAGAATTCGCCCAT
>CAZKIB010000364.1:0-4241 GCA_964552425.1 uncultured Anaerolineaceae bacterium | reverse complement strand
AATCTTGCAGAATGATGGGTTCGCCGGGCGCGTAGCTGCGCGGCTGAAGCTGGCGCGTCACTTTGACCAGCAGTTCCTGCGTCAGCGTCGGCAGTGCCTTCACCAGCCATTCGTTGACGATCTCGCCGTCGGCAATCACAATCGTCCGTGTGACTCGGCTTGCCAGATCATCATCATGCGTCACCATAAGAAACGTCTTGCCCTCGGCCACCAGCTTTTCAAACAGATTAAAGACCTGCCGGGCGGTTTTGGAATCCAGATTGCCCGTCGGTTCGTCGGCCATAATCATCGGCGGGTCGTTCGCCAGCGCGCGCGCGATTGCCACACGCTGCTGCTGACCGCCGGAAATCTGCGACGGCAGCTTGTGCGCCTGCGCGGCCACATCCACCAGTTCCAGCAGGTGCATGGCCCGTTCCAGACGTTCGCGGGGGGCGTAGGTATTGCAGAAATCCATCGGCAACATCACATTTTCCACCACCGTCAGCGTCGGCAGCAGTTGGAAAAACTGAAAAATCACCCCCTGATTACGCCCTCGCCAGCGCGCCATCTGGCCTTCGTCAAAGCGATGAATGCCAGTTTTATTGATATAGATTTCGCCGGAGGTGGGCCGGTCAATGCCGGTGAGCATGTTAATGAGCGTGGATTTTCCACTGCCGGATTTGCCGATAATCCCGACAAACTCGCCCCGGTCAATCGTCAGGTTGATGCCCTTCAGCGCAAGAAAATCGCCCGCATCGGTTTTGTAGGCTTTAACCACATTGCGCAGTTCGATGAGATGCTCCGGCTCGGTATCGCGCAGGCCATTCGTTCGCAAATTCTGGAAAAATCTCAGCATACCCGGATGTCCGCTACTTTATTTTCGTTGACTACACGTCAGCAGGCCGTCTTCTCTCACTATAACCGAAGAAGATGAGCAGAACCTGTGACGTTTTGCACAAGTTAAGCTTTGATTTTACCGGCCACTTATGCGGATGACCACCCCGTCATCCAGGGCGCGTTCGCGTCGGGCGCGCAGGTGACGCTGGAGGTGCAGGTGGGGCAAAATGCCGCCCCCACCGGCGGTGATCCCAAGTACAGCGGCGAGTTCTACATCGAGAGCTACCGCCCGACCCTGCAAACCGGCGGCGCGGTGATGTTTCAGGCGATGCTGAAACCGGCCATTGGCACGGCTCCGGCCTGGGGCACGGTCTAGCCTGTTGGATGAAGTGCGAGTCAGGCCGTCGTGCAAACGGCGGCTGCTCGCCATTTTTGAAAAGGATTTGAGGAATAGACTTGTTTTAACAGTGAACTGTCGTTGACCTTGAACTCAATTGGGAGAAGGAACCGTGTTGAACCTCTTCAAAGCTGTAAGCAATTTTGTCAATAGGGTTATCAAAGCAGTCGCGCCAAAGCCTGCGACATCGAAACCTGGTGCGGCAAGTAAACCGGCTGCTAGCCCAGCTATGTCAACCAGGCCATCTGGTTTCACAAGCAGCCAGTCATCCAGCGCGGCAAAGTCGGGCAGCGCATCGTCGGGACGTTCCAGCGGACGGGCAAGCGGAAGGTCTAGTACAAGTAGCAACAAGCAAAAACTATTGAGCATCACACCTGTAGATACCGAATTGCAGGTGGCCTTATCTGGCAGCCGGTTGGGAGAGGGTGTACTCAGAAGGATTCAGCATGAAGGCAAACCACCCTATGTTTCCAATAAAGATTATCTGAAGGCTCATGCTCGTACTGGCTGGAATAAGCAAGACACTGAGCAGATACACCGAATTTTGGTAAAATCCGATGCTCGCAGCGAGAACGGGTTTAGTTCTGACCGCAATTTAGGGGCGATTAATCCAACAACACAAACTGATGGTATTGAAACCCTCGAATACTATGCAAACCTTTTAGAACGATACCGGGAACTGTCGGATCAGCAAGGTGGTGAGCTAGATGAAATCATCGCCGCCTTGTCAGCAGAAGGTGCGACAGAAGTTTACCAAGCCGCTATTAAAGAGATTTTTGGAATCACTATCGACGACAATGGGATTAACGCTTTAGCCGGTGAGTCACTACCTGCAAATCCTATTGAGGCGCTCATGGTGTTGGATAAATATCGGCAAGGGGCGGACACATTTGCTGGATGGCTTGCTGAACAAACAGGGGCATCTTTGGACGAAAGATACGAAGTCTTTCGGCGGATTATGGGGCCAATCACGCTTGCGCGCGTCAGCGAAAAGCCGCCGGGTGTTAGTGAGGACAGTAAAGGATTTACGGCCGATCACATCATATATGATCGGTTTGATGTATTTGCTGAAGAAATGCAGTCCGACTTGATCATCCATGAAATGGTACATGCCTTTGTGAACTCATCTGGTTTCGGAGATTACAGAAAATCGCCATTCAACGATCAAGTATTAGTCGGGTGGATGGTGGAAGTATTCAAAGATTTTGCGGGGGCGGATAGAGGCTCCCCGACCTCAGGGGACGAAATGAGAGGCGGCGATCCTGAGATCATAGCTAACTTTCTACAGAATCTAGTTACTGGAGCAGTACAGTTAACCCCTGAGCAACGAGCATTTTTGCAGCCTATCCTTAATGACGCCATAGCGGTGAATGAGCTTCGCCATGCACCTATAGAGCAGGTGGCAGCAGCGCTTGGATCTGATATAAGTACAACATATACAAATATGCAGTTTTCAGGCGGGATTTTTGTTCGCTATGAGCCAGAATCAACAACGCTACCACGAGGATTAGCCCTCGGCGAGACGATGGTTGTTCTCGGACAAAAGACTGTAGTAGGCAAGCGGTGGTTTTATGTTGGCATCGACAGAGGAGGATACAGCGATTATGGGTGGGTTAGTGAGGATGGGCCAGGCCAGGGTAGTATTGATACCGAAGGGCTGCCTGAAATTACTACCCAGGATACCAATCCATTTAATCGGGTTCGTTAGTTTTGGTCAGGTTGCGAAAGGAAACAGCCATGCGTATTATTTCCAGGCTATTGTTCTGTATTGGCGTGGTGATGCTCACTGTGCCGGTCTTCGGTCAGGGCGACACCCAGCCACGCTTTGGCAGTGAGATTATTGTACTGGGTTTTGCGGACAATCAGTTGTTAAGCCACCCGGATCTATCGCCGGATGGGGCGTTCGTCTTCGCCCATGCCACGGCCTATAGCAGACGTGACTCACGCTATTCCTTCATTAGCGCAAAGCAGTATCTCTGGGATTTGGGCGAAACAGGCGCTGGGGCTGAGGTGCGTTATCTGCTGCCAGCACGACAACTGCGTGTTGATGAAACGGAGTTCGGGCATGGTCACGCTTTCTCGCCAAATGGACAATATCTGGCGCTCGGCACACCAAAAGATTTACAAATACTCACCCTGCCTGACTTGGATCTGTATCGCAGTGCCCCCGTTATCGTGAATATTGATTATCCTTGGATCGACCACCTGAGTTGGTCGGCAGACAGTCAGTATGTCGCCACACTCATGAACAACGACATATTGGTCTGGGGTGTTGTCGCCAACCAGTTGCTGCGGCATGCACTCGATTGGCAATACTCGAATGTGTCGGCTATCGGTACAGGCTGGTTCGGCCAATACAGGGATTCTTTTGGTGAGGAGGAGGGTGGGTTCTTTGTGTGTACCCTGCGGCTGGAGAGTTGCATAGATTACCGATTACCGACGCCGTTGATTGCTGCCTCGTCTCAGGCAGGAGACCTTTTTTTGACTACTACAGGAGATTTCTTTTCCAATGTGGGAGCTTCAATCCAGCTTTGGCAACGCCAGGATAGTAGCAACTATCAAATGGAAGATATGGAATTAACCACCAGGGAAGTTGGTTGTCCGCGTCGATTTAGTGCCGATGATCGCTATCTGGCGCTGGCCTGTAGTTTCAATGTATGGACCATCAGGGAGTTTCCAAGTTTTGAGCTTGTTCATTCTTTTCCTGACAATGAGAGACCCAATTGGCTGGCAGGTAACGACTATCTGGTGTCATTTGATCCCTTCAAACTTTCACTCAGTTTGTACCGATTGGGTTCTGATGAACCGCTTGACACCATCAACTTAATTGAGCGTTTAGGAGAGGATGTACGTGACTTGCTAGATAGCGAGGCCGTCACAAGTCAACTCCCAGATGTCAGCGCGGATGGCCGTCGGGTGTTGATTACATTAGGTTGGGCAGCGTTAGTCATCCCAATCGAATATTCATAGACAAACAATCTGAACCGATGAGACGAAAGGAAGCAGAATGACCACAACATGGACCATC
>CAZKIB010000363.1:3800-4283 GCA_964552425.1 uncultured Anaerolineaceae bacterium | reverse complement strand
TTCATCTGCTCGACTATGAAGAATTCACGCGGTCAGGCGTGTGAGGCAAAGCGAGTCAGCACCAAAGCCCTCGACCAGACTGTGATCGAAAATCTACTGGCGCATGTGCTGACTATTGAAAACCTGCGACCACTGGCGAAGAACATCGCTCAGTCATTGGAAGAACGCAGTAGCGATGCTGGTACGCGCATCACCGCGATTGAGGACAAACTTGCAGAAGTGAAGAAATCGCTGGAAAACATCATGGATGCCATCGAGAACATGGGCTATGCAAAACACTTGCAACAGCGCTACGATGAACGTCGCCGTGAGGAAGAAGAGCTGCTTTCTGAATTAGCCGTATTGGAAGCCTTGCAGGTCAATCCGGGTCAGATCGCGCAGATCAGTGATGAAGCTCTCGAAGGCTGGATCTGCTATATGCGGGATGCGCTCGAAAGTGAGGAGAAGGCACTGGTGCGGCGCATCATCCAGCAGTTTGTGGCG
>CAZKIB010000363.1:2318-3790 GCA_964552425.1 uncultured Anaerolineaceae bacterium | reverse complement strand
AGATCGTAATAAAAGAAGGAACGGGAACGCTCTACTACACATTCCCGTTCCCGGATGATCTGTATATGCCTAGTTTTCGTGACTTGGACCTGAAGGGATTCGAACCCTTGGCCTCTACAGTGCGATTGTAGCGCTCTCCCAGCTGAGCTACAGGCCCATGAAGTAAGCTCATTGTAGAACTGGGGGCGGCAGGTGTCAAGGTGGACTTGCGGCCTGCGAAATTCAGAACTTTTTGAAAGTAATAAACATTGCGGGGCCTCTGCCAGGGTGTTATAATCCTCTCACATTCACAAATCTGAGCAAGAAGTTTTCCCCATTCCTAAACTTCGAGGAGGCTGGCTACTTTGACCGCACTGGTTTTAACTGTCACCGAGACCCTGCGTTACCGGGGTGCGATTGGGCAGTGGAGCTGGGTGCTGCATCGCATCACAGGGCTGGGGGTTGTGCTGTTTTTAACCCTCCATGTGATTGATACGTCCTGGGCGGTGTTTTACCCGGAAAAATATGTCGAAGCGATTGCGACTTACCAATCGCCCCTGTTCACGCTGGGCGAGTTCGGGCTGGTTGCCTGCGTGATTTATCATGCGATTAACGGCCTGCGAATCATTCTTCTGGATTACCGGCCTCATCTGTGGCAGTACCAGCAGCGCGCGGCCTTTATCGTGCTGGCAATCACGGTCATCATTCTTGTGCCGGTGTTTATCCTGATGTTCAGCCACGTGCTGGATTTTTACAACAGCGGCGAACCCTTCCTGCCGTTAGATGAAGTCATTGTCGGCCAGCTTCCCTTCCTGGCGGGCTTTGCTGCCGCTGCGGTAGCCGCCATTTTTTATTCCCTTGTGCATGGTCTGATCGCGGGCGATACCGAATCCAAAGCCGGCGGCAGGCACTCCGGCAGCAGCATTGAGCGCTTCTGGTGGTCATTCATGCGCGTCAGCGGCCTGCTGATTGTCCCACTGGTGTTCGGGCATCTGGCGATGATGCACGTGCTGCAAGGGGTGTTCGATATTACGGCGCAGGGCCACACGATTGTCGGCACAGGGGGCATCATCAACCAGTCTGGCACAGCGGTGGAATTCGTCGCCAACCGCTGGAACCTGCTGATTGGCGGCGTGGCGATCTGGCGCGTCTACGATTTCGCGCTGCTGGCGCTGGTGGTGACACACGGCTTCAACGGCCTGCGCTATGTCCTGACGGATTACACCATGAGCAGCCCGCTGCTGCGCCGGGCCAGCATTTACCTGTGCGTCATCGCGGCGGTCACGCTGCTGGTGCTGGGCACGGGCGCGCTGATCGGGACGATTGACGAAACGGCGATTGAGATGGCCGCAGAAGCCGCCGCTGGCCTGCATCCATAGTGCATAAATGACGCAGGCACGCATCGTGATGTGTTCCTGCTGGAACGTACTGGGTTTGAGGAGTAGTAGTAATCATGCAAACACATCAGTTTGATGCCATCATTGTCGGCGCAG
>CAZKIB010000363.1:0-2294 GCA_964552425.1 uncultured Anaerolineaceae bacterium | reverse complement strand
GTACGCCAGCCAGGGGGGCGCGAACGTGGCTGTCGTCAGCAAGCTGTACCCCACGCGCAGCCACACCGGCGCGGCGCTGGGCGGCATCGGTGCCGCTCTCGGCAACCTGGAAGAAGACAAACCGCTCTGGCACATGTACGATACCGTCAAGGGTGGCGATTATCTGGCCGATCAGGATGCCGTCAAAGTGCTGGCCGAAGAAGCCGTCGATTCGATTATTGAACTGGAACACATGGGGCTGCCCTTTGATCGCACCCCCGACGGGCGCATCAGCCAGCGGCGTTTTGGCGGCCATACCAGCAATTTTGGCGAGAAAGCCGTGCGCCGGGCCTGCCATTCGGCGGATCGCACCGGCCACATGATTTTGCAGACGCTGTACCAGCAGTGCATCAAAAACAAAGTGCGCTTCTTTGATGAGTACCAGGTCGTGGATGTCATCATGAACCAGGGCGCGGTGGTCGGGGTGGTCGCTATCCAGCTAGGCACGGGTGAATTCCACATCTTTCATGGCAAGGCGACCCTGTTCGCGACAGGCGGCTGGGGGCGTATCTGGCAGGTGACGAGCAACGCCCACAGCCTGACCGGGGATGGCGCGGCGATCCTGTTCCGCCGGGGAATCCCCATGCAGGACATGGAATTTTATCAGTTTCACCCCACCGGGCTGTACGGTCTGGGTGTGCTGCTGACTGAAGGCATTCGCGGTGAGGGTGGCATTCTGCTCAACCGCAACGGCGAACGCTTCATGGAACGGTATGCGCCGACCATTAAAGACCTCGCCAGCCGCGACGTGGTCAGCCGTTCGATCTATCTGGAAATCCGCGCGGGGCGGGGCATTGGCGGTAAGGATTACGTCCACCTCGACATTCGCCCGGAGACGGTCAACCGCTACCTGGCGGAAGCCGGTGAGAGCCGCCGCATTGATAACGCCTATATCGCCAAAAATCTGGCCGAAACACTCGATAGCTGCCGCACTTACCTGGGCGTGGACCCGCTGACCGAACCCATGCCGATTGCGCCGACAGCCCACTATGCGATGGGTGGCATTCCCACCAACGTGGATGCCGAGGTGGTCATCGACGAAAACTGGACCGTGCTGCCCGGCCTGTATGCAGCCGGTGAATGCGCCTGCGTAAGCTGTCATGGGGCGAATCGTCTTGGCACAAATTCGCTGGTCGATCTGGTCGTGTTCGGACGGCGCGGCGGCAAACGCATCGCCGAGTTTGTCAAACATGCCAATCTGATCCCCCTGCCGCCCAACCCGGCAGAGGAAGTGCAGGCCGAGTTCAACCGCATCCGCACGGCTAAAGGCAGCAGCCGGCCCGGCGCGCTGCGCAAGCAGATGCAGACGGTGATGATGGATAAGGTCGGTGTGTTCCGCGAGGAACACGCGACATCGTCGCCTTCGAGTCGGTCGCGTGGGCGAGGCCGAAGAAGTGACCGGCCTGCGGGATCGTTATATGAATGACCTGCACATCGACGATTCGGGCAGCATCTTTAACACCGATGCGATGGAAGCCTGGGAGTTGGGCTGCCTGCTTGATCTGGCGATTATCACGGCGGAAAGCGCCCTCCAGCGGACTGAGAGCCGGGGCGGTCACAGCCGTGAGGATTACAAAGAGCGCGACGACGAGAACTGGATGGTGCATACGCTGGCCTGTTCCGAAACGGGTGATCCCTACCCGAAAGCGGCGCATAAGCTGAAGCTGAACACCAAGAAGCAGGTGAATCGTTCGCTGGAAGCGGTGGACAAACGCTTCGCGCCGAAGGAAAGAGTGTATTGAGAAGCGGTTAGCAGTTAGCTCATAGCTTTTAGCGGATCAATATGCAGGATTACCGCAATCTAAAAGTCTGGCAGCGGTCACACCAGTTTGTACTGGATGTGTACCGACTCACAACCCAGCTTCCGGCAGAAGAAAAGTTTGGCTTAACAAGCCCGATCAGACGGAGTGCAGTTTCAATTCCCTCGAATATTGCGGAAGGGAGTGCCAGAGAGAGCGATGCGGATTTTAGTCGTTTTGTACTCATCGCTATGAGTTCAGCTGCTGAACTGGACTATCAGTTGCTGCTTGCTCATGAACCTGGTTATGTGGGCCAGCAGGAGTATAAGAATCTCATGACCGAACTGACTGAAATCCGGCGAATGCTCAATGCCTTTGTCCAAAAGCTAAAAGCTAATGGATAAAACAAAAAGGATGCTCACAACAGACAAGGTGGCTTTAGCCCCTTGCACAACGGGCTGATGCAAGTTAGGAAAATAAACAGATAACGAACTTGTCCCCCCACACCTCACCCCC
>CAZKIB010000362.1:0-4333 GCA_964552425.1 uncultured Anaerolineaceae bacterium | reverse complement strand
GCCATTTTCGTTCAGCGCGCTCACAATGCTGGCGGTGGGCAACGCCGCACAGAAGATCGTGGAAGAAGTGCGCCGCCAGTTCAGGGAAATTCCAGGCATCATGGAGGGCACGTCTGAACCGGACTACGAACGCTGTGTGGCGATCAGCACGGACAGCGCGATTCGCCAGATGATCGTGCCGGGCCTGATCGCGGTGGCGGTTCCGGTGGTCATCACAATCCTAGTGATTGTCGGACGTGACAACTTCATCGGCACACTGGTCGGCAAAGAGACGCTCATCGGGATGCTGGTTGGCTCGCTGGTGACAGCGTTCATGCTGGCGGTTATGATGGCGAACGCGGGCGGCGCCTGGGACAACGCCAAAAAGTATATCGAAGCCGGGCATCACGGTGGAAAACGGTCAGAAGCCCACAAAGCGGCTGTCGTCGGGGACACGGTGGGCGATCCCTTTAAGGACACTTCTGGCCCCTCGCTGAACATTCTGCTCAAACTGCTGGCGATTGTTTCACTGGTGCTGGCTCCGCTGCTGGCATCCACCCCCATCTAACAGCATCGTCCTGTAAATGAAAAGGCGATACTTCGAAATGAGGTATCGCCTTTTTGATTCGATGGGACAGCGCGGCTTATTCGCTGCGCCTGAGCAGGGGACGGAATTTATAGCCGTAGATAATCATACCCTTTGGCCCCTCGGTGGTAAGCTTGCGCGTTACCATTTCCACCCGATCCCCAATGGCAACCGGGTTGTCGAGATCGGTAAGCTGGGCTGTCACCAGCGGCCCCTCGTCCAGGCGAATAAGCGCGAGGGTGTAGGGGGCCTGTTCATCAAAGCCTTCGGGCGGCTCTGTCAGTGTCGTAAAACTGTAAACCTCACCCGTGCCGGCAAAGGTGAAACGCTCGGTATGCAGGCTGACGGGTCGCTTGTCGGAGAATTCCATCCAGACATCACTTTCCTAGAGAATCGGCGCGGCGGCTTTTTGAGGTGTTTCTTCCTTCTGGGCCACAGCAGGATTTTGGGAGTCACTCTGAATAACCGGGCGCGGCTGCAAACTGACCTGGCCGTTGGAGTTACGATAACCTTCAAGACGATACCGTTGAGCATTCAAACGCCAGTGCCGTGAAATCTGCATTGTGAATTACACTCCTCAATTCGCGTTCGAAAAATTGTGCAAATTTGCACGAATTGGAAGTATTCTAGTACCACAGGGCTATCAAAAGCTATCAGATGCGCCTGTAAAGCTATCAAAGACTCTCGGAAGCATTGATGAGATAATCATGAGAGACCTCTCTTTAATTTTTGATTAATAAATTGAGGACGATGTGACAGATTATGTCGCAGACTGCTCAGTATCGAAATAAACGCGCCTGCCTTCCCGCGCCGATTGGTAAGCGCCGAGAATCATCTCGACACAAATGCGGCCATCTTCAACCGTCGCGAGGGGTTTGCGCCGTCCATGCAGGTAGTCCACTACCGCGCGCGGCACAGCCCGAATGCGTTCCTGATGTTTGACCAGCGGGAAGTCGAAATATTCCCAGTCGCCAGATGATGCTCGATACAGCTTCAAGGCCACCGCGCCCGGCGGATTGGGGACGTTGGCAGAGGGGACATCCCCGTAATTCTGGATGATTGTGCCCTGATCGCCGTATATTTCTGTCGTCGCTTCGGCGGCCAGCATGGTGGAGCTGTTCAGCAGGATGCCCATTTCCTTATGTGCAAACCGGTAGATCGCTACTCCGTTGTCATCTGGCGCGACATCGGTGATGACGTTATCAATCTCGGCGATGACGCTGGTGGGCCGGCCGAGCATCCACAAAAACCAGTCTGCCGCGTGGGAGGCATCGTCCATGAACATGCCCATATTCTGCACCGGGTCAATGTGCCAGTTGCCCGGATAGGCAAAGGTTGGATTGAGAAGGACCGGGATGGCATGACGGCGGCGCACCATAAACACCCTGCCTACCGCGCCGGTATCCAGCAGGTCCTTCATCTTCTGATTGACCGGGTCGGCACGCATCTGGTAACACAGGCTGAATTTCACGCCATACTGCTTCACGGCGTCAATGATTTTATCGCAGTCCTCCAGACTGAGGGCCATTGGCTTTTGCAGCAGGATATGTTTGCCGGCCTGCGCGGCAGCTACCGCGTGATCGGCGTGGCGATTGGTCGGGCTGGTGATGAAAACCGCGTCAATATCCTCACGCGCCAGCAGTCTGTCGAGGTCGGTTTCAAACGTGCAGCCGTATTTTGAACAACTGCATTCACCGCGCTCCCGGTTCTCGTCCCAGGCAGCGACGATGTGCGCATCATCAAAGTTCTGCATCACATCCGCGTAGGTGCTGACATGACCGTGCGCGAAGCTGATGATTCCGAGGCGGATAGGGGTGGGCATGTTTTGTCCTCCTGCATAGAGTCTGAATTATGGCCCTGTATCATGAGGAGGACAACAACCAATAGACCGGGTTTGGTCTGTCAAACCTGCAAGATATGCGTGATCGCAGTGCTGCACAGGCCGCCGACGTTCTGGATAAGCGCGGTTTTTGCACCTGGGACCTGGTTTGGGCCAGCCTGATCGCGCAGTTGCAGACAGGCTTCTACGGTCTGATAGACTCCCGCTGCGCCGGCAGGGTTTCCGCGCGCCTTCAGCCCGCCGAAGGTGCTGATCGGCAGGCGACCATCGAGCGTAATGGCATTGTCCTGAGCCAGCTTCCAGCCTTCGCCCCGCGTAGCATAACCTGCGGCTTCCAGCGTGAGCGCGCTGAAAATCGTGTAGGCATCGTGGAGTTCAAACAGGCTGACATCTTCCGGTGTGATCCCGGCTTGGGCAAAGGCGCGCTGCGCGGAGAGTGCCGCCGCCCGAAAATAGAGCGGGTCCGGGCGGTCATTCAGCGTGAAGGCATCTGTCGCCACCGCGCTTCCTGTGACGCGCACCGGCAGGGGGACCAGATCAGCGGCGATTTCAGCCGAGGTGAGCAGCACCGCCGCCGCGCCATCCGCATCCGGGGCGCTGTCGAACAGGCTGACCGGCTCGGCGATCATCGGCGCGGTGGCGAAGCGACCCGCTTTAATGCTGTTGCGGAACATGGCATGTTCACTGCGCGCGCCGTTCGCGTGGGCGTTGATGGTGAAACCCTCGAACACTTCCAGCGGCAGGCCATGTTCGTACATATAACGGCGCATGAGCATAGCGGCCAGCGCGGTCAGGGTGACGCCGTGCGCCACTTCGTAGTCCGAATCCAGACTGGCGTTAAGTGCCCGCACGCGCGCGCTGCCCAGTGTATCGGTGGATTTTTCAACACCAACGACCAGCGCGGTGTTAACCACCCCGGATTTCACGGCCATATACGCGGTTCGCAGCGCCGCCGCGCCAGAGGCTTCTGCCGCTTCGGTGGTATAGGCTTCCACACCGGACAGGCCCACATAATCCGCCACCAGCGCGCCGAGGTGAAGCTGGCTGCTGGCTGTGCCGCCATAGGCGTTCCCCAGGTAGAGCGCATCGACGTTTTCCAGACCGGCATCGTTCAGTGCTACGTGGATGGCTTCCGCCGCCAGCGCCCGCAGTCCGGTTTCCCAGTGTTCGCCGACATGTGTACGTCCAACTCCGATAACAGCCACTTCCGGCATGAGCGTCAGTCCTTCAGTTTGCCCCGGTAACGGCAGTAGGTCGCATAGTCAATTTCGGTGCGGCGGTTGATGTAATCGCGGGTGCTGGGGGCGCGCTTCTGCACATCCCGGATGCGATCTGTGACGCGCAGATCAAAGGCGTCTGAACCTGCGCCGCTGCCATAACTGATCATCAGAATGCGATCTCCTGGCTGGGCGATGTCGAGTACCGCCGTCAGGCCGATCATGCAGGAGCCGGAATAGGTGTTGCCGATCTCGCCCGCCAGCAGGCCGGTTTTATACTGCTCAGGTTTGAAACCGACGGTTTCCGCTGCGCGTGACGGGAATTTTACATTGGGCTGATGGAAGACCGCGTGGGTGTAATCCTCCGCTGTTGTGCCCATCATTTCAAGCAGATTCTGCGCGGCATTCAACGTGTGATGGAAATAGGCCGGTTCACCCGTAAAACGATCCCCATGACTGGGATATTCCTCACCCTGCCGCCGCCAGAAATCGGGCGTGTCGGTCACGAAACTGTAGCTGCCCTGATAGACTGCGCAGGCTTCATCCGCCGGACCAAGCAGAAAGGCCGCGCCGCCAGACGCTGCGGTGTATTCCAGCGCGTCACCGGGGCGACCCTGCGCCGTGTCCATGCCGATGCTCAGCGTGTAACGGGCCATGCCGCTGCCAATGAAACCAATCGACGCCTGCACCGCCTCGGTCCCGGCTTTACAG
>CAZKIB010000361.1:0-4346 GCA_964552425.1 uncultured Anaerolineaceae bacterium | reverse complement strand
TTGGCTCTTGACCTGCCTCAGCTCGAAGCTCTTATCCCGAACTGAGGTTAAAATACTGGAAAAAATCGCTGATAAGCTACGGAATTTATCTGATCTACGACGCGAATTTGACATTCTCACCAATCGGCACAATAACCCCGAACTACAACAAACGGCGGCCTATAATTTAGGGAATGTTCCTGACGGCCTAAAGCTAGCATCAACGAACTATTTAATTGAGGCTCTTAAATTCTGGCTTTCGCACGGGATTAATGGCGAAGTGGGCGTTAGTATCGCTAATGCTCTTGGAAGACTAGGAAAGAAAAAAGCCACCGCAACTTTGGTACAACTGTTTCTTGCTCAATCCAATCCGCCATATTACCCGGTATTGAATTCAGTTCAACGTGCCCTTGTTTTGTTCTCTTGGGAAGAACTCACATGATGCTCAATATTGACGAGATAGATCAACAGTCCAACCCATCAGGAACCCCATGAAAACACTTACCATCCCAAACACGGATTTTTCTGTCTCGGCGGTGTGCCTCGGAACCGGGTCGTTCGGGTCCAGTGTGACGTGGGACGATGCCTTTAAGCTGCTGGATGCCTTCGTCGCGGCGGGCGGGAACTTTCTCGATTCGGCGCGCATCTACGCCTCGTGGCTGCCGGACGGGGCCAATGCCAGCGAACGCACAGTGGGCGAATGGCTGAGTCACAGCGGCCTGCGCGGGCAGATCACGCTGGCGACAAAGGGCGCGCACCCTGACCTGAATACCATGCACATTTCGCGCCTGTCACCCGAAGACCTGCGCCACGACATCGAAGCCAGCCTGCATTACCTCCAGACGGACTGCATCGACCTGTACTGGCTGCACCGCGATGATCGCAGCATCCCGGTGGGTGAGATCATCGACGCGCTGAACGTTCATCTGCAGGCCGGGCAGATTCGCGCCCTGGGCTGCTCCAACTGGCGGGTGGATCGCATCCGCGCCGCGAACGCCTATGCGCAGACGCATGGGCTGGCGGGGTTTGTCGCCAATCAGCCGCTGTGGAGCCTGGCCGCGCCCAACCGGGAAGCCATCAGCGACAAAACGCTGGTGCTGATGGATGCCGAAGACGTGGCTTTTCACCGCGAAACCGGGCTGGCCGCCATTCCCTATACGTCACAGGCGAAGGGTTATTTCACCAAGCTGGCGAACGGCACGCTGAAGGACTCTGACAAGCGCCAGTATGACAGCGACCTCAACCGCGAACGCGCCCGGCGTGGGCATGAACTGGCGGCGCGCTATGGCGTGTCGATCACCGCCATCGCCCTCAGCTACCTGATGTCGCAGTCTTTCCCGACCATCCCGATTATCGGCCCCAAAACGCGGGCACAGCTTGACGACTGCCTTGAATTTATCGACCTGCGCCTGACCGCCGCTGACCTGACTTATCTGGAAGCCTAACATTTTTTGTGAGGGAACGATGGCAACCTATGTACTGGTACACGGTGCAATGGGCGGGGGCTGGCAGTTCCGCGCTGTCGCCCACAAACTGAGCGCGGCGGGGCATGAAGTCCACCGCCCGACCCTGACCGGCCTGGGCGAACGAACGCATCTGCTCAACCCGGATATTGATCTCGACACGCATATTCAGGACATCCTCGGCCTGCTGGACTATGAGGATTTGCGCGAGGTCCTTCTGGTAGGTAAAAGTTACGGCGGGATGGTTGTCACCGGGGTGGCCGAACGCCAGCCGGAGCGCCTCCGTCACATTATCTATCTGGATGCGGTGCTGCCGCAGGATGGTCAGTCTCTGGTGAACGTGCTGGGGCCAGAGGTCGAAACGCGGATGCACCAGATCGTCGCCGAACAGGGAGATGGCTGGCGTCTGCCGGCGAACCGGAGCCACGATCCACGCCTGACCGATCAGCCCTTCAAAACACTCACACAGCCTGTGGGGGTGAACAGCCCGGCTGCGGCGGCGCTGCCCCACACGTACATCCGCTGCCTGCGTGCGACAGAAGGCCATCACGAGCGCATGACCGCCCGCGTCGCGCAGTATGCCAGAGAACAGGGCTGGACCGTGCATGAAATTCCCGCCGAACACGATCTCGAACAGACCGACCCGGACGCTCTGATCGCCCTGCTGCCGGTGAAATGAGGGTGGATGTGATGTTAAAACCGCTTCTCCGATCATCCCTTTTTCAACGCTTCTGGGATGTGGCCGGCGCGGCCAGTGTCCGGGTCAAGGTGTTGGGGATTGTGCTGGGCGTGATTGTCCTGCTCGGCCTGTTTGTCACCCTTCAGATGCGCTTTGTTCTCAGGCAGGCCCTGACCGCCGACCTGGTTGAACAGGGCGATGCCCTGAGCCACGAGTTCGCGGCTGAAGCCCGGCGGCTGCTCCAGGCCAACGGTTTTGAAGCGCTCGGCATTTATCTACAGGGCCGGCAGGTGCATTATTCGAGCGACAGCCACAATACGCGGGTGGCCTATATTCAGGTCGAAAGCCAGGATGGTACGCTGGTGGCCGCCAGCCCGCCCCCCGAAGCCTCAGCGCCAGAAGGCGATCTGCTCCACCTGACCACTGACATACCGGACTTCACCGGGCTGGTTCTCCGGCTGGGACTGGACCAGACTCGGATTGATGAGACGGTGGGCCAGGTCACGCTGCAACTGCTGACCATTACCCTGATGATGATTGCGGTGGGTTTTGCCGCCGCCTATTTTCTGACCTGGATTCTCACCCGGCCCATTGATAATCTGGTCGAGGCGACGCAGGCCGTCACCAATGGCGATTTCAGCCGGCGGGTTCCGCGCTGGGCCAATGATGAAATCGGCGAACTCGCTAGCGCCTTTAACGCGATGACGGCTTCGCTGGCGCAGGCGGAACGCGAACGCGCCGAGCGGGATCGAATGCGTGCGGACTATGTGAGCAAGGTGATCGTCGCCCAGGAAGACGAGCGCAAACGCATCGCGCGTGAACTGCACGACAGCACCGGGCAGTCCCTCACGTCGCTGCTGGTGGGTCTCAAAAACCTCAAGGAATCGCCGGCTTCGGACGAGATCGACTGCCGGATTGATGAGCTGCGCGATGTCGTGAGCCATACACTTGATGAAGTGCGCGCACTGGCGTGGCAGCTTCGCCCCAGCGTGCTGGATGACCTGGGCCTGCTCAGTGCCTTGAGCCATTACATCAACGATTATCAGAAGCGCTACGGTGTTCAGATCGACTTCGTGGCAAACGGCCGCCAGGAGCGTCTGCGCCCGGAGATCGAAACCAGTATTTACCGCATTGTGCAGGAGGCCTTGACCAACGTGGCGCGCCATGCGCAGGCCAGCGCGGTCAGCGTGGTTGTGAACTATCGTCAGGACCGGGTTAAAATTATCGTGGAAGATAACGGCGTGGGTTTTTCGATGGCGGCCCTGCAAAGCGAGAAAAGCCTGGGCTTGCAGGGGATTCGGGAGCGGGCGGCGCTGTTCAATGGCAGCCTGACCATCGAATCTCAGCCCGGACAGGGAACGGCCCTGTTCATCGAAATTCCAATCACCGCTATAGTCGCCCAGGAAGATACGGAGCCAGCATGACCGAACCCAAACGAGTACTGATCGCGGATGACCATGCCGTGCTGCGTTCCGGCCTGCGGCTGCTGATCGACAACCAGTCTGACCTTACGGTGGTGGGTGAAGCGGCGGATGGCGCGGAAACGCTGGCGCAGGCGCAGGCGCTGCGGCCTGATGTCATTCTGCTGGACCTGAACATGCCGGCGATGGATGGCCTCACGGCGCTGCCACAGCTTCGGCAGGCTGTGCCGGAAAGTCACATTCTGGTCCTGACCATGCACGATGACGTGAGCTATCTTCAGCAGGCGCTTCAGGCCGGGGCTTCAGGTTATGTGCTGAAAAAAGCGGTGGATACCGAACTGCTGATGGCGATCCGGGCGGTGCTGCGGGGCGAAAAATCAGTCCAGCCAGAAATGACTCGCAAACTGATCGATGCCCTGTCTGAACCGCCCGCCCCGGCCCATGCCGAACAGGCTTCACCCTGGCAGGCTCTTTCCGAACGGGAACACGATGTCCTGCGGCTGGTGGCGCTGGGTTACACCAATACCGAAATTGCGGAGATGCTCTACCTCAGTGTCAAAACAGTGGAAACCTACCGCGCGCGCGGCATGGAAAAGCTGAATTTGCAGACCCGTGCCCAACTGGTGAAATCGGCGCTGACCCACAATATCCTCGATGAGTCGTCGGGAAAACCCTGACAAATTCGTATCGAAAACCCCGGCACAGCTTACGGGTTTTGCCTGCTACCCGCCGCCCCTGATGTGTCCTACTATAACCTCAGTTCGGGATAAGAGCTTCGAGCTGAGGCAGGTCAAGAGCCAAAGA
>CAZKIB010000360.1:0-4350 GCA_964552425.1 uncultured Anaerolineaceae bacterium | reverse complement strand
TTGATGGGGAGGATGCCCGCGCTGTACAATCGCCGCGTCGGCGGTGTGCGAGAGAGAAAACGGTGCCACACTTCTCCAGTTTCACTCCAATCGGATATAAACTGGATAACAAGTTCTGTTGTGCTAATAAAATTCTTGTCAAATGAGCCAATAGTCAGTAGAAACATGAACCTCACCAAACAAATGACCCTTATCCTTGCGGTATTCATCACAATTGCGGCTGTGACTGCGATTGTGCCTGCATATGCCATTATCCGGGCTGAACTAATCGCACAAATGGATCAACGTCTGCAAGAAGCCCTGCACCACAGTCAGACCATTCTGGAATTTGAACAGAGCCAGGTAGAGAATATCATCTCGCTGGCGGCAGAACGTCCGACTTTGGAACGCCTGCTACGCGAGCAGGCGTTGGGTGAACTGCAACCCTATCTGGAAGTATTTCGCAATAACACGCCTCTGGATCAGCTTTATGTCACTGATCATGCCGGAAACTGGCTGGCGGGTACGGAGAACAACGATGAGGGCATTGCACTCTCGTTCACAGCATCTGTGGCTGATGTCGGCTTTGTGACGGGGGGGATTTTACTGGATTCGGATTTTGCCGAAAGATTGCAGATGCAGACTGGCTTTCGCTATGAATTTCACCCGATGGCCATTTCGACCAGCAAGTTACAGGTCGCGCCGGATGGCATCACCTACTACAGCGATACACTTACCTTACAACCGTTGATCGATGACTCATCAGCGACGTTAGCCGTCATGCTGCCGGTAACAGGTCTGCTGGCGGCAGAAGGCGAAATTATCGGACTATTGATAATCTCAACACTGGCGGTAGCACTGTTAGCATCGCTGGGTGGCGGTTTGTATGTGCGAAGTCGTATTCGCCCGCTCTGGAAGCTGACGGCGGCGGCGCGTGAAATGGGCAAGGGAAATCTCTCGACACCCATTGTCAACCCGGCTAAGACTTCAGAAATCCACAGCCTGGCTGAAGTACTGGAGCAGACACGAAGCCGATTACAGCGCACCCTCAAGGAACTCTCTGAGGCAAAAGCGTGGTCAGATGCGTTAATTCAATCCGTGATTGAAGGCATCATCACCTTTGATGTTGATGAGCGTATTGTCTTTTTCAGCGAAGGCGCGGCACGGATCACCCACATCATCCCGGAACAGGCTGTTGGGCAGAATATCAATACCGTACTGCAACTGGTAGAAGGTGAGTTATTTGCGGATTTTGTCCCACCTGTGGGTGGGCGGCGCAGCGTTGCGCTTCAGACAGCATACGGAGAACCGATCACCATTGCTATCACCCGTGCCCGCCAATCAGAAGCCGGACAACTCACGATTGTCCTTCACGACATCACTGAAGAAACCCAACGGCGCAGTTTGCAAGCCTATTTTCTGGCGCATGTCTCGCACGAGTTCCGTACACCACTGGCCGGGATGAAAGTGTCTATTGAACTACTACTGGAAAATGCCCGTCAACTTTCTACCGCAGAATTGAGTGAACTGCTCAATTCCTTATATCTGAGTATTTCCAGCCTGCAAAACCTGATTGATAATCTGTTGGAAAGCAGCAAGATCGAGGCAAGTCATTTTTCACTGCGCCGCCAACCTGTACAGATCAATCAGGTTCTCAGTGATGCGCTACGGCTTGTGCAGCCATTTCTGAACCGCCGCCACCAGACTTTGACGCTGGATGAGCCGTTGACACTGCCGCCACTGAATGCCGACACAACTCGACTAACGCAGGTACTGGTCAATCTGCTATCTAATGCCAGCAAATACAGCCCAATGTATAGCCCAATTGATTTGAAAATTGAAGTCCGCGAGGATGTGCTCTATTTTGCGGTAGCAGATCGGGGACAGGGTATCCCACCAGAACAGCATGAAAGCGTCTTTCGACAGTTTGTACGTTTAGGCAACGAAACCTCATCAGAGTATAGCAGCGGTCTGGGGCTGGCGGTGGTAAAAGCAATCATAGAAGCACATGGTGGGCAAGTGGGGATTGATACGCGGGCAGACGGAGGCTCGGTATTCTGGTTTATCTTGCCGCTCAAGGAGGTCGTTACCCTATGAAAGTTTTGGTCGTTGATGATGATCTGGTGCTGGCGGATGTGATCTCGTTTACCCTACGCCGTGCTGGTTTTGAAGTGCTTTTGGCTCATGATGGTATCACCGCTCTGGAACGATTTCATGCTGATACTCCATCAATCATCGTGCTTGACCTAGAGTTACCACGCAAAGATGGATTATCCGTCTGCCGCGAGATTCGGGCTGTGTCAGATACGCCCATCATCATGCTCACTGTACGCGATGGCGATGAGGATGTGGTGAAAGGGTTGGAGTTAGGCGCAGATGACTACATTACCAAACCGTTTAGCCCAGCGCAGTTGGTGGCACGGACACAGGCTGTGTTACGCCGTACCGGACGCGATACCCTGCCGCGCCAACTGACTTTTGCCGGGTTAACCCTCAACCCCGAACGTCATACGTTATCTCAGGTCGATCACGAGCCAGTTCAACTGACTCAGCTTGAATTTAAGCTGATGGAAACACTGGTGCTAAACAGTGAACAGGTCTTGCCCACAAACACCTTGATTGATCGTGTGTGGGGACCAAGCGGTGGGGATAAAGCCATGCTCAAGCAGTTGGTCTACCGTGTGCGCCGTAAGCTGGAAAATGAAGGCAGTACAGCATTTATTGAAGCTATTCCGGGGATTGGTTACGCGCTCATGCAGCGCACCTGAAATTGTAACCATTTTGTGACCACTCTGTACCACCCCTTATCACCACCGTCCACTATGCTTCTGTTCAGACTTTAAGAAGCGACCTTTCAGGAGTGGATAACCTTATGCGTAAACTGTTGGTGATTTTGCTTTTACTGCTGACCTTTGGCGTGACCAGCGCCCAGGATGATACCGTCACGCTGACACTCGCCGCGTTTGCTGTCCCGCGTGAAGCTTATGGCGAGATTATTCCGCTGTTTCAGGAATACTGGCTGGAAGAAACCGGGCAAACCGTGATCTTTGAAGAATCCTACCTCGCATCTGGCGCACAGTCACGGGCGGTAATCGGCGGGTTTGAAGCCGACATCGTGGCGCTATCGCTGGAAGATCACGTTACCCGCATTGCCACTGCGGGACTGATTACAACGGACTGGCAGGATAATCCTTCAAATGGCATGGCTTCGACTTCATTGGCGGTGCTGGTTGTGCGTGCGGGCAACCCTGAAAACATTACCGATTGGGCAGACCTGGCGCGTGAAGGGATTGAGGTCATCACACCTGATCCCTCCACCAGCGGCGGCGCACAGTGGAACGCGATGGCAGTTTACGGCGCGGCATATCGCGGCTTTGTTGAGGGGTACGAAGCGGGTGAAGAAGGCGCGTTACAGTTCCTCACGGATGTTTACACCAATGTCAGCGTGCTGGATGTGGATGGGCGCGAGAGCTTCCTCACGTTTGAACGTGGCATCGGCGATGTGGCGATCACCTACGAAAACGAGTATTACGCCGGGGTGCTGGCAGGCGCGACCGACTATGAAATCGTCTATCCACGCTCGACCATTCTGATCGAAAACCCGATTGCAGTCGTAGATGTGTATGCGGAAAGTCACGGGGCGCTTGAGGCGGCCAATGCATTTGTCGCTTTCGTTGCCACACCCGAAGCGCAGGCGATCTTCGCTGAAAACGGTTTCCGCCCACCGCATCAGCGTGTGCTGATCGAAGATGAAGATGGTGAGCAAATTCTGACCGTTGAACCCATTGCCGAACTGGATGAGGAACGCTTCCCGACTGTGGAAGACCTCTGGGTGATCGACTTCTTCGGTGGTTGGCCGGAGGTCGTGCCGACTTTCTTCAGCGATGACGGTATCTACACCCGGATGATCGCGGAAGTGAAAGGCCAATAACGATGGCGCAGGCGGCTGTACCACTTAAAAAGCAGTCGCTGCTGGCGAACACATGGAGTCCCCGACTTTCGAGTTGGGGACTGCGTGCGTCAGCGGTAATTTACCTGACGGTGTTAATTGTCGTCCCCTTATTTGTAATCGGCGTGGAAGGTTTGCGTAACGGTCTAGACAGTTTCTGGACGAGCGTCACCCGTCCAGCAGCGATGAGTGCCGTCTGGCTCAGTGTATGGACAGCAGGTGTGATGGCGATCATCAATACGCTGATGGGAACGCTTACTGCTTATGTCCTGCTGCAATATCGTTTCCCCGGTAAGCGCTTGCTGGACTCCCTTATCGACCTGCCCTTTGCCATCCCGACGCTGGTAACCGGTGTGATGCTGGTGCTGCTCAAAGAAGCCGCCGACGGCAGTCTGTGGCCCATACAGCAGCACCAGCATCAC
>CAZKIB010000359.1:2727-4351 GCA_964552425.1 uncultured Anaerolineaceae bacterium | reverse complement strand
CGCATCACCTTTTATGGCGCGGCCCGTACCGTTACCGGTTCCCAGCATCTGATCGAAGTCAACGGCCAGCGCATCCTCCTGGACTGCGGGCTGTATCAGGGGCGGCGGGCTGAAGCGCGCGAACGCAACCAGCACCTGCCGTTTGACGCCCGCAGCGTGAATGTGATGGTGCTGTCGCACGCCCATATTGACCATTCCGGCAATATCCCAAATCTCGTCAAAAGCGGCTTTCGCGGGGACATCGTCTGCACCTACGCCACCCGTGACCTGTGCGCGGCCATGCTGCTGGACAGCGCGCACATTCAGGAACGCGATGTCGAATATGTCAATAAGCGCCGTCGCAAACGCGGGGAAGACCCGGTAGAACCGATCTATACCCGGCAGGATGCCATCGACAGCCTGGAAGCCTTCACCACGCAGAGTTATCATCGCCCGCGCCAGATCGCGCCAGGTGTCACGCTCACGTTTCTGGACGCCGGGCACATGCTCGGCAGCGCTATCGTGGTTCTGGATATGGAGGACCGCGACAGCCACAGTGACGTGCGGCTGGTGTTCAGCGGCGACCTGGGACGCAAGGGTATCCCGATTATCCGTGACCCGCAGACCGTCGAATCTGCCGATGTGCTGATTATGGAAAGCACCTATGGCAACCGGCTGCACCCGCCATACCCGGATGCCAACAAGGAACTTGAACGGGTCATCAACGAAACCTACCAGCGCGGTGGCAAGGTGATCGTGCCGGCCTTCGCGGTGGGCCGCACGCAGCAGTTGGTCTACACGCTGCACCAACTGGCGCACGCCGGCGATATTCCCAACCTGCCCATTTACGTGGACAGCCCGTTGGCGATCAACGCGACTTCGGTGTTCCGGCTGCACCCGGAAGCCTATGATGAGGAAATTCTCGACTTTATGATGGCGGCGGACGGGCGGCGCGACCCGTTCGATTTTGGCGGGCTGATCTATACCCGGCAGGTGGAGGAAAGCAAGAAGCTCAACTTCCTGCGCGAGCCGGCCATTATCATCAGCGCCAGCGGTATGGCGGAAAGCGGGCGCATTCTGCATCATCTCAAGAACAACATCGAAGACCCCAAGAACACGGTGCTGATTATCGGCTGGCAGGCGGAAAATACGCTGGGTCGCAAGCTGGTCGATAAGGAGCCAGTGGTCAAAATCTTCGGGGAGCCGTACAACAACAACGCCCATACAGAAGTCATTAATGGTTTCAGCGGCCACGCAGACCGCGATGAACTGCTTGATTGGGTGGGGGCCATGCGCGACAAACCCCGGCGCACGTTTCTGGTGCATGGCGAAGAAGAGGCAGCCCTCGCGCTCTCGGATGATCTCCATGAGACCTTCCATATCGAAACCGATGTGCCGGAATACAAGCAGTCCTATCAGGTAATTCTATGAGCGAACGCATCTTTGCCGATGACTGGCGCGACTGCCTGCGGGAACAGTACAAGTATGTTATACGCCAGCAGGACCGGCGCACCGAAGCCACATTGACTCAGGTGCTGCATGACGTGGGTTTTCAGGATGACGAACTGGCCGCGCTGCGTCTGGAAGCCACGATGCGCGCCGAGGATATGCCCGACGATTACGTGCCGGAGGAAATCCGGCAGCA
>CAZKIB010000359.1:0-2717 GCA_964552425.1 uncultured Anaerolineaceae bacterium | reverse complement strand
GCCGGGGTTGAACTGACACCGGAGCAGCCCGCCGCCGAGGTTGAAACGATCATCGAGCGGGAAGACGAGGCGTTCGAACCGGAAATCGAAGCGGTTATCACCTTCGATGAACTGGTCGCGGAGGAACCGGCGGAGATTATCGAAGGCGATGACGACGAACCTGATCTGGACGATGATGACGCGCCGCAGCAGTTGAGTTTGTTTTAAGCGCACCCTGAAGGGCGTCCTGGAGGTTGTGGTGAGACGTTCAGCCTGTGCCGCCGATTGAAATCGACGGCAAGTCAAAACAAGTCCCGCTGGGACTGGGGCAGTGGAGCCTGAGTTCTGCTGGGATTTGGGGTGCTTTGCCGGATAGACTGCGCGCTGTTCGGCGAGAATAAAGTGCATCACATACTCTACGATGACATTATAGATTCATCAGGACCACACAAAATGGACATTTTGAATTCGAACCTGTTTACCGCCCATACTGATGCCGAATCCGGCCTGACCAGCTACATCCTCAGCAAAAAGGTCGCGCCGGTGCAAGAAGCCTTCTACTTTGTCAACGACAGCATGACCCGTGATGGCCGCTACCTGTGGTTCTACTGCGCCTTTCCGCCATCGGGCACGGCGGCACAGGGTCGGACGCTGGGCGTGCTGGATTTTCAGACCGGTGATGTGCGCCATTTCCCCGAAACGCAGTTCAACCACGCCTCGCCTTATGTGGATGTGGACAGCGGCGTGATCTACTGGGGTATGGGCGATTCGCTGTGGCGGCGCGGCCCGAACCCCGGCGACTGCGCCGAACGGGTCGGCTTCATCCCGGCGGAACTGATCGGTAGCCGGCAGATCGAACGGTTTGCCACTCACCTGACACGCTCGGCGGATGGTAAAGAGTTCTTTGTGGATGCCGCCTTCGGTTTGCAGTTTGTTTTTGGAACTATCGCCATCGACAGCGGCGAATACGAGTTCTGGCACCGCTTTGACCGCAACTACAACCATGCTCAGTTCAGCCCGACAGACCCGGACCTGATCCTCTTCTCGCAGGAAAATCACCCCGACCAGATCACCGGCCAGACTTTCCGCATTGAGGACCGTATGTGGTTATTGCACCGGGGGCAGGCTCCGCGCCCGGTGTTTGATACCCCTACCGTCGTCACGCATGAATGGTGGGACGCCGATGGGGAGCATGTCTGGTGCATCAAGGGCGGGCAGGGTACATGGCGAGTCAACCTGAAAACGCAGGCGGTGGAGGACATGGGCTGGGCCAAAGGCGCGTGGCATTCGCACAATCACCGCAGCAATCAATATCTGATCGGGGATACCACGACAAAATTTTTCCGGGGCTGCCCGTCCACCGTACAGTTCCTGAACCGTGAAACCCGCCAGTCGGTGCGCGTGGCCGACAACCCGGAGATGCCCGGTCTGGTGGGCGCGCGCTACCATATCGACCCGCATCCGCGCTTTGTCGGCGACGATCAGTTTGTGGTCTATACCACCACCGTGCGCGGCGAGGTCGATCTGGCAATCATCCCGACGGCTGATCTGATTGATCGCACGTCCGAGTAGACAGGCTGCTGATGAAAACCCTGCGCCGCAGTGCGCTGGTCGGGGCATTCGTGTCACTGATTATCAGCGGCGTGCTGCTGCTGAACATCACCGCGCCCAACCCTACCGGACGGCGCTATTCCAGCGCGATTCCGCTGACCACCGGCGAAGGCAGCGCCGGCGAAATCGGCGGGGATGGGGAGCGCATTCTGGCAGCGGATTTGCGGCTGCCGAATAACAATCTGCCCGATCAGCGCCAGTGTATCTGCGGCGCGGCTGGCGGCGTGCCCGGCGGTTGCAACCTGTGCGTGGCGCATTCGCCGAGAGTGCAGAACTTCCGCATCTCGGATTTTGTCGCGCCGGGTTTCATTGCCGAGGCGAAAAACGTCCGGCAGCTTCTGGTCACCTATGAACGCGACTTCCGCCAGATCAGCGAAATCGCAGCGGCGGCGCGTGAGTCAGGGCTGCCGTTCTGGGTGTTTGTCCGGGTGGATACGCACGTGGATGCGGCCTATTACAGTCTGTTTGATGGGATGCCGGGCGGCATTGTCCCTTATTTCAGCGTGCCTGGCTACGTCGATGCGCTCGATCAACTGGCGACTTATCTGCTGCTGCTGGCCCTGCTGGTCATCATTGGCGTGCTTGTATGGGAAATTGCGGCCCGTAAGACGCCGGTCATCACCACACCTGTGAAAAAAACTCCGCCGCCGCGTGATCCGCTGGCGAAGGCTGACGACGCGCAGGACTTCATGCGCCGGATGAAAGACCGTGCCCGCCGGGACATCGATACCCACGACTCCACCAATGGCAAGCATGACCACTGACGAACTGTGGATGCGGCGGGCGCTGGCCGAAGCAGAAAACGCCCTGCACAGTGGCGATGTGCCCATCGGTGCGGTGGCGGTGAGGGACGGTCAGGTGATCGGCGTGGGCTGTAACCGCCGCGAGGCCGACCAGGACCCGACGGCGCACGCGGAGATGATTGCCATCCGGCAGGCCGCGCAGCACATCGGCCACTGGCGGCTGGAAGGCGTGACGCTGTACTGCACGCTGGAACCGTGCGCCATGTGCGCCGGGGCGATGGTGCTGGCCCGTCTGCCGCGTCTGGTGTATGCCGCGCCGGACCCCAAAGCCGGGGCGAGCGGCAGTGTGCTGAATATCCTCCAGCATGAAGCGCTCAATCATCG
>CAZKIB010000358.1:2421-4358 GCA_964552425.1 uncultured Anaerolineaceae bacterium | reverse complement strand
GACTGGAGTTCAGAAGTGTGCTCTTCCGATCCGACGGTTCGGCGTCAATCGTCTGCTGCATCCGTTGAATAGTCTGGTCAATGGCGGCCAGTTCGCTGGCAAAAAAGCCCTCAATGGTCCGCACCACAGCCTCCTTTCAGGATCGTTCACAGGCTGGTATTTGTGCCAATTTTCACAATATACCTTTTTGAGGCTGTGCGGGTCATCAAAAAAACCTGCCATTCATCAACTTCGCGGCAGGTTTCTTCGGACTCTGGTGAGAAAGCGGCTAAACGTCGAGTGTGGCGGCGTTTTTGACGCGGCTCCAGATGGCGGTCTTTTCAGCGCCGATCTTGCCCGTCGCGTCCTGCGGGCGGTAGCCAAACTGGATCGCTCCGTACTGGAATGTGACCTGTTCCAGCGGCCTGTCGTCACCGTCCGACCCGCTGAATTCAACATCCTTGACCGCGACCAGCTTCATCTGCACCTGGATAAAGGCTTCACTGACGACCTTGCTGGCAGCCCCGGCGTTGCGCAGGTGCAGATGCACGGTGTCAAAATGCTGTCCCAGACACAGGGCTTTGATCAGCGCCGGGGTCACGGAATCCACCCTTTTGTGAATCACAAATTCCTTAAAAGTGGCTTTACCAGCGCCGGCCCCGCCGCTGGCCGAGCCGATATTGATCTGGTTTTCGTAGCCGAAACTGAACGAAGCGATCTCCACCCAGCCCACATAGGCCTGATCGCGGCTCTCGCCCTTTAGGTCATCCTTAATCATTTTTGATTCAAACTTCAGAAACGCATCAAACGCCATCGGACGGTCCTCTCATTGCACGCAACGTTACACCCAGTATAGGCTCGTTTCTGAAACGGAAAACCGGGTCTGACTTTGCGACCACGCCGCTAACCGGCAGACCTGCGCCTACCCAGCGATGGTCTGCAAAAAATGGATGGCCGTGTCGATGCCCCGGTGCAGCGAGTGCAGATAGACGTTCTCGTTGGGGCCGTGCGCCTGCCCACTCTTGTAGCCAAAGCCCATGATGACCACCTCGTCGGCCACTTTCTGGAACGTGTAGGTAATGGGCACGCTGCCGCCGGCGCGCTCGAAGATGGGCCGCTTGCCCCAGCCGCGTTCATAAGCCCCCGCTGCCGCCTGCATGGCCCGGCTTTTGCGCCCCAGGACCGCCGCTGCCGCGCCCGGTTCCAGCTTGACCACCCGCACGCGCACCGTCGGCGGGGCAATCTGCAAAATGTAATCGCGCACCTGTTCGTAAATGCGGGTCGGGTCCTGGTTCGCCACTAAACGACAGCTTACTTTCGCCATCGCCTTCTGCGGCAGCACCGTCTTGAAGCCGGGGCCGGTGAAGCCGCCCGTTATCCCGTTGATTTCCAGCGTCGGGCGCAGGCCCACGCGCTCGTGGATGTTGTAGTCGCGTTCGCCCCAGGGCTGCGGCGCATTGGCGACCTGATGCCATTCGCGTTCCGTCCATACATTCGCCTGCGCGAGATCAGCGCGTTCGTCGGGGTCTTCGGGCACGACTTCGTCATAAAAGCCGGGGACCGTGACTGTGCCGTTGGCGTCATGCAGTTGGGCGATGATCTCCGCCAGCGCCTGAATGGGGTTATGGACGCTGCCGCCGTAATGTCCGCTGTGCAAATCCTGGGCTGGCCCCTCGACATGCACCTCCATCGTGGTGATACCCCGCAGCGCGTACACCAGGCTCGGCTGTTCGGCATCCAGAATCGTGCCATCGGAGATCACACAGAAGTCGGCCCGCAGGCGTTTGGCGTGCTGTTCGACAAATGCGTTCAGGTTCTCCGAGCCGGATTCTTCCTCGCCTTCCAGCACCAGCTTGAGGTTGACCGGCGCGCCCCCGGTTTTCAGCAGCGACTCGCAGGCTTTCATCTGCGCCATGACGTGCAGCTTGCTGTCGGTAGTGCCGCGCGCGTAGATGCGT
>CAZKIB010000358.1:769-2386 GCA_964552425.1 uncultured Anaerolineaceae bacterium | reverse complement strand
GGGGTCAGCCAGCCATCTTCCATGACTGCCGGCTGCACGTCGTAATGGCAGTAGATCAGCACCGTCGGCGCGTCCGGCCCGGCCCCGCGCCACTCGCCCAGCACCAGCGGGTGGCGGCCTTCCGGCATTCTGATAATCTCGGCGGATTCAAACCCGGCCTGACGCATGTGGTCGGCCAGCCATTCAGCGGCGCGCTGCACATCGACGGCGTGGTCCGGCAGCGTGCTGATGCTGGGGATGCGGACAAGGTCTTTATACTGTTCGCGGAAGGTCGCGGCATTTGCCTGTGCATATTCGTGGGCGGTGGTCATCGGGCCTGCTCCTCGGTGGGTAATCATCGCCCGATTGTACCGCGCCAGACGCTCACACAACATACGCCTGTCCTGTGTATGCGCGGCTGAGGTCTGTAACAATCTTAAATGAATGACCCGCATTTCGCTCGTATCATAAGATTAGATCGTTTTCTGTTTTAACAGCCAGTTAGCAGGTCAGTCATGCGTATCTTTATCAGCTACAGCAGCAAGGATCGGGAGCGGGTCAAATCGTTGGCGGCAGACCTGGAAGAGCTTGGTCACACCGTCTGGTTTGACGGGGAACTCACCGGAGGACAGGCCTGGTGGGATGAAATAATCGCCAGTGCGATCAGATGTGAACTCTTCATTTTTGCGCTCACCCCCCGGTCTCTGGAATCATACCCTTGCCAGCTTGAATACACCTTTGCCAGCGCGATTCTAAAACGGGTTCTACCTGTTATGCTGGAGGATGTCAACGTCAACACCCTCCCGCCGGAACTGGCTGTGCTGCAATTCGTGGACTATCGCAATGAGGATAAAAAGGCCGCAATTGCGCTGAATAAGGCACTGATCAATCTGCCGCCAGCCAGCCCCCTTCCTGATCCTCTGCCCGTGCCGCCACCCGCGCCGATTTCGCCGCTCACCAAAATCAGCAAGGCGCTGGACCGGCCCACTCTCACGTTTGAGCAGCAGAGTACACTACTCTCTCGCCTGAAACATTACGCCATGCAGGCCGACACCCAGGCGGACGCCTGTCTGCTGCTGGAGCGGATGCGCAGCCGGGCTGATCTTCTGGCGGACAGCGCCGCAGAAATTGACACGCTTTTAGCCGGTAAACCCCTGACTCCCCGCCCGCGCGCAGCCAGCGCAAAGCCACCCGCCCAGGCGACACTGACTCTGCAAGGCCACATGAACCATGTCAATGGGGCGGCGTTCAGCCCGTTCGGGGATGTCATTGCCACCGTGAGCGCGGATGGCAAAGCCTTTTTATGGGACTGGCAGGAACGAACTGGTTTTCTGGTCGCCATTCTGAGCCAGGGTCTGGCCCCGATTACGGGTCTTGACTGGAGCGTGAATGGCGAAAAGCAGATTATGACCCTCGAAGATGGCAGCGTCCATATCTGTTCCGGGTGGTTCCACACCTGGGACGAATGGAAGGAACACTTTGACCTCAACGTGCTGGACCACTATAAAGTTCAATATGTTGGAAGTCACGCCGGCTTCAGCCTTTTCTGGATTTCTGACAGCGCAAAATGGGTTTTTCACGATGCGCACTTCAGCCGGGATGGTCAGAAGATCATCACCGCAGGGGCAGATGGCGCAA
>CAZKIB010000358.1:0-725 GCA_964552425.1 uncultured Anaerolineaceae bacterium | reverse complement strand
TCATTACAATGGTCGTGGTCTGAAGTTTCAGGAGACACTGGGGCCAGACCCCTTCCCGCCCCCGGTGAATACCCTGAGCAAACTGCGCCAGATGCTGCCGATCTCCAACCCTGGCCCGGCCCAGCACAGCGCACGTTACAGCCCGGACGGCCAGCTTGTGGTGTCCGCCAGAGATGATGGCAGGCTCCATCTCTGGGATGTCCGCGCCCAAAAACTGATTGCCACAATCAAGGCACACTCCGGCAGTGCCTACAGCGCCAGCTTCAGTCCCGATGGCCGCCGCATCGTCAGCGCAGGGGCCGATACCGCAGCCCGAATCTGGGATGTCCAAAGCAGTCGGATGCTGCGCGAATTCAAGGGCCACAGCGATGTTATCCGCAAGGTTCGTTTCAACCCCTTCGGTAATTTTATCGTGACCGCCAGCTACGACTGCACGGCCCGGCTCTGGGATGCCGAAACCGGTAAATGTCTTCAGGAATTCCGCGAACACAGCGGCTACGTGACCGATGCCAGCTTCAGCCCGGATGGATGTTTTGTCGTCACTTCAAGCTGGGACAAAACCGCCAGGGTCTGGGACATCACGGAATTCGCAGAACGCAGCGGAAGTGTCAGTCACGTACTTACGAGAGAACCAGAGTACAATCGGCGCAGCAGAAGCCGTGCTCGTTAGTGTAACCTCAGTTCGGGATAAGAGATGCCTCTCTGAGAGAGACAAGGTAAGCTCT
>CAZKIB010000357.1:0-4433 GCA_964552425.1 uncultured Anaerolineaceae bacterium | reverse complement strand
GACCGTTATGGCTACCATCTTGTTTGTCCGTTTTTGAATTGATTGCTCAATAAGGTGTAAAAGACAAGATTTCATCTGACACAAGCGACCTAACCGACAGCGTCCAGCTCAAGGGTGGGGTTGTCGGGGGTGTCTGACCTGGTTTGCTGCCATTCAAAAAGCGTATCCAATTGTTTGGCTTGTGCCAAGTGTTTGGTCTCCTGGAAGGTTTGCGAAGGCGTGCGACCAAAGCAATACTTGCCGGTGTGGGTGCGCTCGTGATTGTACTGTTCGACCCACGCATCCAGATCGGTTTGCAGTTCCTCCAGCGTCGTATAGAGCTTCTTGCGGAAGGCGATGGCATAGAACTCGTCCTGGATGGTGCGGTGGAAGCGCTCGCAGATGCCGTTGGTTTGCGGATGGCGCGCTTTGGTGCGGCTGTGGTCAATGTTTTCAATCGCCAGGTACAATTGGTATTCGTGGTTTTGCAGTGAGCCACAGTATTCGGTGCCACGATCCGTCAGGATACGCAACAGCGACAGTTCCTGCTGCTCAAAGAACGGCAGCACGCGGTCATTGAGCAGATCAGCAGCCACCAGCGCATTCTTGCGGTCATACAGCTTCACAAACACCACTTTACTGTAGGTGTCGATGAAAGTTTGCTGGTAGATGCGGCCTACGCCCTTGATCGTGCCCACGTAGTAGGTGTCCTGTGCGCCCAGATAGCCTGGATGCTCGGTCTCAATCTCGCCGTGTGCCTCTTTCTCCTGCTTGCTCTTTTCCAGCGCAATCACCTGCGCTTCGGTGAGTACCATGCTTTGGTTATCCGCCAGTTGTTTTTCCAAGGCTTTGAGCCGCAGTTTGAAGTTGGACAAGTCATGCCGCAGCCAGATGGAGCGCACGCCGCCTGCTGACACGAAAAGACCTTGTTTCTTCAGCTCGTTGGACACCCGTACCTGGCCGTAGGCTGGATACTCAGTTGCCATCCCCACCATCGCTTCTTCGATGGCGGGTTCGACACGGTTCTTGGGGTTCGGCTTCTTGCGGCTGATCTCTTGTAGTCCAGCCTCGCCGTACTCGTCGTACAATTCTTTGAAGCGGTAGAAACTATCCCGCGAATAACCCATCACCTTACATGCCTGGCTGACATTGCCCAGTTGTTCGGCCAGCTTCAGCAAGCCCAACTTGGTAGCGATGATCTTCTGTTCGTTCGTCATCTTGACACTCTCCTGTATCCTTCGATAGTTTACTCAGAGTGTCAGATTAAGTCTCGTCTATTTCACGTGTGAGGCGCTGGACGTATCCGCCAGCGGATGTTCGCTTCTCGCCGTAAGGCACGCAGGGAGTTTTTCGACTGCATCGCGGCGTTCTACCATCGTCAGCATCTACACTCGGACATCGACTATGCTCGTCCGGTCAGCCGAGTCGCCTGAGGAGTTGTTACTCCATAAAACTGGGAGCAGATCACTCATCAACCGGATTGAGAAACGCGTGCAACACACGATAATGCTGGCCCAATTCAACTAAAAATGCGCGCGCAACAGGTGCGAAATGCACCTGTGAATCCCAGATCAGTTTCAGGCTGCGCGTGAATGGTTTGCCTTCAATCGGGATCATATGCAGCAGACCCTGTTCGACCTCGGTTTGCACAACATAGGGCGGCATGACAGCCAGACACACCCCCAGCGACACCGCCCGTTTCATCGACTCTAAATTGTCAAATTCTGCGCCAATGACAGGTTCAATACCCTGTTGGCGCAGGGTTTCTTCCAGCCATCTTCGGGATTGACTGCTTGCCTCTCGCACAATCATGGATTGCTGGCGCAGGTCATCAGTCCGCAGTGTATCAAGCTCCCAGAACGGATGCTTGAATCCAACCACGACCTGCTGCTCAATTTCTTCCAGCACGAGAGAGGCTAATCGTTGTGGTAGATGTTCATCCAGTTCCCCTTCAATAAAACCCATATCCAGATGCTGCCCCAGAACATCGCTCACAATCTCAGATGTAATGCCCGTCTGTAAAGCCACCGTCAGTTGTGGGTAGCGCGCCCGGAAACGCTGTACCCAATCCGGCGCGAGATAAACACCGATGCCTGGTGTTGCTCCGATGCTGACCCGCCCACTGGTCAGATGCTCAACATCGGTCAGGGCACTCTCAGCTTCGGCAACCAATGCAAAAATTTCCCCTGTGTACCGATTCAGGACCTCGCCGTGTGGGGTGAGCTTAACGCCACGCCAGCCGCGCTGGAACAACTGTCTCCCCAGACTCGCTTCCAGTTCCTTGATGTGCTGGCTGACCGCTGACTGCGTCATATAAAGCCGCACGGCTGCTGCGCTGAAGCTGCCTTCCTGCACCACCACCGCGAAAATTTGCAGTTTATACAGATCGAGCATGATGAACCCCAATGCCATTAGCTCTGACTTATATCTCATTATAAGGGGTTGGGTGTAACCTTGAAACACCTATTCAGGATAGAGTGAAAAAGTTCAGTGACACGAAAGGAAAAACCGGAATGCTCAACCGAAAAATGGGGCTTTTCGCCGTTGGGTTTATCGTTGTGGCAGCGCTGGCTTTCGCGCTCCTCAATAACAACACCACCTGCTGTGCCGAAAACCCAACCAGCGTGGTGCAAGACATTTCACCCGCCGGGTATCAGAATCAATTCACGACTAACAGCACATCCCACCTGTTAATTGATGTGAGAACCCCCGAAGAATTCGCAACCGGCCATATTCGCGGTGCGGTGAACATACCCGTCGACTCCCTGGAAAGCCGCTTGAATGAAGTGCCGGGTGAACAGCCGATTGTCGTGTACTGCCGCAGTGGTAATCGCAGCGCGACGGCGTCCCAGATACTGGCACAGGCTGGCTATACCAGCATCTATGATCTGGGCGGCCTGAACGACTGGACAGCCCAGGGTTTTCCTGTTGAGTAACTTTCAAAGCTAAGGAAATGGAATGAACATCTTCAGATCGCTCTTTGGCAGCAGTGCCACTAACCTGACAGCCGCCGATGCAAAAATCCGCATCGACAGCAACCAGCCGCTCTTCATCCTTGACGTGCGCCAGCCAGAGGAATTCCGGGCAGGACATATCGCCGGGGCGAAATTAATCCCTCTGAATGAACTCCACACCCGAATGGGCGAACTGCCAAAGGATACCGAGATTTTATGTGTCTGTCGTTCTGGTTCGCGCAGCGGCGCGGCTGTCGGGCAACTTAACAGTGCCGGCTTTAGCGCCCTTAACCTGCGAGGCGGCATGATGGGCTGGCAGAGCGCCGGTTATTCCATCAAAAAGGGTAAATAATGCCCACCCTGCTCCTCAGCCTGGTGCTGGGTTTTGGCATCGGCGGGTCGTTGGGGCTGCTCGGCGGCGGTGGATCGATCCTGACTGTCCCGGCGCTGGTATATCTCGTAGGACAAACTCCACAGGTCGCTGTAACGACTTCGCTGGCGATTGTGGGCGCGAACAGTGCGCTGGGGGCGTTTTTCCACCGTTCACAGGGGACACTCAACTGGCGGGTCGCGCTGATTTTTGGCGGTACAGGCATGGTCGTTTCCTACCTGGCCGCCGGTTTGTCCAAGCTCTTTTCGCCAAACATGCTGATGGTGGCATTCGCCCTGCTCATGTTGGCGGTTGGTGTGATGCTGGTCAGGCAGAAATCATTTCTGCATCACACCCGATCTACAGATGATCTGAAGGTCTGGAAAGTCCTTGCAGGTGGCGCAACGGTTGGATTATTGACCGGTATTCTGGGCGTGGGGGGTGGTTTCCTGATTGTTCCAGCGCTGGTCATGCTGGTCGGAATGCCCATGCACCATGCCGTTGGCACATCGTTGGTCGTGATCACCATGAACAGTCTCGCCGGGTTTCTCGGCCATCTGAGCGGAATAACGCTCGACCTGCCCCTCATTGTGGTGTTTATCACGGCGGGTGTGCTGGGCACTTATGCCGGGGCACAGCTTGGCAGGCGGTTAAATCCTGCTCTGCTTCGCAAAGCCTTTGCCCTGTTCGTCATCGGATTATCCCTGTTTCTGCTTTACGATAATCTTCCGAAGCTCCTGTAATTCACGAGGAAATGACATGTATCTGCAACAGTTCTTTATCGACGGTTTAGGCTGCGCTTCCTACCTGGTCGGGTGCGAAGGCGCGGGCATCGCCGCCGTAATTGACCCGGATCGTGATGTCCAGAAGTATCTGGATGCCGCCGGTGAGCGCGGCATGAAAATCACCCACATCATCGAAACGCATTTACACGCCGATCATGTATCCGGTAATGCGGACCTTGCCGCACGCACCGGGGCTGCTATTTACGTGCATGAAGCCGCGCAGGCTCAGTTTGCACATCTGGCCCTCAAAGGTGGCGATACGATCACACTGGGCAATGTGGAACTGCGGGTGCGTTTCACCCCCGGTCACACGCCGGAAAGCATCACGCTGCTGGTCGTGGACAA
>CAZKIB010000356.1:0-4516 GCA_964552425.1 uncultured Anaerolineaceae bacterium | reverse complement strand
AGAGCTTACCTTGTCTCTCTCAGAGAGGCATCTCTTATCCCGAACTGAGGTTAGTTCATAACTTGTATCCCAGGCAAACTGATCCAACTGGTTCATCACTTTTCGTTCAACTTCGGCAAGAATATCTGAAACACCGTTACTATGGGGTCTAATGGCAGACGATAAAGTCGTCAGGGATGAAACAGGCGGCTCTTTACGTTCTAGCGCCTGAGACAGCGTGCCGCCGGCATTCAAGAAGTTCTGTGTCATATCCAACTGGCGCTGCAATTGCGAAATCTCATCCCGGATATTGTCTGCGTGTTGATTCAGGACGACTTGAGTCAGCGCGTTCGGTTCCTCTGCCGTGACAATGATCTTGATTTGCTTCAACGATAAACCGAAAGCCTTCAATCGCAGAATCTGTTGCAGCCGTGTAATCTGTGCCATGCTATACACGCGATATTGATTTGAATCCCGTGTGGGTTCAGACAGCAGACCAATCTCGTGATAGTGTTTGATAGTCTTTGGAGTGATGCCCAACAAAGTGGCAACCTCTCCTATGGTGAATGTCAGGTTGGGCATCGATATGTTCCAGGAGTCTCCTTAGCCGGCAGCTTGTCATCCTACGCTTTGACTTCTTCATCGGTTCGTTCCGCGCGACTGATCAACCCCAGCGCGCACAGCAGGAATACCCCTGGCGCCCAGAGCAGGTAAGCCGCCGCATAGAGTTCGTACTCGCCAGTACCGTAAAAATCGGTGAAAGCAAATGAGAAGCCATCCATCATGACGGCCACAATTGCGAAAATGACCATCGGTTGCAGCATTTCGCGCATGGGAATGTCCATAATCGCGCGCATGACTACCGTAAACAGGATGCCGGCCGGAAAGCTGGCAATGTAAAAGACTACGAGCCAGGGATTCCCCTCACTAAACACGGATTCGCCAAGTAAACGCATGATGATAAGAACGATAAACCAGACCAAAATGCCCAAACCTACAGCCTTTATCGTATTTGCCATATATGGATCCTTCTCTTGTTGGATTGCGAAACGATACACCTGGAGGATAAAGGACTTCCTAAGGGTCGGGTCAACCCATCAACATGAGAAATACATGAGGGCCGAATTTTCAACCACTTCTGGCAAATACTTCAGACTGTGACATCTCTAAGGAACTGCCGTAAGTCGGCGCAGTCCAGATGAATCAATCCTGATTGGTGGGCGTATCACGCTGCGCTCCTGCGATTCTGCGCTGGTCATCGTTTCTGGCGTTTGCGGCGGGCGGCTTCGGCGCTGCGCAGAATCGCGCTGATATCCTCTTTGGTGGACTCGCTGGACGCGCCGGATACCGGGGCAGGGCGGCCAGCTTCGGCGGCGCGGCGGGCGATCTCCGCAGCCATCGAGCCGTCCTGTTCCATAGCCCAGTAGACCGCGTTCCAGTAGATGATTTTGGCGGCGCGCTGGGCGGCTTCCTGCACCTGGGGCGAACGATCCTGCCGGAAGGCGCGGGTCAGCGCGGGCAGGGCAGCCGGGTTGTTGACCAGTACGGCCAGGTCGGTGGCGGCGCGGGCGCGCTTCTCCCACTGCGCTTCCTCAGCCAGCCGGCGCACCAGCATCGTGATGTCGGAATCACTGGGCCGGGTGGGCATGTTGCGGTGGCGGGGGATGGCGCTGTGCTGCGCGGCGCTCACTCTGATCTGGTCGGTTTCGAGCATCGTAGGGGGAGGGGTCATCATCAGACCGGGCAGGCCGAACAGCGTCCCCATGCCGATGCGTTTGATGGCCTGACCTTTGGCGGCTTCCTCCTGCTGTTTGAGCGCCTGCCGTTCCAGTTCAAACTGCACCTTGCGCAGTTTTTCCTGTGTTTCGGGGTCATCCTGCGGGCTGCTGTATTCCGCGTCAATGTGGAAGTGCTGGATGAGGGCTTCCAGCGTGCTGTAGCCGGCTTCCTTCGCGGTTTGCAGGCGCTTCCCGGCCCAGACCAGCGCCTTTCTGACCGCATCGTCGGTTTCCTGTTTGTACTGCTTCGCAAACAGCGTCAGGGCATCCACTTCGTCCAGCGTGCCGATGATGTAAGCGGTTTGTTCCCGAATCTGGCGGTCAGCAGATGCAATCTGTTGGAAAAGTTCCTGCGTAATCACGGGTCAGCCTCCCGGTCCATACGTCCTTTGTGCAATCTCAGCCTGTAAGAATTGATCGTCGCCCGCCAGCGAAAAGCCCGGAAGCAATCATCGCAAATAGCCAGAGTCGCTGCGGGTCGCGGCCCGAACTGGCGAATGTTAACTGACAACTGGTCACTGTCTTATGCCCAGTATACAACGGGTTCTGATCCGTGATTCGGACAGATTCCTGGTCAGTATTCACGGATAAAGCTTGTAAATTTTCGCACAATCACACCTGAATTTCAGTGTCTGATGTTACAATATGTAATAGTGTCCGGGGTGAGGGGGCCTGTACAGTACAGTGTGAAGTGCGAAGGATGTTTCTACCGTGAAGAACACACCTCTCCGGGCAGGTCTCAGGCTGGTCCGCCAGTATCTGCAAGCACTGGCACGCTTCTGGCGCAGCGCTGTCGAACCACCCCCTTCTATTCAGGACCCCGAAATTCGCCGGCGCGCCCGCCTGATTAATGGTCTGCTGGTCATTATCGCGCCGGCCATCGTCGTAGCGTTCATCCTCCAGCTCGTGCTTAGCCCCATCACAGATTGGGGGACATCCACAAGTGTACGAGCCACCATGATGGGCATCCTGGTGGTCGCTCTCATCTATGGGTTCAGCCGGGTAACGGGCCTGTACCGTCTCACGAGCTATGCGGCGATTCTGGTCGGGCTGCTTGTCATTATTGCCAACGCAGTCGCGTCACAGGCCCCGCACCTTGAGATTGTCTATCTGATGCTGCTTCCGCTGGTCGGTATTGTTCTACTCTCCTTGCGGGAACTTCTGGTCGTCAGCCTGGTCAATATCGCCGCTCTATTTGGGTTTTCCAGCGTAATGAATGACATACCAGGCGATGTATTTAAGGATATGGTGGTTTTTCTGGTGCTGACCCAGACTTTTATCATTTTCGTCGCCCATCAGCGCAATCGTGTGGAAGGGGATCGCCAGGAGCTGGCCCTTGAGAGAGCGCGCAGCGATCTTCTCAGCTCGCTGCTTTCGAATCTGTCGCATGATTTCCGTACCCCGCTGACGATAATCAACACCAGCGCTTACCTGCTGGGCAGTGAATTTGAACCCGATAGACGTCATGAGCGCGTGGACCAGATCACCCATCAGACTCTACGGCTCAATGACATTCTGGAGGATATTCTCATGCTGTCCCGACTGGATCACTCGCTGAATGCCAGTCTAGAAATTCTGGATGTCAACCGGGTGCTGCGGGTTACAGTCGAAAAATATCAGTTCAAAGGCAGGGGACAGCATCCTGTGCCATCGCTTCAGCTTGCCAGTGACCTGCCCGCCGTACTTGGATGCTTCGAGTGTCTGACACGCGCCTTCGCAGAACTGATTGAAAACGCCGCGCAGTCCACACCGGCAGACGGTTCCATCACGATTCATTCGAGACAAATTCCGGGCAGCGTGATCGTGGAAATCTGTGACACCGGCAGCGGTATTGCCCAGGCCGATATGGCCCGAATCTTCGATCCCTTCTTTCGCGGCGACCAGACCCGCTCGACGGAGACCGGCGGGGCCGGGCTGGGGCTGTCCATCGCCAGACGCATCATCGAACTGCACGATGGCGGAATCGCAGTCGAAAGTGTTCCAGGTAAGGGCAGTACCTTTCGGGTCATCCTGCCGGTCAAATGAAACCAGGCGATTGCTCATGATAAAGATCGTTATCAGGGACTAATCAGTTCACAGCAGATTTTAACGGCTTTTCAGCATACAAAAGGGTTCAGACCCCCCTCGAAACACAGCGCGCCGTGCGCGTTTCTGGAAGGGGCCCGTCCCATCAGCGCGGTGATCTGCCACAATCTGTGATACGCTGCGATACCCCGCAGGCCTGCCAGCATTCTGTGCCGGCACATCCTGCGGCAGATGATCGACGATGCCTGGCTGGTTCGGACGGTTGACCCCCTCGCCGCGCCTGCCCTGCCCTGCCCCGGTGTGCCGGGTCAACAGTTTTTTGTGTTATGCGCATTATGTAAGCATAATGCACATTGGTAGAGAAAAGAAACGGCGGGTTCAGTCAGTGCCCGCCGGTACAGTCTGCCGTTCAGCGCGTCTCGCCGAAGCTCAGGTCATCAAAAAAGGAACGCAGGGTATCGTCCACCCGCCGCAGTTTCAGCGGTTCATAGACTTCCGGCGGCGGCTCGACAGGTTTGCCTTCATAAAAATCGACCAGAATCGAGTCCGGGCTGTGTGGGCTGTCATCCTGGCTTTCGGCCTGAATATCGCGCAGCAGCGCCAGCACATCCTGGCTGGCTGTGACGGTTTCGCTCTCGTCGGCACCCTCATTCAACAGCGGCAGCGCCGCAGCGTTGGGGTCCCGAAACACCCGCAGCACCTGCACATCCAGGTTAAGATGATACGCCATCTGC
>CAZKIB010000355.1:0-4670 GCA_964552425.1 uncultured Anaerolineaceae bacterium | reverse complement strand
CCATCCGAAGTTGTCGGTTAAGTCACTTGTGTCAGATGAAATCTTGTCTTTTACACCTCCTGTTCATGCACGCGCCGACGCGCCTTCAGCGCAAGCCCTGTACGGGATCCGTGTAGGGGAGCAGCACGCTCCTGTGGAAGGAACACCACTGGAATGGTTGGTGGTGACCTCACTCCCTCTTATTGAGGTCACTTAAGCCATGCAATATGTCAAGTGGTATGCGCCACGTCCCAGCATCGAAGATTATCATCAATGTCTCAAAACGGGATCTAATTTGGAACAGCCACAGTTGCACTCTGCTGACCGTTTTGAGCGTTTAATTGGCGTGATTGGTGTGGCAGCTATTTATCTGTTGCAATTCCGATCTGCTCAACGGTTGGCAACCCCAACTTTGGCGCATACCATTCTCGATGCCGATGCCATCACTGTCATTGCCCTTCACCTTCACCTTGATCCCAGGGAACTGACCACCCAACAGGCCTGGAGCTGGATTGCTCAGCAAGGTGGTTATGTGAACCGAAAAAACGATCCTCCGCCCGGCTGGTAGTGTCTCTGGCATGGATGGAATTCCCTACAAGCTCTTGTGAATGGTTTTCGCCTTGCCAGAAACAACTTATCTTAATTATTTGTGGGTAAGGGACAGCGCTTTGAACGTCTGACGGTATCAAGGGATAGAATCATCATTTCGTGATTTGCGGAGATTACCTGACCCGCATGAGCGCTTCGACCTCGGTGCGCTGCGGCATACTGCGAGTCGTGCCGGGACGGGTCACACACATGGCGGCGGTTGCGTTGGCGAACGCGATGGCATCCGGCAGGGGTTTCCCTTCGGCCAGCGCCACCGCCAGCCCGCCGTTGAACGCATCACCTGCGCCAGTCGTATCGACCACCTCCACCGGGTAAGTGGGCACTTCGCCGGATGCGGTCTGGGTGGCCCACAGCGCGCCGCGCGCCCCGGCGGTCATCACCAGGGTTTGCTGCTCCAGCTTCACCAGTTGGCGCAGGTCAGCCGGCCGGCTGCCAAACAAGGCTTCGAGTTCGGTTTCATTGGGCGTGAGATAATCCGCCAGCGCCAGTGTGCTTTCAGGAAGCTGCGCCGCCGGGGCCGGGTTCAGAATGGTGCGGACTCCCTGCGCTTTCGCCACTGCCAGCGCGTGGGCGACAGTGTTCAGATCAATTTCCAACTGGACCACCAGCACATCCGCCGCCCTGATGATGTCGCGGGCCGCGTCCACATCCGCCGGGCTAAGGGCGAGGTTGGCCCCCAGCGCGACGACAATGGCGTTCTCGCCAGAATCCTCCACAAAAATCGGCGCGACCCCGGTGGCATTGTCGGGATCACGCACTACATAATCCGTGCGGATTCCTTCGGCCTGCCATGTTCTGATGGCGGTGTCGCCAAAAGCGTCCGTTCCCACGCGCCCGATGAAGGTGACATCTGCGCCCAACCGCGCCGCCGCCACCGCCTGGTTCGACCCCTTGCCGCCCGGTCCGGTCACAAATCTGCGCCCATGCACCGTCTCGCCGGGACGTGGCAAACGGGCCATATAGGTGGTCAGGTCCATATTAAAGCTGCCCACGACGACGATTTTCGCGCGCATTCGGGTATCCTTCCTGCCAGTGTACGGCTGTCATACTGTACACAACGGTTTCAATATAATGATCGCTGCTCCAATCCAACTGCGGCGCAATCCCTTCCAGTTCAAAACCGAGGCGCTCCGGGATGGCGCGGCTTTTGAGATTGTGCGCTGCGCAGCGAATTTCGACTCTTTGCAGCCGCAGTCGGGAAAAGGCGTCGGCAGTCATGGCCTGACAGGCAGCAGTCATCAGGCCGTGCCCCTGATAAGCCGCGCCCAGCCAGTAGCCGATTTCGGTTTGCTGTTTGCCCTGGTCAATGTAATTGTAGCTGATGACCCCGGCCAGGCGGTTCTGATACCAGACGCCAGCGTTCATGCCGCTGCCGCGCGCGTGCTGCCGCAGACCAAAGCGCACATAACGCCGGGTATCTTCGAGTGTGCGGGTTCCATCTACCCAGGGCATCCATTGGCGCAGTTCGCTGCGATTGGCTTCGATCAGCCGGAAGAGTGCCTGAACATGCCCTTCAGTAAGCAGGTGCAGTTCAAGATCAGCGCGGATCGCCACGTAAAACATCAGATCAGCAGGCCTGTGTTCAGGAACTGATCTGGTGCGCCCTGGCAACCGCTTCGTCAATCAGAACCAGAATATGGAGCGCAGCCTTGTTACGAGTCGCTTCATCGCGCCGGCTGATGACCACCTGCCCCTGTGGGTCATAAACCACCGGGTACAGGTCCGGGACCGTATCACGCGAGCCACCCACCCGGACGCCTTCATCATCAACGCCCAGTGCGCTGTCAGCAAAATCGCTCGTGCTGTACTTGAAGGTGACTTCACCAAAGGAATTGGTCTGCCCGGTCCCCAGCGAGTCATCGGGCGAATGCTCGTCGCGGTCAAATAATTCCACTTTGACATTCGGCAGCGCCTGACGGGTTTCACGGACCAGCAAACGCACAGTCGTTACGTAATCCATACGCCCAGCTTCCTCCCTGAAGAGATGTGATAACAGAGCAGTATAACAAAAATTCAGCGCGTCACGTAATTTTTCATGCGCCCCGGCAGGTTCTGTTGGCCTATATCGTCACCAGGCGGACACTGGTAGAATGAGCGGGACATTCAGGGTTGGGATAAACCGCCCGGATGTCTGGAGATGATCTGTTCAGGAGAAGTGTGATGTTGAAAAAACTTGCCCTGTTGACCCTGCTGGCCGCGCTGTTCAGCGCTGTGCCCATTCTGGCCCAGAGTGGGGGCTGGTATGCGTTTCTGTTCAACGGCATCAATCGCCAGCTTGTGCGCCTGGATGCCAGCGGCGCGGCCCAGACCTTTGATCTTGGCCTGGGCGAAGATGTCTTTCTGGGCAGCCGGGATATTGCCCTTTCTGCCGATGGCAGCCGTGTGGCGTACTGCGCCAACAGCGCGCAGGCCGAAACGCCGCAGGGGGATACGACCCTGTACGTGCGCGATCTCAACACGCAGGCCAATCTGGTTGAACTGCCGCTGGGCGCGAATATCGGCTGCCGCGTGACGACGGATGGTTTTAACCCGGATGCCTCGCAGGTAGCGGTGGGGGTGGTCAAATATTTCCCCGGCAGCGCAGATATGGATACCACCGGCCCGGTCTGGCGGCTGCTGGTCGTGGATGTCGCCAGCGGCAGTATCGTGAATGAACTTAATGCGGAAACCCCGGCGGCGGCGGACGCGCGTATCCTGATCGGTACAGCCCTGCTGCCCGAAGTGCGCTCGTTTGCCAGCAGCCGGATTATTTTCGCCGAAGTGCCCTACGCCATCGGCGGCGCGCCGGAATGGAATGCGTTTATCTGGCAGACGGACACGGGCGCGGTCCAGCCGGATTCGTCGCTGCGATGGGGGAGAAGCGGCCTGTCCTATCTCGAAACCACCGGCGAACTGGCCTGGCTGGCGAATGACCCCAACCGCCCGGCGGTGGACCCCGGCGGCCCGCTGCCGACCTTTAACACGGTGAAACTGGCCGATGCCAGCGGCGCGGAATTGGTAGTTTACTACACCAGTGATTGGGTGCTGGTGGATACCGCATTTGTCGATAATGGGTCCGGGCTGGCGATTCTTCAGCAGGCGTCCTTTGATCCTGCAAACCCGGACCAGCAGGAAAGCCAGTGGGTCGTGCTGGGGCGCGATGGATCACTGACCATGCTGGCGTCCGACGCAGGCTTCTCACAGGTGGGCGCGGCCCCCAATGGCGCGGCGCTGTTCGAGTTCACCTTCAACGCTGATTTTACCCAGCAGAATTCGCGGCTGAGTTTGCGGACGGCGGATACCCAGGCTGTGCTATGGGAATCCACGGAGCCGGGCTGGGAATTTGTGGGCACGACGGATGTCCCGGCAGCGGCGGTGCTGCCCGCTTTCCCGGCGCAGTAAAGTTTAACCTGGTGCGTTAAGGCGCAGCCCTGCGCCACACACCGGCAACTAAATAAGCCGTGTACAGTGAGGGGGGGACACTGGCACACGGCTTATTTGAGGGAAGGGCTATGGGTGGTCCGGTTTCACGAACTCACTAGCCCGCGAATTTGGTCTTACAACACATCTCACACCACTTTGGAGGAAGGAGGAATCAACTTTTGCCACCAAATTCGCTTGAGTTTAGATTATGCCGAACACGTAAGATGCAAGTTAGCTTCGCATGAGTGCCAAATTAGAACGGCAGTCCCTTTAGCTGGCCGGAGTTTCGGGCACACCCACCGGCGCAATCGGCTGACCGTCCGCGCCGGGCACGGCAGTTCCCTGCTGGCAGGCGGTTTCGGCGTTGGTCAGCTTGGCCGACACGCCGCCATCATTGAGAATACTCAAGGCGCTCTGGTACTGTGGAACGGCTGAACACGGGTTGCCTTCAGCGACCCAGGCATCACCATAAGCCACATACTGACCAAACAGCAGGCTGCGCAGTTCGCCGTTGCGGTAGCCGGGCGCGATATTATAGGCTTCCTGTAATGCCTGAATCGCCGCGCCATAGTCCGTGCCGATCTTGCTGCGGGCGGTCAGGTACAGCGCCGCCGCCGGGGTGCGCGCCACCGCCGTCACCGGGCTGGAGCTGGCCGATAGCCAGATCCAGCATCACCTCT
>CAZKIB010000354.1:972-4737 GCA_964552425.1 uncultured Anaerolineaceae bacterium | reverse complement strand
TACGCTTGATACCTGGTCATGATAAAGTAGAATCAATCACCATCGACTCGAATATTCGGATTGGCGATCTGTATCTGCTGTTGGGGCTGCCAGAAAAAGTTACTATCGAGCGATTGGAGGGCAATTTCCAATCAGTCTTCATCGAATCGCTACCAAACGTATGATGGCGAATACACATCCAAGTAACTGGGGATTCAGACACTATGGGGTTGTTCTCTGCTCTCGTTTATGCCCTGGCCCAATCTTTCAGCCGTCTTTTGGAATACGTCCGTCAGAATCATCTATCCGGCGACACTCATGAATGATGGCCTTTTTCCGAATGGTGACAGGCTGATCTACCCGCATTGTTAACTCAGGAATTAAATCATGTGCGGCATTTGCGGACTCATTGATCTGACCGGACAGCATCGCGCCGACCCTGCGCTGGTCAAGGGCATGGCCGATCTGATTCGCCATCGCGGGCCGGATGGTGACGGCTTTTATTCTGCACCGGATGTCGTGCTGGGGATGCGCCGCCTGAGCATCATCGACGTGGCCGGCAGCGACCAGCCGCTCTACAACGAGGATCGCAGCATCGCGCTGGTGTTCAACGGCGAGATTTACAATTACCGTGAACTGCGCGACGATCTCATCCGGCGCGGGCATCAGCCGCGCACAGCCGGGGATGGCGAAACGCTCATTCACCTGTATGAAGAATACGGCCTTGATCTGTTCCGCCATCTGCGCGGGATGTACGCCTTCGCTCTGTGGGATTCCAGCACCGGGCGGCTGGTGCTGGCGGTGGATCATATTGGCATGAAGCCGCTCTACCTGCACGAACGGGATGGCCGGCTGCTGTTCGCCAGTGAGGTCAAGGCGCTGTTCGCCGACCCCGGCACGCCGCGCGCGCTCAACCGCGCTGTGCTGGATACCTACCTCGCTTTCGGTTACATGATCGGCCCGGAAACGCTCTTTGAAGGGGTGCGCCGCCTGCCGCCCGGCCATGTGCTGGTGGCGGAGCGCGGCACGCTCCGAATCGAGCGCTACTGGGATTTTCCTGATTACGCGGGGCAGCCCTCACCCCTTAACCCCCAGCCCCTTTTCCCCTCTCCCTCAGGGAGAGGGGCCAGGGGTGAGGGTAACATTATCCCCCGCGTGCGGGACCTGCTGGCCGAGTCCGTGCGACTGCACCTGCGCAGCGATGTGCCGCTGGGCCTGTTCCTGAGCGGCGGCATCGATTCGGCGGCGGTGCTGGGGTTGATGGCGCAGGAAGCGGGCGGGCGCATCCAGACCTACCCTGTCGGTTATGCGACGCGCACGCCGGATAACGAGCTGGAACACGCCCGGCGCATCGCGGCCCATTTCGAGACGCAGCATCACGAGCGGGTCATCACGGCGGCTGACTGGTGGGACGGCCTGCTGCGCTATGTCTACGCTCATGACGAACCCAATGCCAATCCCTCGGCGGTGTCGCTGCTGCTGCTCAGTGAGGAAACCGCGAAGCACGTCAAAGTGGTGCTGACCGGCCTGGGCGGGGACGAACTGTTCGGCGGCTACCCGCATCACCACAGCATCCCCCAGCTACTGCGCAATCAGCAGCGCTGGGGCCGCTGGCTGAGTCCGGCGCGGGGCGCGCTGGCGGCGCTGGAACCGCATTATCCAGCCATGAAACGCTACCGTATCATCGGCGCGCTGCCGACCTATCTGCCGCGCATCCGGCAGGCACTGCTGCCGCGTGACGAGGCCCTGCTGCGGATGCACTCGTTCGATGGCATGGTCTTCAGCGATGCCCTGCGCAGGCAGCTTTACAGGCCGGAGATGCCCTCGGCGCACAGGCAGCAGGCGTACAGCGACATTCTCGCCCGAAGCTGGCGCGACGACCCGCACAACACCGCGCAGGCGCTGGTCATCAATACCTGGCTGACGGGGAACGCGCTGCTCTCGCAGGACAAAACCTCGATGGCGTATTCGCTGGAGGCGCGCGTGCCCTTTTTCGACCCGGCCCTGCTGCGCTTCGCGGCGGATGTGCCCCCGGCGGTGCGTATGTCCCGTAACAAGGTTGTTCTGCGCGAGGCGGTGCGTCCTTTCGTGCCGGAATTCGCGCTTCAGCGCCCCAAGCAGCCCTTTGGCACGCCCATTATGCAGTGGTTCGAAGGCGATCTGAGCGGGCGTATTCAGGACGTGCTGCGCGATCCCGGTGCGGGTATTCGCGATTTATTCCAGCCGGCGGGACTCGATGCCCTGCTGAACGCGCATTTTTCCGGCGCAGCGCGCCATACCGAAGTGATCTTTCGCCTGCTGCTGCTGGAACTGTGGCTGCGGGAATTTGTGCGTGTGCCTGCCGAGGCCGCGACATGACTGTGCAGGTGGCGCGCTGCGGGCCGGAAAATCGCCCGGATTTTTACCGCGTTCACTGTGCGGCCAATGATACGGGCTGGTGCTTCTGTGTGGCGTGGTGGGTTCCCACCTGGGATGGATGGGGTGAACGCACGGCGGAACAGAACCGTGTCCTGCGCGAGTCCCTGTTTGAGCAAGGTGAATATGACGGCTATCTGCTGTACGTGGACCATGAGCCGGTGGGCTGGTATCAGGCTGGGCCGCGTGACCGCCTCGAAAAACTCTGCCGGGTTTATGAACTCACGCCCGACCCGGCAGCCTGGGCGATCACCTGCTTTGTGATGGCTCCCCACAAACGGCGGCAGGGTCTGAGCGGTGTTCTGCTGGCGGAAGCGCTGCGCGATCTGGCGGCGCGCGGCGTGGGCTATGTGCAGGCTTTCCCGAAACGCGGTGCGCAGCTTGATGCCGGTGACTTGTGGCGCGGGCCGGAAGCAATCTATCAGCAGGCCGGCTTCACCCTGGAACGCGATCACGCCCAACTGCCGGTGTACGGGAAATGGTTGTGAGTTATACTTGGATTGGGGAGGGTTAAGATCATGACCACCATTGCGAATATGACTGTGGAAGAACTCAAACAGATGATTGATGAAAGCGTGAATCGCCGCCTGAAGGAATTGTTGGGCGAATTCGAGATTGATGATGAAACCTTCTTCGGAGATGAAGCCCCCGATACACGGAACCTCGAAGAAATATTCGAATCCATCGATCAGAATATGTGGACCCCACCTGCTGGCGCGAAAACCTCACTTGAACTGCTGCGCGAAGATCGTGAAAGTTAATGGCAACTTATATCGTAGATGCGAGTATAGTCATTGAGCGTATCATTCGTGGAGCATATACCGCGAACGCGCAGACGATGTTTCGCCGGTCATTGATTGGGGATGAATTTATTATCCCTGAGTTTTGTTTGCTGGAATGTACCAACGTGATCTGGAAACATGTGCGTTTTCAGGGAATGCCGAGACATCAGGCGCAACAGACCTTACGCGATCTTCGGGCCTTACCCTTAAAACGCGTACCCTCAAAATTGATACTTAATCGTTCGCTCGATATTGGACTCAATCATAATCTCGCAATTTATGACTCGACCTATATCGCTCTCGCAATGCATTCCCGTTATCCTCTCGTAACGATTGATCAGCCTCAAATACACGCTGCAATGACTGAAGGTGTTAGTGTGAAATCAATCACGGATTTTGAGTAACTCAGGGACAGAGGACAATGATCCGCAGTTTTGTCGCATGGGTGCTGCTGTTTGTGCTGCTGGCGTTTTTGTGCGGGCTGATTTCGTCCGGGCCGCTCAACGATTTTGCCTATACGCGGGTGCTGGCTCCGCTGAGTGTGGCCGAAGGGGACAGTGCGCGGCGGGCGCTGGAGGAGCAGTTCGGT
>CAZKIB010000354.1:0-895 GCA_964552425.1 uncultured Anaerolineaceae bacterium | reverse complement strand
GATCTCCACTTGCCGTCGCAACCAATCATAGTAGGTTCCAGCTTCATCACCTGCCGTTTCCCCTTACAGGATCGCTACCGCCCGATCTTTGAATTCGCGCGCGAGCTGACCGAAGGCGAGAAAACTCGCGTGCCCTGGTGGACCCCCACCGACGCGACGATTTCCAACTATGTGGGCGGGGAATGCACCGGGTCGGATTACCGTATTTTCCGCATTTTCATTGACCAGACCAGTTCTACCCGCTGGACGCTGTATATGGAAGTGATGCAGCTCTGAAGCGGTTAGTGATCCGCTGCCCGTTTGCAGAACAAAATCTATCCCCCATTCTGATTGTGTCTTTTCCTGAAAACGGATGACTGGCAGCTTCTCATCTGAAAACAAAACAGGGGCGAACATGCGCCCCTGTGTGTCTGTGTGTGCCTTCGTGAGAAGACGAACTACATCATGTCCATGCCGCCGCCGCCACCGCCCGGCATCGGTTTCTCCGGTTCGGGGATGTCGGTGATCAGGGCTTCGGTGGTCAGGATCATAGCCGCAATCGAGGCCGCGTTTTCAACCGCGCCGCGTGTCACTTTGGCGGGGTCGGGGATACCGGCATCGATCATGTCTTCGTAGTCGTTGGACATGACGTTGTAGCCGATACGCGGGTTTTTCTTGCTCTTTTGCATCCGGCGGACATTCTCGATAATGACCGCGCCATCCTGCCCGGCGTTGGCGGTAATCTTGCGCATGGGCACTTCCAGCGCCTTGCGCATGATGACGATGCCGGTGTTGGCGTCTTCGTTGTCCAGTTTCAGGCCGTCCAGCGCTGCGATTGCGTTGACCAGCGCCACGCCGCCGCCGGGGACGATGCCTTCTTCAACCGCCGCGCGGGTCGCGCTGAGGGCGTCTTCCA
>CAZKIB010000353.1:1214-4819 GCA_964552425.1 uncultured Anaerolineaceae bacterium | reverse complement strand
GATGATTACAACACCTGGGTGTTCGCTTCGCACGTGCTGGCCTGGGCACAGGTGGATGGTCACACCCAGCCGCAGCGCCGCGACGAACTGCTGGAACGGGTGCGCCTGTGGATGGAGAAATACCCGTACTTCTTTGCTGCCAATGGCGCGTATAACGAATTCGGGCGCAGTCTCGCGTATAAATTCTCCCGCCTGGGCGCGCCGCTGTGGGCTAATAAACTCGGTGTCTGGCCGCATTCCGCCGGGATGCTGCGGCGGCTGGTCGGGCGGCATCTGCGCTGGTATGCGGATCGCGGCGCGCTGCGGGCGGATGGCACACTGCGCCAGCCATTGACCGCCGGGGGCAGCGTCGAAATCTGCGAGCCGTACATTTCCACCGGCGCGACCTACTGGGCCATGCAGGCTTTCGGCGGCCTGTGGAGCCTGCCGGACGAGGACCCCTTCTGGACAAGCGACGAAGAACCGCTCCCGGCGGAGGTCGATGATTACGTCATGGTCTACCCGCAGCCGGGCTGGGTCGTGACCGCCACCAACGGCGACGTGCAGCGCTATAATGCCGGCAGCGTCAAAACCCGCGATTACGGCGCGAAGTATGCCAAACTGGTCTACAGCACACTCCACCCCTTCAATGTCGGGTTATCCGGCGGTTTCCCCGCGCCCGACAGCACCCTCAGCCTCGTGGATGGCGACCAGCGCGGCGGGCGTACCAAAAACCTGGCCTACGCGGTAGGCGAACCCGGCTGGCTGCGCATCCGCTGGGAGCAGGCCCTCGGTGGATGGACGCACCTCATCGAAACGGTCATCTTCATTCGCGGTGAACAGCACATCCGCGCCCACCGCATCACGCTTGACCCGCGCACAGACCGGCCCATTTCAGCGCTTGAAGGCGGCCCGCCCCTCGGTTACATTCAGGGGGAAGCGCCCCATATCCTCAGCGCGGAGGGCTGGTATGCAGCGGCGCTGGGGGATCGCGCGGCGGCGGTGCGCGGCTTGCAGGGCTATGACACGGCGCGCCTGTGGACCGGCGATGTGGGCATCAACAGCGTCTATCCCTTTTATGTTGTGCCCGCCCTGACGGTTGAACAGGTGCAGCCAGCCCACAACCTGCTGTGTCTGGTCTACAGCGGCAGCGGCCTGCTGGATGACGCCCTGCTGCGCACCTCCGTCACGGCTGACTGGCAGGCCGATGGCAGCGTTCAGATCGTCTGGGATGGTAAGGAACAGCGCATTCCCCCGCTGGACACGAAAGGCTGAAATCCCGCAAAAGCCGGGTAGTGCACAGCCTACCCGGCAAACTGCCCCAAATCCCGCCGGGATTCAAAACTTCGCTCATGCCCCAGTCCCGCAGGGAGTTGTCCTGCCTTGCCGGGTAATTCATTGCCCGGCTTCAAAAAACAGAACACACGTTCACCCTTTCCCGCCCGAATCTCCTACACTGAAAGCATGAACGCCAACGCAAACCGGTTAGGTAATTTTTCTCCCTTCCCCTGAAATTCGGGGGAAGGGCCGGGGATAGGGGTCTGCCGCCGGCAAATGAATTCACGGCGGCGGCAAAAGGGTCAGCGCGCCTGAATCAGCCTTCGCCCTGCGCCGGCGGTTCGGCGGTGTTTTCCGCCAGCGGAGCCACGTGATCGGTCCCATTCTCCGTTGTGGACAGTGCTGGCGCGTCAATGTACAGTTCACCGGTGGGCGTTTCGCGGATCACCGGCACGCCCCCGCGTTTGCCCAGGGCATCGAAGATGACCAGTTCGCGCGTCAGCGTCGTCACAATCGCCAGAATGGGCACAGCCAGCAGCACACCCCAGAAGCCGAGCAGCGTCGCGGCGACCCCCTGAAACAGCAGGATCAGCGCGGCCGGCAGCTTGAGACTGTTGCCCAGGTTAGCCGGCAGGATGATGTTGGCTTCGACAATGCCAATCACAAAATAGAAGATAAACGCCAGCAGCGCGGTCCCTGGCCCACCGACTGCGGCGGCAAACACCACAATCGGGATCAGCGCGGCCCAGTACCCGACGTAGGGGACGATATTCCCCAGCCCGGCCAGCACCCCCAGCGCGATGGCGTTGGGGATGCGCAGCACCACCCCCAGCGCGAACGCCACCAGAATCGCCGTGATGGTCACTTCCAGCACCATCGACCCGACCCACAGCACCACTGTTTGCCGGACTTTTTCCAGCACGTCCAGCACGCGCCTTTCGTTTTCCACCGGTGTGATGGCGATCACCATGCGGTAATACACCAGCGGGTCGAGCGTGAAATATAGTGTGATAAAGAAAATCAGGAACAGGTTGAGCAGAATATTGGCGAGAAAGCCCCCCACGTTGGCGATCAGCGGCAGGGCAGACCCGGCGATGGCGGTAAAATTGAGAGTCGGCCCGTCCACTCGCTCATCCAGCAGAGCGCGGTAATCTTCAACGGTGAATTCCGGCAGCGCGCCCGCCAGAAACTCGCTGCTCACGCGCAGGTCGTTATAACTTTCCACCGCTGTTTCCCCGGCGGCGGGCAGTTCCGCGATCAGGTTGTTGACCTGCGTCACCAGCGCCGGCAGCAGCAGACGCACAAACAGCACCGCGAAAATGACGGCCAGCACGAAGGTCAGCCCTATGGCCGGGCCGCGCCCCAGGCCCCTGCGCCGGAAATAATTGATCGGGATACTCAGGCCCACCGCGATGATCCAGCTCAGCAGGCCGATCACCAGAATCGGGTAAATCTCGACTGCCAGCAGCACCAGCAGCACCAGGGCAATCGTAATCAGCACAAACGTGACCGAACGCCGGACAAATTCAGGGTAAGTCATAATGAGATGGGCTTTCTGAAAAGCGCATTATTTACCCTGATTATACCGGCATTACGATTCGCGTGAAATCGGCTCTACACCTTCACGACATGCACTTCGGTGCGGCCCCGCTGCGCGGTGTTGAACGAAATCCAGCGGCCATCCGGCGATGAAAGCTGATGCGGGTGAGTGGCCTGCCCCAGCACCGTGTACCACTGCGTGTTGTGCGCAGCGATCACCTCCAGGCGCGGCCTGTCCGAATCGTAGTACAGCCAGGTCAGCAGGTTGTCGCTCACGTTGCCATCGAGGATCACAGCCGGGCGGCCGGCCATCGCCGCGACATGCCCGTAATGGGTCGCGCCGCTGAAATCCCACTCGCGGAAGGTCTGCCCATTCTGGTTACAGACGCCGATAAAATAGCCCCCGCTGGCGCTGCGCCCGTGATACAGCACCTGTTCGCCGTCCCACGTCCAGACGGCATGAACCTGAAAGCGGTTGGCGTCCTGCGAGGCCAGTTCGGTCAGTTCACCGGTAGACAGTTTCAGCTTCCAGATGCGCGTGGTTTTGCCATCGCTCCCGCCCCAGAAACGCGGCGGAAAATCGCGGTCCAGCAGCACGAGATCGGGGTCCACCGGTGAGTGCGGGCTGTGGAAGGAGCGGCAGCCTTCCTCCGTGTAGACATCTTCAGCCTGCCCGCCCGCCAGTGGAACCTGCACCAGTCGCAGGCGTATTCCCGCGCCGGATGCAAAATGCTCGAAATAATGTTTTGTGACGCGCTGGTCACGGGCGACTTCCGGGTGCATGGGCGACAGCGGCAGAATCACCTGCT
>CAZKIB010000353.1:321-1204 GCA_964552425.1 uncultured Anaerolineaceae bacterium | reverse complement strand
GAGATACTCGGATAGCCAACCTCCCACTCGCGGCCCACGTCGGCGATCAGCGTCTTTTCTTCCAGCGAGTCGAGATGCACCGCTTTCAGCGCGCGATCTTCGGTGTACACCAGCCAGTGGCTTTCTGGCGCGAGACACATGCGCGGGTACGGCCCACCCTGAATGTGCGGCTGAAATCCGTACCCGGCGGTGGGTTCGGTTAGCTGGGTGATGTCACCCGTCGGCACATGAACTTTACAGACCGCGCCTTTGCCTTCGCGCAGCGTCCAGAACACCAGAAACTCGCTGTCAGCGGTGAAGCCGATGTCCGTATGGTAATTGGGCGTCTGGTTGATCTCGCCGAAGGGAGTCAGGCGGCGGCATTCGCGCAGGGTCCAGGCGTCTTTGTAAACTTCCGATTCGTTCCAGGTTTCGCCTTTACGGGGTGGCATGGATTCGTTCCTTCAAGACGATAAGAGCGGTGAGGTTTGATGCAGAGGCACGGCACGCCGTGCCCCTTTATGAGCATTCTGTATTTTCACGTCCGCAGCTAAAGACTGGCGACTGATGACTGGCGACTGTTTACGCATACCACGCGGCGGGCAGCACGTCATTTTCGGCGGCGAGCAGTTCGCGCAGAATAGCGTCCGCATCGGCCATCGAAGTCACCAGCGGGTCGGTCATCATGGCGCGGCGCAGCAGCCCGTAATCACACTTGATGATCGCTTCGGCAGTCAGTTCGTGGGTATCCAGCACGACTTCCTGCATCCCCCGCAGGCCGCGCGGCATTTCACCCACCGGGCGCGGCTTCGGCCCGTTCATATCCACATCGCACAGCAGTTCCAGGAAGGCATCGTCGCTCATATTGGTGACAGCTCCCCGGTTCGGCACGTTGACATAAAAC
>CAZKIB010000353.1:0-275 GCA_964552425.1 uncultured Anaerolineaceae bacterium | reverse complement strand
TCCGTCGCGTGGTCAGGGCCAAAGGTGTCCATATATTCGGAAATCGGCGTTTTGCCGCTGACAAAACCATCCACCTGCTGCCACATCGCGGCATGGCGCTCATAGCGGTCTTCCGTTTCCCAGATCGCCAGCTGCGGAATATCATCAGGGATGGTCCCCTTGCCCTGCCAGAAGCGGACATACTCTTTCGTGTGAGCCACACAGACCGGCACATAACCAAAGACTTCGTACAGCCGGTAGCCGATGGTGTTGTTGAGCAGAGCCTTCGCGCCTTT
>CAZKIB010000352.1:0-4832 GCA_964552425.1 uncultured Anaerolineaceae bacterium | reverse complement strand
TCAACGCACATCGGCGTTGGGCAGGATTTACAGCGCGCCCTTTCGAGCTAACGCAACCACTACACCACGCATCCGTGTGAACGATAACCCACTGTGCATTTGTAAAGGTACGACTTACGCACCGTCTTATAGCACGCCGGGTGTCCCCGACGGCTACCCAAAGGGCGACCGGCGCGCGACTGAGGAGCGATGGCGTAGCCATCGCCCGGCACAAGCCCAGGTCGCGCGCCGAGTCGAAGCCGCTTGCGGCTTTAGCCCGGCGGGGTGGCGTGCTATGGTGCGTTGTAAGTCGTACCGATGCACATGGGTTGGCACAGCGCGGGTTGGCAGAGAAGCGGAGGGGGGGAGCATGGCCTGACCGCTCGGCGAGTAACGCTCAAGAGGCAGAACGCATCTGCAAGCGCACCAGATCATCAATCAACCGATCATGGTCTCGTTCAAGCTCCCTGATGCGTTCCCGATATTTTCTTTCAAGGTGTTCGCACTGAGCATGAAGTTGTTCAATCAGGCTGGCATTCACCTTCAACCCTCGGAATTTCGCGTTTTCAGCGCGCAAGCGATACATCGCTTCCAAATATAATCCGGGTGGGGACTGACTTCGACCGCTTCCATATCCATCTGGCAAAACTCACTGCCGTCGTTATCGAACGATAGCGTTGTGATGCGAAGCGAAACGCCTTCTTATCTGGTACTCATTTGACAAACGATTTATACATGATAACATGTATGTAAATCTGCTGACATGGAAAGCTGTTTATGAAACGCACAAAGGAAGAACCCGACATCCCCCGACAAAAGTTTTTACAAGCAGCGCTCACGGTGTTCAGCCGGGAGGGTTACGATGCGAGCCGGATTGATGGTATCGCCCAAGAAGCTGGGATGACGCGCGGAGCCCTCTATCATCACTTTGGCAGTAAAGCGGCGCTGTACAACACGCTGCTCGAAGAGGTGTCATCGCGAGTAAACCGGGTAACTTTGGAGGCTATTGAAGAAGGAGGCACTATTCTCGAAATTCTGCGCCGAGTATTCGTCCGGTCAACCCTTTATGCAATCAAGGATCCCGAATGGCGAGCGGTCAACCGATTAGCGCTGCGAGCATCAACTGCCGATCCCGAAGTAGAAGAGGGTCGCCAGCGCCGCCTGCAGGCGGCGAGATCGACGCTTCAGCAACTCGCTGACGGGATTCAAGGCGGCATTGGTGAGGGGAATATCCGACCCGATGTCAATCCATACAGTGCCGCCCTCCATTTCATTAGCTTGCAGAACGGTATCCTTGTTCTTTGGCTGGAAGATCAAACACTCTTCGACCTCAAAGCCGAGGCTGAGCGGGTGATTGATCTTTTTGTGGCGGGCATTACGGCAGGATAAGTTTTTTTCACTGTTTTACATACATGTCAACATGTATAAGGAGGACACATGAACATCATAAACACCCAAAGCTTGAGCAAGACCTACTCGAATGGCAAGAATAAACCCGTGCAGGCAGTACAGGATGTGAGCCTAAGTGTGTCGCGTGGAGAAATCTTTGGTTTTCTGGGCCCGAACGGTGCCGGTAAATCGACGACCATGCGAATGCTGACTACGCTCACCCCGCCTAGTGGCGGGCAGGCTACGATTGCAGGACACGATCTACTGCGTGAGCCGAATCGTATCCGCCAGAAGATCGGCTTCGTCAGCCAGTTGGGGGGTGCGAAGGGAACCGCCACTGGGCGAGAGCAGTTGATGTTGTACGCTCAGCTTCATCGACTCACCTATGGCGCTGCGCATCAGCGTGCAGCGGAACTGATCGAAGCCTTCGACATGGATAATTTTGTTTCTCGTCCGGTGAGCACTTACAGCGGAGGGCAAAAACGGCGGTTGGAACTGGCGTTGGGCATTATCCATCGACCTGAACTCCTGTTCCTGGATGAGCCGACAACGGCGCTCGACCCGCAGAGCCGCGCCCGTCTGTGGGATGAAATCCGCAGTTTGCGTGATAACGGAACAACCGTCTTTGTGACGACCCATTATATGGACGAGGCGGACTCGCTCTGTGACCGCATCGCTGTGATGGATCACGGACAAGTCATCGCCCTGGACACGCCCGAGGGGCTGAAACGCCGTATGTCCAGTGATGTCATCAGTATTGAGCTGAACGAAGCATTGGTAAGCGCTGCTGCAGAGCGCATGAAGGGACTGCCGTTCATTCGTGAAGTGCGCTGCGAAGCAGAGCGCCTGCATTTGTATGTTGAGGCAGGTGATCGTGTTTTACCCGATGTGCTGCATCAGATGGAGCATGTCCGGTCAGTGACGTTGACACGTCCTAGCTTGGACGATGTCTTTCTGCATCTCACTGGTCGTTCGCTGCGCGAAACAAGCGCATAACGTCATTCAAAAACCGAAGGAGAGAAACCATGTTCACGTTAGTGCGAGATACCCGTCTGCTCTTGCAAATGCACATCCGCGATACGCTGCGCAACCCGGTCTGGCTCGTGCTGGGCATGTTCCAGCCGATTGCGTGGCTGCTGCTGTTTGCCCCGCTTTTGGAGTCCTTGATGGGAGGTCAGGGTTTTGAGAGCGCAAACGCGATCAACTTTTTCACACCCGGTCTGCTGGTCATGCTGGCAGTCCTGAGCACCCTGTTTGCCGGTATGGGAGTAATCGGTGATGTGCGCGATGGCATCATCGAAAAAATGCGCGTCACGCCTGTCAGCCGCATGGCACTGCCTATCAGCCTGCTCATTCGTGATTGGCTCATGCTGCTGGCTCAGATGGGGGTACTCCTGCTGGTTGGCCTGCCTATGGGATTGCGCCCGCACCCACTTGGCCTATTTCTTATGCTGGCGCTGGTGAGTCTGGTTGGACTGTTTGTGGCGGCTATCTCGTATGCGCTGGCGTTGGCGCTGAGGAACGAATACGGACTCTCGGCGATTTCCAATTTTCTTGTGCTGCCACTGATCCTTTTATCGGGTATTACGCTGCCGCTGACCCTCGCGCCGCCCTTCCTGCAAACACTCGGGCGCATCAATCCACTAAGCCATGCGGTGGATGCCTCTCGCGCACTCATTGTCGGTGATCTTAGTCACACTGCAATCGTGCCGGGCTTTGGAGTTTTTATTGTACTGCTGGCGCTGTCCTTCACTTGGGCGGTGAACGCCTTCCGCAGCGCGACGCGCTAAAAAGAGCAACTTCAGGGGCGCACACACTGCGCCCCAAAAAGACGGATGTGTATTAGCGATCTGAACACTCATCTGGCGACAACTGGATCAAATCATTCCGCAATAGCTCGAGACGATAGCAGTCAGGCGGATGGGTGGCGTAAACGATATACTCAGCAGCCATATACAGAACCTCGATGCTGAGGTCAGCGTCACCGATGCTGCGACAGAGGTTGGTTGGCGCACTGTTGTAGACGAGCGCGCTGCCATTTGCTGTGTAAACCAGCAGATCATCACACCCATGCGATGTACCCATGAGATCAGTCACCAGTACGAGGTAGGCTTCACCTGGGGTCCAAGCGAAGAATGTGCCACCCGCTGATGAATGAAGTTCAGGAACATCGGCAAGGCTCTGTTGATAGACCCGCCGCGTCTCCGTGTCCTCAACACGAAACCCAGAGATGATGTTGTCAGTTACATCGCAACAGCGCCACAATCGTGCCTGGTAACGACCGGATGGGGAAGTGATCAGTTCGGCTCGTTGACCCGGCGGTGATGGTGTTGTCGATGAGTCGACAATCCACATGACCAGCACGATGGCAGCACCAGATGTAATCAACAGCGTCATGAGCATCGCAAGCGTAAGTGAACGGCGATGCAGTCTTCGCTTCATAGGAGCATGGTCTGTCACTTCCTTACGGACTACTCCGCCAGCCTTTCACCAAAACGGATCGCGCAACCGTTGTTGTCCAGCACAGTAAACTCTTTCACGCCCCAAGATTTCGCTTCCAGTGCGCCATTGAGATGAATGATTCCCTGCGCCTGATACACTGCATATAACTCTTCAATCCCCATAACGTAGACATAACAGGCGGTGTTCTCGGCGATGTAACGATCATCACACTGCCAAAAGTTGAGCTGGACACCGGAGCGCACGACAATGGCATAGCCTTCGTCCTGATACCGCGCTTCAAAACCCATCTGATACTCATAGAACGTGACCGTATCTGCAATATTCTGCGCCGGCAGCACCGGCGCGACATGCTGAAAGACCAGCTTCGTTTCACTCATCGTGTTCTCCTGTAATCTCTCTCTACCTAAGGCCGTCGCCATTCAGTTGCGGGCATCGGTTCAGCGGTCAAAGGCTTCCCACAACGCATTCTCAACCGCATGGTTCTTCGTGGATACCTCGTCACATCCCCTCAAGCCACCATACCCTGCTCTTGCTGAAAGCTGCCCATCTAAAGGTAGGGTTTTCAGATTATCACCCTACTTTTGGATAGCGAAGCTAGGGGATGTGGATGCTACGATTTTGAGAACACATTGAAATTTTCCAAGAGATAAAGTGATGTCAGAAATGCGCTCACACTCTTTGCACTGGAGCCAAGAACGTTACTGCATTTTCATATTTTTAGTGTTATCTCTCATGCTCAGTGCAGCGACCAGCGCTGCACAGGAGTCAAATCCGGTAACGATTCGATCCTTGGAAGGCACTCTCAATCTCGCACTGCCAGCAGGCTGGCGCATCATTGAACAGTCTATGCCGGATGAAGCGCTTGATCTGGCACTTCGAAGCAGCGGCCAGAGTTATGCTGATGTCTTCATTTGGAATATCCTCACGGCGTGTGGATTGGCCGTACAGTCCATCTGGGTTTCCTGCGATATGAGGCCCGTCGAACTCGTCTCCTATGTAAT
>CAZKIB010000351.1:0-4853 GCA_964552425.1 uncultured Anaerolineaceae bacterium | reverse complement strand
TTGAAGGTCACAGCCTGAACTGGCGACTGATGACTGGCAACTGGTAACTGCACTAGAATCCCCGAAATTTATACCCCACCCCTGTCACCGTTTCGATGGCGCTGGCATGAGGGCCGAGCTTCCTGCGCAGGGCGCGGACGATAGAATCGACCACATTGCTCCCGCCGTCATATTCATACCCCCAGACTTCCGCGAGCAGGTCCATTCGGGAAATCGCCTTGCCTTCGTGCAAGGTGAGATAATGCAGCACGCCAAATTCCAGCGGCGAAAGCGCGATATGCTGGCCGTCCACCACCAGTTCGCGTGCGTCCACGTCCAGCCGGTTGGGGTTCTGGGGTGTGTTGAAACGCGCGTCCACCATCCGCGTCAGCCAGCCAATCATACCCTTCGGCCCCAGATCGAGCAGCAGGCTTCTGATGCTGCGGTCATCAATCTGGATATTCAGAGCGGGCTGCGCCTCGAACCCCAGTTCGCCCGTGACCTCGCCATGATAGGTGGACTCGCACTGGGCGGCGTACACCCGGCGCAGGCGCGGGTTCGCGAGGTAATAGCGTTTGATGTCCAGCGCGGCAGCGGCCCACACCGGCGAGTGGAGATTTTCTCTGTCGCAGATCAGCAGCCGGCGGATAAACATAGCGGTCTGGTCACGCGGGATCGGGTCAGCCCGCAGGTGCTGCCACCAGTTCCACGTCATGGGATCATCGCGCAGCAGGCGCTGGCTGACTTCCGCCGGGTTGAACATGATGTAAAAACCGGCGACTTTCCCATCCTGTTCGCGCAGGACGATGAAGGCTTCCGGGATATGCTGCCACCATGCTTTCGTGATCGCGGCGGAATTTGGGCCGTCCTGCTCCAGCGTCATAGCAAGGATCACGTCCAGGTCGTCGGGCCGGGCCGGTTCTACCTGATACACATGCGCGTCAGGCGGGAAGAAGGCGTTATGCACCAGCGGGTTTTCCACCAGATACAGCACATCCGCCAGGTAGCGCCAGGAATCCTGCCGCCCGGCCAGGTCAATTTCCCCGCGCAGTCGCTGCCAGGCCGCGTGCCGGTAGCGCTGGTAACGAGCCGGGTCTGCTGCGCGCAGGTTCAGGCTGATGGCCTGCTGCACCATATCGTGGATGACGAGGCCATCCTGACGGCATTCGACGAACGGCAGTTCCCACAGCCGGTTATAAGCGGCCTGTGGGTCATCATCCGGCAGCATGGATGCCAGCAGCGGCAGTGTGGCGCGGCGAATGACGGATGCCGCCTCCAGCGCCCGGCGGGTCAGCGGGTCACGCACATCCTCCATATACAGACGCACCAGTTGATCCACCACATAGCTGGCTTCAATCTCCTGTAGGTGAAGGCCGGGGCGCTCCGCCAGAGCAGTAGCGGCCAGTTGCAGCGCCAGCGGATGCCCTTTGGCGAACTGGTTCACTGCTGCGATGGACTCTGAGTGAACGCGCGCGCGTCGCAGGAGAGCCGCTGCGTCGTCATCATTCAAAGGCGACAGGCGCAGGCTGCGCACCAGGCCCTGCCAGCCCGGTGTGGTTGCCCAGGCCGCGACAGGGGCTTCGCGCCCGAAGAACACCACCCGCACATTGTCCGGCAGTTCAGGGATCAGATGCTGCCGCAGCCAGGTATCCAGCAGGCGGAACACTTCGTAAGTATCGAAGGCCAGCACCACCCGCTCACCGTACTGCGCCAGATGATCGGCCAGCGCCGGCAGGGATTCCACCGTCATGCCCAGGGCCGCCCCCAGCGCGTGGAACAGGCCGCGCTCAGACGGTTCAATGACCCGGCAGTCCAGGTGAATGACCCACGCGCCCTGCCGCCGGGCACGGTCTGAGAAAGCGTGCAGCAGCGTGCTTTTCCCGATGCCGCCGATGCCATGCACAAATGTCACCAGCGGACCTTCATCATGCAGGGTTTCAAGAAGAAAGGCCAGTTCCTGCTGGCGGCCTACAAAGTGCTGCTGTTCCTGTAACATGAGACGTTCACGAATAAGCATAGCCGGGGCTGCTCCTTCTGATGCTCCATACATCGTCCTCAGCTTATGATGAGCGCGCCGAGAAAACGCCGACTCACAATCGTCATGAAATCATCATGTCATCATCACAGGTTCCATTTGATCCCACCCTACAATGTCTCTAACGTTCAATTCGAAGTGAGGAGCAACCACCATGAAACGCAGTACGATGATGAAATTACTCGGTTCGCTGGCCGTCGGGGGACTGCTGATCGCGGCAGTAGCGGCCAGCGCGCAGCCGGAAGTCGAAGTGTTTCCGCTGCAATTTGTCAGCCACCTTCACGCCGGAATGGCCGAGCAGGATGTGTTCCTGCCCGATGCAGACGGCCAGTTGGTGCGCATCACGGGGGACATGCCGCTGTCGAGCCTGTCACAGCCGGTTTTCACGGCGGCTGAGTTCGTCGAACACGACCTGTTCGGGACGGGGGAAACGCCGTTCGGGCCGTTCGAGAAGGGGGAACAGCTTGATCTGACACTCGGCCAGTGGCTGGCGGCAACCGGCAGCGGCGTGTACACCCGGCAGGGGGACCGGGCCACACTGGACATCCAGGTCGAAAACCTGATCCCGGAAGGCGTGTATACCGTGTGGTGTTCGCGGGTGAGCTTCCCGCCCAACATTGAGGTCATTGACAAACCCTGCGGCGCGGCGGATGGCTCGCAGAACACGCTGATCGCCGATGAAAATGGCGCGGCCCACTGGACGCTTGAATTCTCCGCGCTGCCGGAAAGCTCCGCCGAAACTGTAACTGTGGTGGCCCTGGCCTATCACAGCGACGGCCAGACCTACGGCGACTATCCTGGCGACTTTGGCTCCAGAAGTCATGTGCAAATTTTCGCCCCAATAGCGCCCACCGCTCAGTAATCTCCCAAATGCTCTCCCATTTGCTCCGGGGCACGGTCACACTGACTGTGCCCCTCCATGTTTTATGGTGCTTCTCAGATGGATTCCCCAGCCACACATCCCACTCGAAACCGGAGTCGATGACACGATTTTGGGACTGCTTTACAATGCCCTCAACGTGAAAGAGTCAGAAAGCCCGACAAAATGATCGAGATTGTACCGGCTCAACGTGGCGAGGCATTGGAAAACTTCATCACACTATCACATGAATATGTCCTGTGGATGGTCACAGAAATTCAGCAGCACTACCCTGAACTGGACCTCGCCGAATTTACTTCGGAGCATGACTACGATGATCTGCGGCAGAAATTCCCCGGTGAGCATGTCCCGCCGGACGGCTGCCTGCTGGTGGCGATGCGCAGCGGTGAAGCGGCCGGCTGTGTCGCGCTGGGCCGCTTATCCGTAAACATCGCTGAAATGCGCACCCTGTTTGTGCGCCCGGCGTTTCGTGGAACCGGTGTGGGCCGCCACCTTGTGGAGGCTGCACTCGGTGAAGCGCGCCTTCTCGGTTATGAGTACATCCGTCTGGATACCCTCGGTTTTATGACCGGGGCGCAGACCCTGTACCGTTCTTTCGGCTTTTATGATATTCAACCCTATCGGGATTTATCCGCGTCGCTGAGGCCGTATATCGTGTTTCTGGAAATGGCTTTGTCCGGCTGATTGTCTTCCCGCCTATTGCACGCTTAACATTCCGGTGTCTTTCAGGTAAGATTTGCAGGTTCAGACCACCTGATGGACCGGAGTTCGTTGAGAATGACCTTAAAACGTTGGACCTATATTATTGGCTTTACGATGGTGGGCATCCTGGTGCTGTCGGCCATCACGCCACACCACTGTCCCTACACAGGCGGTGGAGCCAACCCCCGCGCCCACGCTGCCGCCCCCGCCCGATACCAGCACGATCAGCTTTGATACGACCTACCTGCATCCCAGCGGCCTGTTCACCGTCGCCGAACCGACGGGCTTCGAGGCCTCCCAGCCGCTGACGAACGCCGACGATGTGCGCGCCGTGTTTTCCAACACCGACGCCCAGGGCCTGATTCAGGTGGACATCAACCAGTTTCTCACCGAGAGCGAAGAACCGGTGACGCTGGACAATGTGGACACGCTGTTCAACGACGCCTGGATGCGCAGCAGTTGGCGCGAGTACACCACCTGGGAAGAAAGCAGCCGCGAACGCACCGAAAATGACGAACTCGTCATCGACTTCGCGCTGTCCTCTCGCGGGCAGACCTATGTGGCGCGCCAGAAAGCCTGGACGGACGGCGAATGGATTTACAGTGTGCGCGTCGTCATGCCCGAAAACGCGACTCAGGCGCTGCTCTATCTGCTGGATGGGGTGGCCGCCACGCTGGAACCGCAGAAGGAATTCGCCGGGACACCGTTCGACTGGAACGCTTATTTCGACCAGCAGGACGCCCATATCATCCGCTACCCCGGAAACTGGACCCTGGCCGACAGCGCGCCGGGCAAGCCGACCAGCATCGAAGGCACGGGCAGCACCTTCCTGCGGGTTGAATCCGAAGCCGGTCCGGTGATCGACAGCGAAGAGGCGGCAACTTCATGGGTCGAAGGGCTGCGCTCCGGCGTGAACATTCTCAGCGTGGAGCCGGTCAGCCGCGAAGGCAGCGAAGGGTATGCTGTGTCCTATGCCTACCAGAACGTGGATGGCGATACGGAAAGCGGGCTGGCGGTGCTGCTGAATGGGGCGGAAGACAAACTGCATGTGGCGAACCTGCGCTTCCCCGGCGAAGTGGACCTCAATGCCGAGGAAATCGATGAGCAGTACAGCGACCTGCGCGCCGTGATGAACACCTTCGCCATCATGCCTGACCTGCTGGGCGCGGAAACCACCGCCGCCAGCAGCTAAAAATCGGACCTGCTGAAGCAAACGAAAAGGGGCTGGTGTCGATCACTCAGCCCTTTTGCGTGTTT
>CAZKIB010000350.1:624-4864 GCA_964552425.1 uncultured Anaerolineaceae bacterium | reverse complement strand
TGGCTCTTGACCTGCCTCAGCTCGAAGCTCTTATCCCGAACTGAGGTTAACATAAGCAAAATTGATGACAGAAGATTTGTTAAAAGTGGAGCAACTTGATGGCATCAGAAAAACCTAACCTTAAGAGGATGGATAACGTCGGCATCGTGGTCGAATCTCTCGATGAGACCATCACTTTTTTTGCTGAGCTTGGCCTGACGCTCCAAGGGCGAGCCATGGTCGAAGGAGAATGGGCCGGGCGTGTCACTGGACTGGGTCCACAGCGTGTCGAGATCGCCATGATGGTCACTCCCGACGGCCACAGCCGGCTCGAAATTTCGCGATTTCTCGCCCCGCCTGTAGTCGCCGATCATCGAAACGCCCCGGTGAATGCTCTCGGATACCTGCGCATCATGTTCACTGTGGACGACCTCGACGAGACGCTCGCCAGGCTCCGCAAACACGGCGCGCAGCTTGTCGGTGAAGTGGTTCAGTACGAGGACTCGTATCGGCTCTGTTATATTCGCGGCCCCGAAGGACTTCTCATCGGGCTGGCCCAGGAAACCTCAAATCGGTGAAGTGCTGAATCTGGAAGTCGCGTCATCACGAACCCGTTGACCATTACCGCATTTGGATCAGCACCACACCGCAGCCAGACCCATTCCGCCCCTGCGTGCATTGTGGGTTTACCGGTAAGCTGTGTTGAAAATTTTCACCGCAGGCTGAAAGCCTACGGCTAAGTCTTTCGGGAAGGACGCTGAAGCGCCCTGTCGTGAGTCCCCTTGAGGGGACTTCGGACGGCTGGCAGCCAGATGCTTTGAGCGTCTGGCGACAAAACAAGCGAAATGTCAACAGAACCTAGAGAATCAGAGCAGCTTTATCTTTTGTCTGGCGACTGACGACTGGTGACTGACAACTTCCGCTCACACATCCAGCAGCAGGCGCACATTTAGCTGCCACGCCAGATACAGCGCGTAGAGAAACTGCTTGAGTTCGGCGGTGGTGGGGTCGTCGCTGGCGCTCACGGTAATCAGGAAATCGTAGTCGGCGCGCTGGTCCGGGGGCATCGTGCCGATGCGCATGATCTCGTCCGTTTCCAGGTCACGGGGGATCGCGCCAAAAAACAGCAGCAGAATCCCGGCGTGATTGGGCTGGATGTGCCCCAGCAGAAAGGTCATTTCAAAGACCTGATTAGAATCGACAGTGATTTCACCCAGCACGCGCTGGATGGTGCGCTGTTCGCTGAAGTGTGTCGTCCCGGCGGCGCGCAGCGGCTTGACCGTGCTGCCATCATAATTCAGGTCGATTATCCCCTGGCGCAGCAGCAGCCACACCAGCGTTTCGGTGGGTTCCGGCAGTTGATTGAGCAGCCACGCTTCGCCGAAGGGGGACAGTGGATAGCTGATCTTGCCCATGCAGCCGAAAGGGTCGCCGGTGCGGTTGGCCGGACAGCCGTCGCAGTGATGCTCCAGCGGCGTCAGTTCCTCGGCGGAATCCAGCAGGTGCTGCACGATGATGATCTGGGTTTCCTCGCTGCCATCCGCCGCCGTGCGCACCATCTCGAAGCCCATCTCTTTGGGGGAACGGTCATCCCCGTGCTGGCGGTAAAGCTGGACGATGCTTTCGGCGCGCTCCCGGCCTTTCAGCCGTTCCAGAATGCCGTTCGTACCGAGCGTCTGCTTGGGCACACAGTCGTAATCAATGATGTAGTCAATTGCCATAGTGGATAGTCCTCAGTTGCCAGTTTTCAGTTGTCAGAAAGTCCAGTCCTGTTCCCTTGAAACCTCGTATCAAATGGTTTGTCCTGGCTGACTGCTGAAAATGCTGACCGGCTCTGTCTGATAACTGGTAACTCGCAACTGTTAACTGATTGGATAACGATGATAGCGGATATGAGTCTGGTCGCGGGTGATCGTCACCACGTTAAAGCCCGGTTCGCTGTCCGGTTCGACGATGGTTTCGGTCTGCCCCGGCCACGAGTGAATCTGATACCAACTGCTGCGCACGCTGCTGTACAGTATGCCGTCGCGTATGGTCTGCGAGGGCTGGTGGATGTGCCCGTAGAACACGCCGCGAATACGTTCCTTCGCGGGTTTCAGAGCCTCGTGCAGCGCGTCGCCGTTCGCCATCTTCATGAACGTGTCCAGCCAGGGTACGCCTGTCGCCAGCGTGTTGTGATGCACCGCGATGACCAGCGGGTGGGTGTCGGCGGATGCGGTAATGCCCCGCAGCCAGGTGAGCTGCTCGTCGCTGACTGTGCCGCTCGGTGGTTCCGCCGGACCGGTGCTGTCCAGGCAGATGACCTGCACACCGTTGACCGTAAAGCTGTAATGCCACGTCGGCTGGAAGACATCGCGTTTGAGCAGCACGCGCTGGAGCATTCGGGCATCATCATGGTTCCCCGCCAGGTAGTGAACCGGATAGGGGATGCGGCCCAGTATCTCACGGGCCAGTTCATAAGCGGGTTCCTGTGGATCGTAAGCCACGTCGCCCGTATGCAGCACAAAATCCGGCGTGAAGGGCAGGTGCTGAAGCTGCTCCACCAGCGCCTCGGCAGCCGGGGTGGGGTAGCGCGGCACATCCGCCGGTTTGTAGGCCGGGTCGTGGCTGATATGGGTGTCGCTGATATGCACAAAACGCAGTAGAATATCGTTCATCATAGTTTCCTGTGCAGTCAATCCCGGTCAAATATAGCACACAATTCACGGGGGCGAGATGTTCGAACTGACAACCGCTGTGGTGATTGTACCGCCGCACGAAGTCCAGGCCATCGCCGTGCCGATCATCCGCCAGTTCGCGCCTGATAGTCTCGTCCCCTTTCGCCCGCATATTACCCTGCTGTTCCCGTTTGTGCCCTACGCCCAGCTTGATGCGGCCTGTCTGAAACTGAGGACACTTGCGGAAACAATCCCACCTTTTACCGTAACGCTGGAAGGTTACGGCCAGTTCCCCGGTGTGATCTATATGAACCCCACCAACCCCGAATCCATTCAGGCCGTGTTTCGCCAGCTTTTCAGCGCGTTTCCCGATTACCCGCCATACGAAGGCCACTTCGGGAACGATCTGAAGCCGCACCTGACCGTCGCGCACTTTGACGATCAGGCCGGGAATTCCCCTGTTCCAGTGCTGCCGACCTATGCCCCGGCGACATTTACCGTCCGCCGGCTGGATGTCTGGTGTGGCGTGCGCGATTCCGACCTGCCCTGGCTGACCCATGACGTGATTCCTCTGCGTGGTTAAGCCGCATGGCCTATTCGCCTGTCGGGGCAGTGCTGTTATAATCGCCTTATGAAAATCTTCTGGCTCATCAGTGCATTCTGTCTGCTGGCGGCCTGTACCGGCAGCCCGGCCCCCCAGAGCGCGGCTGAACTGCCCACGCTGGCGGATCTGCCGACTCTTACGCCCAGTGATACGCTGGCCCCTACCGCTACACCGACGGATACCGAAACCCCCACGCCCACATTCACACCCTCCGTGACTCCCTCGGTGACGGTGACGGTTACGCCCAGCATCACCATTACGGATACACCCTCGCCGACACCCACCACCACACCATCGCCCACGCCGCGTGAGAGTGCCCTTTCGCTGCTGGCCCAGTTGGCTGAAAATGTGACTGTGGTGCCGCAGGAATTCCGCCTGGTTCCGCCCACGCCGCTGCCGCCGGGGGTGAATCAATCCACGATCCCGGTGGGGACGCCGCTGCCTTCGTCCTGCGCGCAGCTTCCATCCGGCGGGTTCGGGACCTTGTTTTTTGGCACGCCTTCACTGGCGGCGCAAATTGGCTGTTCAGTAGGCACGGTGACGTCGGCCAACAGCGCCCTGCAAACCTTTGAGCGCGGCTTGATGGTCTGGCTGAGTGGGCCGATTTTTATCCTCTATAACGACGGGCGCTTCCAGCGTTTTGATGATACCTTCGCCGACGGTATCGACCCGGTCAGCGGGGGCGAAACGCCGCCTTCTGGCCTTGTTGAGCCGGTGCGCGGCTTTGGGAAAGTCTGGCGGAATAACCCGGATGTGCGCTCTGGTCTGGGTTGGGGAACATCCGCCGAAACCGGGGGCAGCGCGGCATTGCAGCGCTTTGATCGCGGCTGGATGATCGACCTGACGCAGCGCGGCGATATACTCGTGCTGGCGGAAGTCCCCGGTACAAACGCCGGGACGTGGCAGTCCTACGCCGGGAATTACTGAGGTGCGTTTGCAACTGGCGCTGGATAGCCCGCTGGACGGCAGCCTGCGCGTTCTGCGATTGGCGCGCCCGTTC
>CAZKIB010000350.1:0-603 GCA_964552425.1 uncultured Anaerolineaceae bacterium | reverse complement strand
AAATTGGCACGCCGCTGGTGCTGCGCGAAGGGGTGAATGCCCTGCGACAGGTGCGCGCTGCCTGTCCTGATCTCGCGCTGCTGGCTGATTTCAAAATAGCAGACGCCGGGGAACTCGAAGCCCGCATCGCCTTTGAAGCCGGGGCGCATATCGTCACGGTGCTGGGCGCGGCGGCAGATGCGACGATTGCCGGGACGGTCAAAGCAGCGCGACAGGCCGGCGGTGAAATCATGGCGGATCTGATTCAGGTTGCGGACCCGGTGACGCGCGCATCGGAATGTCTGGCGCTCGGCTGCGATTATGTCTGTGTACATACCGCGCATGACCAGCAGGAGGATTCATCTCCGCTGCGCACGCTGGAAACGGTCCGTCAGGCGCTGCCAGATGCGCGGCTGGCTGTGGCGGGCGGCATCAACCTGAAGACCATTGACTCCATTGCAGCTTTGCGCCCGGCTGTGGTGATCGTTGGCAGCGCCATCACCGGCGCGGCTGATCCGGCGGGCATGGCGCAGGCTTTACAGGAACGGATTAAGGCTCATGTCTGATTACAATGAACTCGTCACCAGCGTCATCAATGAGCTGCGGGCGGCGCTGCGTTCGGTG
>CAZKIB010000349.1:0-4901 GCA_964552425.1 uncultured Anaerolineaceae bacterium | reverse complement strand
CACACTGCACGCACCGAATGCGGCGGACTACGACGGCGTTGGGGCGGCCCTGGCGCACCGATCTGGCGACGGGCGCGACCATCGCGCTGTCGGCCTCACAAACATCGGCAGGGCTGGCGGATTTTGTCACCGATACCGACGAAAACGACCACGCCACACTGACTGGCGATCTGGTGCATCTGGTCAGCAACGGCTGGGCCTTCATGGAAGCCCGCATCAACAACGTCAGCGCCATCACGCTGCGCGCCTTCGAGGTGGGCTTCAGTGATGCGCTGTCTGAATCGGGTGGGCTGGCCTTCAGCAGCCACGACGCCACGCCGGTAGACGTGGCCGATAACGCGGCAGTCTTCGGCTATAACAGCGCCGAATCCACCACCAACTTCAGCCTGTTGAGCGTCAATGCGGGTACGCCCGTCTACGCCAACAGCGGCGTGGCAGTTCCCGCCGCCGCCACATTCACCAGGTTGGCGATTGCGATTGGCCCGGCAGGGCAGGCGCTGTTTTACATCAACGGCAGCCTGATCGAGCGCCGCGCCAGCGCCGTCGCCACGTCCGCCGTCCTCACGCCCTGGGTCACGATGAAAAGTCTGTCGGCTGCGGCCAAAACCTTTCAACTGGATTGGCTGCTGGCGTTTGGGCCTAGCGGCTTGAGCCGATAGGGTTTTTGGGTTAGAGAAAGGCAAAACATAATAGCAACCACAAAATCAGGAGCCGGGCATGGCTGTTACGCCGTGCAGTTCGCGCTGGTCGGTTCCAACGGGTTCGCTTACGGCACGGCGGGGCCGACGCAGGCCAACAACAGCGTCAGCGGCGCGCTGGTGCAGTTTTACCCGAAAAACGCCAGCCTGCCGCTGCCAGATCGCACGGTGATCGACTTCACCGGCGGCAACCGCTGGCTGGGCGCATATCAGTACGGCATCACCAGCCTCGGCTCGATGGCGGCCACGTTTGACAACGTGGACGCCGACCTGGTGGCGATGCTGTCCGGCAGTTCGGTAGACCAGACCACCACCAGCGCGTGGACGATCTTCAGCGAGAACGTGCTCGCGCTGTCCATTCCCCAGGTGGCAGTATTGGTGACGTTCCAACTGCAAGGGCGCGGGGCGCAGGAAGGCGGCGATTTCTTCATCACGGGCGTGATCGGGCGGTCTTGGGCTGCGCCGAAAGGCTTCACCAACGCGCCCAATTTCCAGAGCGCGGGCGAATACAACGTGCAGATCACCCCGACCAGCACCAATGTTTTCCCGCATGGCGTACCCTTCGGCACGAATCAGGACTGGCAGGGCAACGCCACGCCGCTGCTGTGGATCATCAGCGAACGCCCGATCCATCTGGCGACGTTCGTTGGCAATAACGCGGCCACCACCTTCACGCTGCCGTACCTGCCGCTGGACAGCACGGTGACGCAGAATGCCAGCCGGACGCAGGTGGCGGTGGCGGGGACGACTACCGCGCCCAGCAGCATCAATACATCAACAGGCGTCATCACGATGAGCGCTGCGCCGGGAAGCGGCGTGCATGTGGGTGTGCTGTACGAAACCAACTTCGTCGTTAGCCCGCCGTAAGGAGCGTGATCGATGGCAGACTTTATCTTCACGGAAGACATGATCGGGATTCGCGCCGTGCGCCGGCCGGGGCGTGACCTCGGCGGCGCGCTGCGCAGCCCGCTCGACCCCAACGTACCGACAGTGCTGAATCTGAGCGCCGACAAGTACGTGTACCTGCCGGTGCGCAAGGCCGGTTTGACCGACGAAGCGCTGGCGGCGCTCAAGCAGTTTGCCGGGATCAGCGACGAACCGGCAGGGGAGAAACCCAAGAAATGACGGCTCAGGTTGACTTTCTCATTCACCCGCAAACGCGCCAGCCCCTCATCACCGGCACGTTCCACGACGCGCAGTTGTACGACTATGAATACAAGGCCAACCGCGATGCGGTGCGCCTGCGCGAATTGCTGGGGCGCGCCGATGACGTGTTCACTGAGGGCTACAGCGAGATTCTGGTGTATACCGTCGCGCTGCAATTCCACTTCAGCGCTGACACGCCGGACTCGGTGCGGGCGCTGGAAACGTGGTGGCAGATGGTGCAGCGCGGCGACCCGGCGGTGGAATGTTACCTGTACATGACCAATCATGTGCATGGGCGCGTCATCCGCGAACTGCGCAGCGCCATCAACAGCGCCACGCGCCTGTGGACGACGGCAGAGGAAAAGTCGTTCCTTGAACTGACGGAACAGGAGCAGGCGGACCCAAACTAATGGCGCGCCGGGCGGCGCGCCACGCAGCAATCCAAGAATGGTTCAGTAACTTTGCCGCCAGCAGCCAGCAGGATGCGTTCGGGCTGCCGGACGAATGGGATTATGATTATCCCTTCGAGCTGGTCAAGACCGGCTTCTGGCTGTGGGCGGCATCCAAATTCCAGCGCTTACCCACGCAGCAGGAAGTTAAAGCCTATGACCCGCGCTGGATCAGCGACATGCAGTTGGCGTATACCATGTATAGTTTTTATCGCAACGACAGCCCGCTGTTCAGTATTCTGGCGAACTGGCAGGCGGCGCAAGCACAGCGAAAGGCAGGGTTAAATGGACAGGAACACCATCCAGGCGCGTAAGGCCAGCGCCGCTGCGACGGCGGCAGTGCGGGCATACCGGCAAGCGAAAAAAGCGCAGGCACGGAAAGCGTCCCCAACTGATTTATTGGAAGGGGTTTCGAGGGCGTTTGCGCAAGCGCGGAAATTGCAATTCAACTCCGAATCGACCACTAAAGAAGACGTAATTGCGCTTCGCAAAATGGTTTCCGGGCTGTTAAATCAAGCCCAAAACCTGGATTCTTCTCGCCAGCAAGATCGCGGCGGGTGGGTAGAGAGTATTCAGCGTAATTTAACAGAAGCTGTGCGAACACCTTTCGGAAAAGACCCTGCGCGGTGGGCTGGGCGAATTGCCGAGTCGCTAGAATGGACAAAACGCGCCATCATGCATTGGCGTTCTAATAGGCTCAGTTAGATGACCGTCCTCGTCACCGCACCGCAGCGCATCGCCCTGATGCTGAAGGATGCCGATTCGCGCATCCGCAACAGTTGGTATACCGAACGACTGGCCGTCGATCAGGCGGAGCGCCCGGCATGGGTGGTGCGGGATGGGGACGACAGCCAGTATGAAGTGGGCGGCCTGAGCGCTCAAGCCGCTGTGGGTTGGAATGAAACGTATACTGCCGAACTGCATGGCCCCTATTTTGGAGCCGGGATGAAAGACGAAAAGGAATTAGAATTACGAGCGATTGTAGCCAATACGTTGCGTTATTTTTATGCGCATCCCCGCCTTCAATTCAGCAATCTGCGGGCTGATCCGGCATTAACCCCGCTCCCCATGCTGCAAGGGGTTTTATACTGCACTTTCAGAAAGGAACACGCCGGATTGTATGTACCACCTGGATTCGAGGAATCGCAGACGGCATGGGGTGTACGTCTCCACATCACGATATTTGGGAAAAGTGGCGCACGAGAGGTGCTGGTCTGATGCTCACCTACTGCACGCTGAAGCAGTTCCGCGACGTGAAGCAGATGGAAAACGCCGACGACGTAGCCGATTCGGTCATCGAGCAGTATTTGCGGCGGGCGACGCGCTTCATCGACAGCTATTGCAAGCGCCGTTTTTTCCCCTGGCGCGAAACCCGTGAATACACCATCCCCTCCGAGTACATCAACCTGCGCCTGCGCAGCTTTCCCGGCGCGGATTTGCTGGTCGATCAGGATTTGCTGGAAATAATTCAGGTGCTGACGGGCGATTTCAGCGTGAGCGACCCGGCCCCGGTAGAATTATTTGAGACAGACGATTTTAACCTGCTGCCGTTCAACTTGTGGCCCAAGTGGGGCCTGCGGCTGGTGTGGCCCAATTTCTGGACGGGCACGTTCAGCGCCAACATCGGCGGCAGCTACCGCATTCCCTCCATCCGCATTGATGCCGTATGGGGGTTCAGCGAAGATATGGATTACGACTCGCCTTGGGAAGATACCGGCATCGTTTTACCGGGCGGCGGGCTGTCTGACAGCGCAACCACGCTCACCATCGCCGGAACCGGGCTGGTGGATGCTTACGGCGAAGAAGCCATCCCGGTGGGCGCATTGATTCGGCTCGAACATGAATTTTGCGAAGTCCTGGCGGTTAATGAAAACACCAATACCGCCTACACCATAAAACGCGGCGTCAACGGCACGACTCCGGTGGCGCACGATGCAGGCACGGCGATCCGGCGCTGGCGGGTCGCGCCGGAGATCGTCGAGGCTTGCTACCAGATCAGTAAAGCGTGGCGGGAGCATGATATGGTGACAGGCGGCAGGCAGGGTGTGAGCCAGATGAGCGTGGGCGTAGAACTGGACATTCCCCCGGATGCCAAATTCATCCTGCAATCCAAGATGCGCGCGATGGGCGTCGATCAGGCGTATTAATATGGAAATATCGCTGGTCGGGCGAGGGCGCGGTCATCGCAGCAGGCGAGGGAGAATTTACCGTGCGTGCAACTGCTTTTTGACAGCGCGCTGCATTTTATGGTATGCTGAAGAAGCCGTTGAATCCGGCGGTGAACGAACATCTTCCTCCTTTCTAGCGGTGCGCAGCGCGGGCTTGGTGCAAGGCCCGCGTTTGCGTTTACCGGACAGGCTGTCCGTTAATCCGTTTTAGGCTGTTCCGCCCATCGCTTCCGATACGCCCGCTGTTCGCGCCAGATCGCCAGCCATGACTTGCCCAAGTAACTGCCGTCCCAATCCAGCATCAGCTTGAGCCACTCGCTGACCAGTACGATGCCCGCGAACAACACCAGCGTGAATATCCCGCCGCAGAACCACAAAACTTCAATCATAGAAAAATCCGCAGGAGACCCCTGTCTTTAGACAGGGGAGGAAGGCGGCCT
>CAZKIB010000348.1:3594-4935 GCA_964552425.1 uncultured Anaerolineaceae bacterium | reverse complement strand
ATGATCGAATGCTGCACCTTTTCGCCGCTGCTGACGCAGTTGGAATATTTCCGCATTCTGCGCGGTGAGGAGATTCTGCCGAATTATCCGTTTCTGGCGAACTTCCCCGGTTATGAATTTATCCCCACGCTGCACGCCCGCTCTATTCCGGGCGGGTCGGTGGAGCCGGAGGCGTACCGCGCGATCAAAACGGAGTTTCTGGAACGCCTGCGGGCTGCCGGGCCGGTGGATGGGGTTTTTCTGCATCTGCACGGCGCGATGAATGTGCATGGCATGGACGATGCCGAAGGCGACTGGATCGCGGCTGTGCGCGATGTGGTCGGGCCGGACTGTCTGATCTCGGCCAGCTTTGACCTGCACGGGAATGTCTCGCGCCGGATTGTGGAGACGCTGGATATGCTGACGACCTACCGCACTGCGCCGCATGTGGATACGCTGCAAACGCAGGAACGCGCGCTGCGTCTGCTGGTGCGCGCTCTGGAAGAAGGCACGCGCCCCCAGATGGCCTGGGTTCCGGTCCCGGTTGCGCTGCCGGGCGAAAAAACCAGCACGGAATGGGAACCGGGGATGAGCCTGTATGCCGGGCTGCCGGCTGTCGATGCTGTGCCGGGCGTGTGGGATGCCTCCATGTTCGTGGGCTATGCCTGGGCTGATGAGCCGCGCGCCCATGCCACTATCGTCATCACCGGGACAGACCGCGCCGTGATCGAATGGGAAGCAAAAGCACTTGCGCAGAAATACTGGGACAAACGCGCCGATTTTCAGTTCGGGTCGCGGGCCGGGTCGATTGACGAGTGCATCGACTGGGCAATGGCCGCGCCGGAAAAGAGCGTGTTTATCAGCGATTCGGGTGACAACCCCACCGCCGGGGGATGCAACGATCTGCCGCTGTTTGTGGGGCGTCTGCTGGCAAAGGGTGTCCCGGACGCGGTGGTTGCCAGTATCGCTGATGTGGACGCCGTCGCTGCCTGCTTTCAGGCCGGGGTGGGCGGCGAAGTGAGCGTCAGCCTGGGCGGAAAGCTGGACACCATTCATGCGCAGCCGCTGCCGGTGCGGGGTGTGGCGCAGTTTCTGGACGATGCGCCGGACGCAAAACAGCGCCAGGCCGTGCTGAACATCAACGGCGTGCAGGTGATTCTGACTGAACGGCGCACCCCCTTTCACTACATCCGCGACTTTCAACGCCTGGGAATCGAGCCGCTGGATCACAAAATTGTGGTTATCAAAATCGGCTACCTGGAACCTGATCTGAAAGCTGCGGCCCCGCTGGCGCTGCTGGCGCTGAGTCCCGGCGCTGTCGATCAGGCCATTGAGCGCCTGCCGTTCGAGCACATTCAGCGC
>CAZKIB010000348.1:0-3493 GCA_964552425.1 uncultured Anaerolineaceae bacterium | reverse complement strand
GAGGGGGGGCCGGCGGCAGCGGTCCCAGGGTGAGCAGAGCATTTCAGCGGTCAACAGGTCAGCAAAAGATGGGTCAGATTTTGGAAAGCGGGCAGTATTCACGGGCCGAGTCTCCTGAAGTCTGACTCAGCTAATCACAAAGGCACGTCAAGAGGGTGGACGTGTGTTCTGTTTTTGCGCCGGATGAGCCGGTTAGCTGATTGGCGCTTGTGCCGCCGATTGATGCAGGTTAAGAATTTAATCGTACAACAACCCGCAGTTTGACCCCTTCCCCCAACCCCCTACCCCGAATTCAGGGCAGGGGGCTAATTCGGTGTCTTGCGGGGTTGGGTGACGCTTTCAGGCTTGTCCGTCTAATTTTTTAAGCTGCATAAATCGACGGCAAGATAAAGCAAGTCCCGCTGGGACTGGCCCGGCGCAGTGTGAATCCTGAAAGGATTTGAGGTGCTTTGCCGGATAGGCTGCGCACTGTCCGGCAGAGGGAAAGTGCATAACACGCGCTAACCGGCTAAAAGATTATTTCGCTGAAATCTATACAACGTTCGCGCCACGTGAGTTCCTAAAACCCGAAGCCCATGTAATCAAGTTCGTGGTCCGTTTCGAGTTCGAGCAGGGCCAGCAGCAGGCACCCGACGCCATCCACCGCGTCGTAACGGTCTTCGCCGGTGTGCCCCCGGAACATGCGCCCGGCGAAAAGAGTCTCGACGGCGATGTCGGCCAGTTCCACTGCCTGTACACGGTAGCGGTTTTCGTCCAGTACCTTTGCTGCGCTGAGCAGGAAATGAATGGCGCGGCCAAAGGTCTCGGCATAACAGACACGCGGGCGGCCTTCATAGGTGCGCGCAGCGATGAGATCGGCCCAGCGCTGGATGGCAAGCTCGAACGCGGCCAGCGGCGCGCGCTGGTAGAGGGCAGCACAGGCTGCGGCCATTGCCAGCGGGTAATCGTGCGTGGGAAACTGGGCATTCCAGATGTCCGTGTGGACGCCCGGCAGATAGAGTGTCATTTTCTGGCTCTGTAACTCCGCATGAAAGGGCGTGCCATCGCTGATATTGAGGCGGCCAAAATACTGCTGGCTGTCGGCATCCCAGGCGTAATCGAGGTAGGCCAGTACCGCATCGTGGGCCATCGTCTGGAACTGCTGGAGTCCGCTGTAGCGGGCAGCGCGCAGGAGCGACCCGGCCCACAGACCAATCTCGGTGGTGGCGAGATGGTTTTTCCATGTCTGGGATGTGCCGGCCAGCGGGATCAGACCGGTGTAGGCATGACGCTGCTCATAGCTGAAGGTGGCGATCAAACGAGCCATGTCGATCAGCTTGCGATCCCGTGAACGCGCATATAACCATGTCATGGATTCCACCAGAATGCCGCCGAATTCGAGGTAATCGTGGCCGGTCTGATGATCCGCATGGCAGCCAAATTCGCCAGTGGAGGGGTCAATGAGGTGTTGTTCGGCCATTGAGAGAATGGCTTCTTCAGTGACCTGCGGGTTGATGCGCCAGAAAAGCTCCCACGCAGGAGGGATGGGCCGAAGATCGTGCAGATAAGCGGTAATGGTATGAAAGCCGAGTTCGCGCGGCGGGATGTTGAGGTTGAACCAGACGTTCGCGCCCCGAAAGACATCGTAGAAATAGTGGTTGCCCCATAAAAACAGGCCGCAGGTAGCGACGCTGCGTTCCAGAAATGCGCTTACATACGCATCGGCGGCGTCGGCAAAACGCGGCTGGCCGGTGATATGGCTGAGGGCATGGGCGGCGACGAGGTGGGGCTGATCCCAGTAGAGGTTCACCCCGCCGGGCGCATGAATGTAACGGGAGACACGCGGCCTGATGTCGGGCGGGCGCAGGTCGTCTGCCGGGTACTGGCCGGTATGGACATCGAGCGAGGCCATCCACATGGGGTTCGGGTCCGGGCCAAAATCGGCCAGCCCCTGTGTGAGGATGGTGTCGTAGTGGCTGATGATGTGCTGGATGGTTTCGGATCGCATCGTGGATCAGTCTGTCGTGTGCAGGTGGCGCTGTAATGCTTCACTGTACCAGAAGTTGTTTCACTGTGTTAGGCATTGTTGATGGACTGCTGCTAGAATAGCGCTCACAACTTATCCACAGGTCATGATTATGCGGTTTGATGTTCATAAAGTACGGACGTATCTGATTAACGAACTGGACGCAGCCACCGGCACGGTGGCGGAAGTACAGCACGACGGCACGGACCTGGTGATCGTGAAGCTGAATACGGGCGAGTCGGTCATTCTGTATCTGGTTGAACGGCTGATGCCAGTCAATGAAATCAAGGACACGCTGATCGAGAACACGGCGAAAAACCTGCACACGCTGTTCATCCTGTGGGGTGATATGCTGCTGCCGGAGGAAGACCGGCTGTACGTGCCGGAAGACTGGATGGAAGCGCTGCTGACGCTGTATAACGGTAAAATTTATGGCTACGATTCTTACGGGCCGTATGCTTCTGTGTTTCCTGTGTACTTCAATAAACAGTCGGTTGGGCTGGAATATTTTGTGACTTATGGCGATGCCATCACCGCTGCCAACCTGCACTGCGATTATATCCACATGGACACGCGCTACCTCACGGGGTTCTGGCGGGTGGCGGATTTTTCTGAGCGCGTGCAGGCGAACCCGCACGAACATAAGTCCGGCGATACCCGCGATCATCAGAAACAGCAGGTGCGGCTGGATATGGCGCGCAATTCGCTGGCTGTGTATTTCGCTGTGCTGGAACTGGCCCCGAATGCCAGTCGCCGGGAAGTGCGCCGGGCTTATTATGAACTGGCGCGGCGTTATCACCCGGATGTGAGCGCGTCACCGGATTCAACGGCGCGGATGCAGCAGATCAACGAAGCTTATAAACGGATTATGGCGCAGATGGATAAGGATGCCTGATGCCGCTGGTCGAATGTATCCCGAATTTTTCAGAAGGCCGCCGCGCGGATGTGATCGCGGCGCTGGTGGGTGCGGTTGAAGAGGTTGCCGGCGCGGTGCTGCTGGATGTTCACAGCGACGCGGACCATAACCGGACGGTGATTACCTTTGCCGGGGAGCCGGAGCCGGTGCTGGAAGCGGCGTTCCAGGCGACGGCGGTGGCGGCGCGGCTGATTGACCTGAACGAGCAGCGCGGGCAGCACCCCCGCATCGGCGCGGCGGATGTGGTGCCCTTTATCCCGCTGGATGGACTGACGCTGGACGACTGCGCGGCGCTGGCGCGGCGGTTGGGTGAACGGGTCGGGCGCGAACTGGACCTCCCGGTGTATCTGTACGAGGCGGCGGCGACCCGCGCGGATCGTGCGAATCTGGCGGATGTGCGGCGGGGTGAATATGAAGTGTTGAAAGAGACCATTCTCACAGACCCACAGCGCGCGCCGGATTTTGGACCGGCGAGGCTGGGTAAGGCAGGGGCGGTGGCGATTGGGGCGCGGCTGCCACTGATTGCCTATAACGTGTATCTGAACACCGATGACGTGGAGATTGCCAGAAAA
>CAZKIB010000347.1:0-5002 GCA_964552425.1 uncultured Anaerolineaceae bacterium | reverse complement strand
ATGCTCGAAGCCGAATACGAACAGAACTGGTCGAAGGGCGGGCGCGACAACGCCAACTTTGTCATCGAGGCGGATGGCAGGTGCATCGGCGGCTGCGCGCTGTTCGACTTTGACCACACGGCGCACACCTGCCAGCTTGGTATCGCTATTGGCGACCCCGAATACTGGGGACGCGGCTATGGGCGCGACGCCATCCGCACGCTGGTGCATTACGCTTTCCACTATCGCAACTTCCGGCGGGTGTGGCTGCGCGTTCATGCCCGCAATGAGCGCGGTATCCGGGCCTATCGCGCCGTCGGTTTTGTGGAAGAAGGGCGGCAGCGGGCGCATGTCTGGTCAGATGGCGCCTATGATGATCTGGTGTATATGGGCATTCTGCGCGATGAATGGGAACCAAAATAACCCCGGCGGCGTCTAAAAAACAGAATATTCCGCTGCTGGTTGGCAGTGATCTGAACAGGAAGCAAAAGCGGTACATACGCTTCATTTGTCGTCCAGGTCAATCACTCTATACTGGCGGCTATCAGGAGAGACGCAGGAGAGAAGATGAACAGACTGGTATTGGGACTCAGTGTATTGTTGGTGGCGGCGCTGCCGCTGATGAGCTTCGCGCAGGACGATATGGAAATCGCGCTGGAAGGCAGCGTGTGGGCGCTGGTCAGTTACGTCAATGCTGAGGGTGAGATGGTCGATGCGCTGCCGGGCACGCAGGTGACGCTCGAACTGATTGACGGGCAGGCCAGCGGCAGCGCCGGATGCAACCAGTATTTTGGCAGTTATACCCTCTCTGGTGAGGCGCTGACCTTCAGTGAAACCGGCTCCACGATGATGGCCTGTATGCCGGAAGAAAAGATGCAGCAGGAAGCGGATTATCTGGCGGCGCTGCTGGGAGTCACAACCTATCAGTTGAACGACAACCAGCTTGTACTGCTGGACGCAGCCGGGGAAACCATCATAACCTTTGAACTGCTGGAACCCGCCCCGCTGGTGGGGACCACCTGGGTGATGACCACCTTTGTCATCGGTGGTGACGCCATGACCACGCCGCTGCAAGGCACGGAAATTACCGCGCTGTTTGCCGAGGATGGCCGGCTGGGTGGTTCGGCCGGCTGCAACAATTACACCGCGTCCTACACCGTCGATGGCAGCCAGCTTACGATCAGCCCGGCGGCGGCTACGCGCAAGCTGTGCAGTACGCCGGAGGGTGTGATGGATCAGGAAGCGGCTTATCTGGCGTCGCTGGAACAGGTGGCGGCGTTTGAAATCCGGGCAGATGTGCTGACGCTGTCTGACGCGCAGGGTCTCATGCTGGCCCAGTTCCGCGCGCGCTCCGAACTGGTGGGTGTCAAATGGCAGTGGCAGGCGGTGAGCGACTCCGCCGGTGAAATGACACCTATTGATAATCCCGAAGCGTATACCCTGCTGTTCAACACCGATGGGAGCATCAGTTTCCGGGCGGACTGCAACACCGGCAGCGCCACCTACACCCGCAGCGGCAGCGACGTGCGCATCCAGCCGGGGGTGATGACGCTGGCGATGTGTCCGCCGGAATCACTTTCAGAAGCTTTCCTGGCGCATCTGGAAAGTGTGACGACCTTTGAAGTTGTGGACGGAAACCTGCTGCTGTCACCGGGCACAGAGGGCGAAACACTGCATTTTGCGCCCGCAGGCTAACCCCTGTATAGTATCGGGCAGTATCCAGAATAAATCGCAGCGAAGTGGGCCGGGCGGTCTCGATCCCCGGTCCGCTTCGGCTCATTTTTTGAGGCTGATATGATAAATTCCCCCGATTTTACGCTTCAGAATCACCTCGATTACCTGTACGACACACACCCGCGCCAGATGGCGTTTAAGGCGCAGACTGTCGACGAATTCAAAACCTGGCAGCACAGCCTGCGGGGTGAAGTGGTCCGGCTGCTGGGACTGACCGGGCGCACACCGCCTGTCAACCCGAAAGCCGAAAAAGTCCGCGCAGTGGACCGGGGCAAATATGTTGAGGAACTGTACGCGCTGGATGTAGGCGAAGGCGTGACCGCCAACATGTATGTGCTTGTGCCCAAAACTGCGCCGCCCTACAAGGCGATTATGGCGTTTCACGGCCATAACCCCAGCGTGCAGTACATCCTGGGCAATTATCCGAACGAGGAAGCCGCCCAGGAACGGCTGACAGTGGATGGCAATTTCGCGCAGGTGCTGGCCGAAGTGGGCTATCTGGTGTGCGCGGTGGAACAGCGCGGCTTTGGGGAACGTCTCACCGATCAGCGCCAGTCGGGAGACCGCAACCGGTCCTGCCGGCATCTGTCATTCGAGTACATGCTGCAAGGGCGCACGCTGGTGGGTGAACGCTGCTGGGATGGTATGGTCGCCATGAGCTATGTGCAGAACCGGCCGGACGTGATTCCGGGGACACTGGGCTGCACCGGGCATTCGGGCGGTGGAACGACCACCCTGTGGCTGTCCGCCATTGACGAGCGCATCACCTCGATTGTCACCTCATGTTATTTCTGCTCATTTAAGGCGTCGATTCTCGGCATGGAACACTGCGAGTGCAACTATGTGCCGGGCATTCTGGAACTGGCGGAGATGGGCGATCTGGCGGCGCTGCTGGCCCCGCGTCCGTCCCGTTTTATCGCCGGGGAAAACGACCCCATTTTCCCGGTAGCGGCTACCCGCGAGCAACTCAAAACAGTGCAGAAAGCCTACGCCCTGTTCGACGCGGCGGATAAGGTCTCGCTCACGGTGCATTCCGGCGGGCACGCCTATAACCACGCCTTCAGCCATGAGTGGTTCAGGTGGTGGCTGTAGATGAACTTGCAGGATTATCAGGCGTTTAGCGATCAGCTCTGCGAACGACTGGCGGCAGATGTGCGCGTGCTGGGGCTGGTGGCCGCCGGATCGATGGCGGCTGTCGATCATCCCCCGGATGTCTGGTCAGATCATGATTTCTGGGTTATCACCGAAAGCGGCGCGCAGACCTGCTTCCGCAGCGAGCTTTCCTGGCTCCCGCAGCATGAACAGATCGTGCTGGCATTTCAGGAAACAGCGCATGGGATGAAGATCGTTTATGACAGCGGCCACCTGCTGGAGTACGCGGTCTTTGACCTGAATGAACTCGCGGTAGCGCGCATCAACAGCTACCGTCTGCTGCTGGACCGTGCCGATCTTGCCGCACAGTTGGCCGCCATTCAGCAGCAGACACGGGCTGAAGCCCAGGCCAACCACAGCGACCCTCGCTTTCATCTGTCGCAACTGCTCACCAATCTGCTGGTTGGGGCCGGACGTTACGCACGTGGCGAACAACTCAGCGGCCACCGGTTTGTCAAGGAACACGCCATCAACCACCTGTTATGGCTGCTGGGCCTGCAAGTTCCGGCTGAGGTTCCCGCTTCCCTGGATAACATGGACCCCTTCCGACGTTTTGAACAGGCTTTCCCGGCGCTGGGCGCAGAAATCAACGCCGGGTTGTTACTCCCTGTGCCGCTGGCAGCCCTCGTGCTGCTTGATCTGGTCGAACGCGAAGTGCGCGATACCCTGTCAGCGTATCCTGCCGACGCAGTGCAGACTGTGCGCCGGGCCATTCAGGTCGCAGCGCAGGTGTCCGAGAGCCGCCTCATTCCCTGAGACTTGTTTATTCCTGGCTGGCGATGAACTGCTGCGCCATCTCCAGCGTGGGCGCATAAGCCAGCACATGGGCTGTTTCAGCATCTGCAAAGCACAGGCTCTCGGCAGCAGTGGACCAGCACGATTCACTGGCAGCCACACCCTCAAAACGCCCGGTCAGAAAATCCACATAGGCGTCGGTGAATTCGCCGGCATCGCGGGCGCTGTCCCACTCAACCGCCATCACCCAGGCCAGCGCGCCGGTTTCCGTGTGTTTAAAAATCTGATAATGGTCGCCACCCCACCCGGCAGCGGCCTGAATAGCGGCGCGGTTATTCAACTGCGTGCGCAGATATTCGCGCAGGTAAAATTCGCCCAGGGTCGTGTCCCACACGGTTTCCCATGCCGGGTCCAGCGGGACGGGATTCAGTTCCACGGTGAGCGGCCCTTCCCCGGCGAGGTACTTTTCCGGGTGGAGAATCTGCTCAGTGGACTGCGGCAGATTCGCCAGCTCAAAAGCGTTGTTGACCGCTTCCCATCCCCCGCGTGACTGTAATAAGGTGACAAACACCGCGCCATCGGTATAGGACGACAGCAGTTCCCGGCTGACAATTTCGGGCAGGTCAGGCGGGAGGAAGAGCGTATCGGTGCTGAAGCCCTGTGCCAGCAGTTGCAGGGTCGTGCCGAGCGGGTTGCGCGCCGAAATCTGCTGGACATACAGGTTCATCACCAGTGAGGCATCCCCTTCGATCAGCGCCAGCGCGGCCATCGCGCGGTCCGGGCTGTCGCGGGTGTATTCGTCAATCGCCGTCAGGTCAAAGTGCTGGTCTTGCAGGGCGTGGGTGAATTCGTGCGCATAGACGATCTGTTCCAGCAGCGGCAGTGCATCACCCGGTTCGCCGCCGTTGAGCAGCAGGGTATTCATCTCCTTCGTCAGCGGGTCGTAGAAGCCGCCGATCTGGGCTTCGAGCGCGCCGAGGTACAGGCTGACGTAATCTGCGCCGGGGGGCAGAAAGTCAAAGGCGGTGTAGAACACGTTCTGGCGTTCAGCTTCTTCGGGCGGAATTTCGGCTTCGAACATTTCCCGAATCTGGGCCACCGCGTCGGCCCGCGCCGGAAAACGCCGGTCAATCGGCTCCAGCGGTTCCAGGCTGCGCGTCTGAATGGCAAAGGCTTCAATCGACTCGATCTGTGACTGCAATTCCGGGCTGATGTCCTGGGCGGCCACAGCGCCGGTCATCCCTAACAGCAGCATGACCATCATCAATAAGGGTTTCAAAGGATCGACTCCACTCACTGTTCATCCTGCTTTAGTGTACTGGATTCTGTCGTATCTGAGGATGTTTAATGTTAACCTCAGTTCGGGATAAGAGCTTCGAGCTGAGGCAGGTCAAGAGCCAAA
>CAZKIB010000346.1:4768-5028 GCA_964552425.1 uncultured Anaerolineaceae bacterium | reverse complement strand
CAGACCTGATTGACGAGGCGATCCGCGCGGCGGGCCGGCGGGGGATGACGGAGATTATCCCCACGCTGGAAACCTACCTTGATCCGCAGCACCACAGCACTCCCCAGATTCAGGCAGCGGCAGCCTACGCCATTCTGACGATGAATCAGGGACCAATCGAACTGGCGCAGGACACCCTGCGCGACATGCTCGAAAGCGCGGATGCCAACCAGAGCGCCCTGGCCCTGCGCACCCTGTCGCAGCTTCCCACACAGATCGCT
>CAZKIB010000346.1:2145-4730 GCA_964552425.1 uncultured Anaerolineaceae bacterium | reverse complement strand
ATGCTGCACCGCCGTTCAACCCGTGCGCGCCGCTTCATTCTGGAAATGGTGGTCAACCCCGGTTACTGGGCAAAAGAAAAGCCGGCCGATAACGAAACTATCCTGTCCGTCGCGCTCAATCTGCGCAAACCCGCGACTCGTCCGGTAGCGGAACAGGTGCTGCGCAATTACCCGGATGCCCATGTTGTCGAGGTGCTGACGGCGGTGCTGCGCGATAAACAATCGGACAACAATCTCAAAATCGGCGTCATTCAAACCCTGCGAAACTACCCCTCTGCTGAAGTCGCCGCACAGCTCATTGACCAGATGGACACCAGCAGCCTGGATTTGTATACCGAAGCGGTGGCCGCGCTGCTGCACATCGCCCGCCAGCAGCCCTTTACCCCGGACCTGCTGGCGCGGGTGAATGCTGAACTGCTCAATGTAGCCCGTGTCATCTATCGGAACTATCAACTGCTGGCCCACATCGGAAATAACGAGCCGCTGCTGGCCGAAATTATCCAGGGTGAAATCCGCGCCGCCCTGCCGGCCCTGCTCAAATTAGGCGTGATGGACGTGCCTGACACGCAGATCGAGACCATGATCGCCCAGTTGCAGGTCCGTAAATCCAGCAATCTGGCGAACATCCTCGAAATTTTTGATAATGTACTGTCCAAGTCGGAACGCGAAATTATCATTCCGCTGTTTGAGGAACATACGATTCAGGAACTGGCTGATCTGGGGCAGCGTCACTTTGGCGCGCTGTCCGCCGATATGAACCAGTCCATTGCGGATTTCATTTTTTCACGCCGCGAGTGGCAGTCCCTGGTCGCGCTGGATTATGTGCTGCGCAACGAGCCAGAGTCGACCCTGGCAAAGCTCAACTGGCAGCGTGTGCCCAACAGTAACGCCAATAAACAGATCATCCATCGTTATGTCCAGCATAACGGGGCTGGTCTCAAGGACCACATACCCGAAATTCGCTTCCCCCCACCCTTCGGAGAAAGCCCGATGTTCACCACACTCGAAAAAACCATCATGCTCAAAAGCGTGCCATTGTTTAATGCGATCCCCGCTGACGAGATTTTTCATATCGCGCAGATCACCGAAGAAACCAAACTCGAACAGGGTGCTGTCCTGTTCAATGAAGGCGACGCAGGGGACTGTCTGTATATCATCGTCGAAGGCCGCGCGCGGGTTCACAAGGGCAGCCAGGAACTCGCCACGTTTAAAAAAGGCGATACGCTCGGCGAAATGGCCCTGTTCGACAACCTGCCGCGTTCTGCCAGCGCGACCACCCTGGCCGACACAGTGGTGTTGAAAATCACCCGTGAACAGTTCTTTGAGGTGATGGCGACGCGCATGGAGATCATGCAGAGTATGGTGCGCACCCTCAGCCTGCGTGTGCGCGCCGCCAACGAACAGGTCGCGGAACTGACCGCGCGGCTCTAAATCACCGGAATACCCAGGTCGGGCACGCCGCGTTTAGAGGTGGTCGCCTGCGGGTAATAGCGCCGGATCATGTCCAGCGCGACAGCCGCCCGGTGAACACGTTCGCGTGACAGCGCGATAGCCGTACCTTCGACATGCAGGCCGCTCGGATAAATATTCGGCGCGTTGCGCAGCCCCAGCTTGACGTACATCGGCGCGGCCACGCGGATCATTTCCGGCACTTCGTAATGACGCACAAAACCGCCAAAATCATCGGGCACTTCCACGTAAATATCCAGCGGCATCGTGATGACCTGACGAATAGCAGCAAGCTGTGGCAGACTTAAATCCGTCGGCACATTGTACGTCCCGGCCCCAAGCTGCTCCATCCAGCGAATTGAAATGGGGTTGGCCGCGCCCATCTGCACCGATACCTTGATGACAAAATCCGCCGGCAGTTCACCCGCCTTTTTCATCTCCAATGCCAGCCACATCAACCCTTCATCGGCGATCAGCACCGAGCGAATGCCAAGCGCCGCCGCCCGTTTCATATCCTCCGCCGCGTAGACCACCTGATCCATGCCACGCAGACGCGCGCCCAGGTTTTTACCTGCGCTGGCGGTAATCTGCGCGCCGGTATCCCACGCTGCGCGCGGCCCGACGAACAGGCTCACCTCAATACCGGCTTCCGCGCCAAGCTTCGCCATTTCACGAATCTCGGCATCCGTCAGCAGCATAATGCCGCTGCCCTGTGAAACACGATGAATCAGCACATTCTGTTTTTCGGCTTCTTCCAGGACGGTGCGCAGAGCATTCGGCCCCTCGACGCTAGGGATTTCGACACGGTACTGCGCGCCATCCGGGAAACGCTTGAGTGAATCCGGCAGGTCATAGGCATCGCCCGCCGGCAGGCCCAACTGTTTGAGAAAACTGCGTGTCGCCTGCATCCTTTAGCCTCCAAATTCTGATTCGGGCAGGCCCTTCACGCCGGGTCGCAGACGGAACACACTCCCGGCATGAGGCTGTGGCTGCAATTCACTGTCGCTCAGGCCATACCGCGCTGAGGTAATATACAGGTCATCCAGGTTGGGGCCGCCAAACATCACACTGGTCACTCTGGCCGCCGGGATTTTGACCTCGCGTTCCAGTTTCCCATCCGGGTCATAGCGGCAGAT
>CAZKIB010000346.1:0-2100 GCA_964552425.1 uncultured Anaerolineaceae bacterium | reverse complement strand
GACCGCCAATCCATCCGGTGCGCCTTCGCCATCCACATCCGGCACCACAATAAAATCGCGGCGGTTTTCAATCGCGCCGGTGGCCGGGTCAAAGTCGTATTTCCAGATAGTGCGTGGGCGCGTGTCGCAGTAGTACAGCGTTTTGTTATCAGGACTCCAGCCCAGGCCATTGGAAATCACGATGCCGGTCTCCATCGTATGTACAGAGTGATCGGTGTCCAGCCGGTAGAGTGAACCCACCGCGCCACCATCCCCCATCGACATCGTGCCCGCCCAGAAACGCCCCTGGCGATCCACCGCGCCGTCATTAAAACGGTTATCCGGTTTGTCCGGCTCCGGGTTATGAATCAACTGAAGGCCGTTGGTTTTGTCCCAGAAATACAGCCCGCTTTTAAGCGCCAGCACAAATCCGCCTGACTGCCGCAGCACGACGGTTCCAACCGGCTGGCCGATGTCAAACTGTTCATGTGCGCCGCTGGCCGGGTCCCAGCGGTGAAAGGCGTTCCCAAAAATATCCACCCAGTAAAGGGCCTGCTCTTTGACACTCCACATCGGCCCTTCGCCAAGCGTATTGCGGCTGTCAAACACCACCTCAACTTCAGACATAAAATCATTCCCCCAAAAGAAATATCCTTGCGATGAGCATACCATCTCTGTCAGGGGCGGGCAAAGACCCACGCTCACCCTACGGACAATCGCTGAATAAAGGCCGCAGGCATTTCTCGAATCAGGTTCTCCACTATAATCAAGACAACACAGACTCACCTGAGAAATGACCACCTTCATGCCGACCAGAAGGCACTCTCCACCGCCACCCGCAGCCGCGACGCAGCGTATGCGGGCTGAACCATCCGCGCCGACGATCAGCCAGCGCGCCGTTGCTGCGCCGCGTGTGACCCCACCACCACAGCGCACGGTTCACAAACGGCCTGTGCCGCCCCCGCGCCCAAAGCGGAAGGGCATCAGCAAATGGTGGTTCATCACGCCGGTTGTGGTGCTGGGTGTGCTGAGTCTGTCCGTATGCGCTGCGCTCACGCTCGGCGTTGGGTGGATTTACAGCAGCGGGGTGCTGCCAAAAGTCAGTGTCGCCGGCATTAACCTGGGCGGTTTATCGCAGATAGAAGCTGCCGAAAAATTACGCGCCGAATGGGACACCCTGGTACTGCGCGATGGTGAACGCATCTGGTCTATCAATCCGGCACAACTCGGCATCGCGCTGGATGCAGACACGACTGCCGCCCAGGCGTATGCGCAGGGACGCGGCGAAGGCAGTGTGTTTCAGGCGATACTCGGTGAGATGGACGTACCGCCGGTGATCCAGATCGACATGGTGACTGCCGCTGTCACCCTCAACGAACTTGCGCCGCGCTTTGAGATTCCAGCCCTGAATGCCGGCGTCCAGATGGTCAACGGTCTGGTGCAAGCGACACAACCGCAGGAAGGCCGCGCGCTGGATATTGTGCCGCTCCTCGTCCGGCTGGAAGATCACATTGCTGAGGAAGTGGCCGATGGTGAAATTGACCTGCCTATGCGGCGGGTGCTGCCAGCCGTCACCGACGCCACCCCTATGCTGGCGCTGGCTGCCGAACTGCTGGCGAATCCGCTGCGGATTGATGCCTTTGACCCCATTGACAACCAGCGCTACAACTGGTCGCTGGCGCCAGAGCAGTGGAGCCGGTGGCTGATCGCGACACCAAATGCCAGCAGCCCCATCGGTCTGTCGCTGGCGCTCGAAGAAATCGCCCTGCGCAGGTATCTGACCGCGCAGCAAAGCACGCTCAATGCCCTACAGTATCTGCAACTGGATGATGCTGTGACCGCCGTACAAAGTGCGCTGGCGCAGCGCAGCACCAGCGCATCCGTGCGCATTTACCATCACGACGCCCGGCATGTCGTCCGCCCCGGTGAGACGATTATCAGCATCGCCTGGGATTACGGTGTCCCCTACCCCTGGATTCAGCAGTCCAACCCCGGTATCGGTGAGTTCCTGTCTGTCGGACAAACCATCACGATTCCGTCCGCCGATCACTTCTTCGATTTTCCAGTTGTCCCGAACAAGCGCATTGTCGTCAGCATCAGCCAGCAGCGCGTGTGGGTGTA
>CAZKIB010000345.1:0-5037 GCA_964552425.1 uncultured Anaerolineaceae bacterium | reverse complement strand
CTATATTGGGGTGGGGGCATCTTGTCCTCTTCCCTTATTCTGAATGTTATCTAGTCATCAGATGCCAGTCAAAAGCACAGCACCGCTGCTCTGCGCCTTTGCGCTAATCTTCCCCCATTCCCCTGAATTCATCCGGCATAGCCGCGCGCGCGGATTGTGCTAAAATACGCGGCATGATCCGACGCCTGAGTTTTGTCATTCTGATCGCAGGTCTGCTGATGCCATCCCTGGCGCAAGGACAGGGCGCCGCCGGGGATGTGCTGACGCGCATCAACAATCTGCGCGGCTCGCTCGGCCTGCCGGGCTACCGCATCAACGGGGCGCTGAGCGCCGCCGCCCAGGGACACGCCCAGTGGATGGCGGATAATGCCAGCATCACCCATGTCCGCCCGGATGGGTCCGGCCCGCGCACCCGCGCCGTGAATGCAGGCTATCCCACCACAGACGTAAGCGAAAATATCTACGGCGGAACCGGCGCGACTGTCGATACGGCCTGGGGGTTCTGGGTCAATTCCGGCGTGCATTATCGCGGCATGGTCAATGACCGTTATCAGGAAGTCGGCATTGGTGTCGCCACATCCTCCTGGGGCACCGCCTTCGCGGTGGTATTTGGCAACCCCGGCGGGCCGGCCCCGTTTGTGCCGCCCGCGAATGCCGCTGGCAGCGGAGCCAGCGGGCCTTCTGCGCCGCCTTCGTTCGTCAAAGGGGTGAACGAACAGGGGTTCATCATGCACGAAATCCAGCCAGAAGACACGCTTGGTGACATCGCGCTGCTGTACGGCTACACCTGGGACGACATCCCCTATATGATGCAGGTCAACGGTGTGGGGGACAACCGCTCGCTGCAAATCGGCGCGATTTTTCTGGTCCCGCCGCATGATGGCACATACACGCCCACGCCGGGCGATGCTTCAGAATCCGCAGCCACGCCAGAACCCGAAAATTCGGAAGCGGTCATGACCCCCACGCCGCAGGCCACCGAAGCGCCCACTGTCATCTTACAGCCCACCCTCGCCGCGATTGCGACTGCCGCCGCCATGCCCGAAGTGATCGCGCTGGCGATCAACGCGCCGCCATCGGTGACGCCGCTGGTGGTGGCTGCTGCCGGCACGGAAGCGGCTCCCATGCTGGCAGGCGGAACCATCGCCCGCAGCGGTCCATCCCCCTGGTTAGGGATCGCGCTGGTGGTTCAGGTGGGCCTGCTGGTGGTGGCCGGGTTCGAATTCATGCGCCGGGCACGCCGGAAATAACCGCCCATGCGACGTTATCTCCGCGCCTTTGTGATCGCGCTGCGCATGACCCTGCGCGGCGAAACCCCGCCCCCCGCGCCCGACGCTGCCCTGCGCGAGTGGATTCGGGCTGGGCTTGACCGGCTTGACCTGATCGAGCGGCTGGCCGCGCAGCATGGCATTGACCCGCAAAGTGTGATCCTGCATATCGACAGGCGCGCCACCAGTATGGCGACCATCCTGAAAATCGCGCGGTTTCACCTGACCGAGGAATATCCCATCCTGCTGCGGCAGCCCAGCAGCCAGAGCCTGACGCTGCTGCACGCCAGTAATGTGGATGACCACTTCCGCCTCACACGGCTGGAAGCTGCCCCTGAACTGGCGAACACCCCGCTTCAGCCCGCCGTGCGCGCACTGGCGGCGCATTTTGAAGAGATTCCGAAGAATTGATGAAAACTGTAAATTTGTTGATTTATTTATTGACGGACAATTTTTTCTATGTTATCTTAAGCATGTAAGTCAATCATCAATCATTCATCTAGGAGAAATTATCATGCTGTACATGCCCCGCGAAGAAGGTCAAGGTCTGGTCGAATATGCGCTCATCCTGGTTCTGGTCGCCGTCGTGGTGATCGTGATCCTGGCTCTGCTTGGCCCCGCCATCGGCGGTATCTTCTCCAACCTGATCAACGCTCTGTAATTTTCATCAACACCCGGTAAACAAGGCGTCCTTCGGGGCGCTTTTGTTTTTCCCTTAAGGGAACGTCTGATCGCTCCCTTAAGGGATCATCAATGAATGGATTGAACGAAATTACGCGGTGCGCTGGGCCACGCTGAACACATTCCCATCCGGGTCGGCAAACTGGGCCTCCACACCTCCCCAGGGCTGCGGCGTGGGAACCTGGGTGAAGTTCACCCCTCTGGCTTTGAGTGTTTCATAAAGCTGCTGGACATTGCGGGAGTCAAAAATCATGCCGGTAGGACGGCCTACCGCGCCTTCCATGCCGGGGAATGGCCGCGCCAGCGAAATGGACGTTTCTGCGCCATCAGGGGCCACTTCGACCCAGCGGAAATCTGGCCCCATCTGCTGTTCAACTTTCAGCGTGAAGCCCAGTTTGTTGACATAAAAATCCTTCGCGCGTTCCTGATCGCTGACAAACACTGTGGTGACTTGAATGCGGTTAATCATCGGATTCCTCAAGATATCTGGTTACATGATCCTGACGCGCCAGCGCATCGAGAACGTCTGGCAAGGCTCGCAGCATCCGGTCCCAGCCTGACCCGATGACGTGACTGATAATCACGTCTTTCAGGCCGGTAAACCCGGTGTGCTCCAGTATGAGCAGCGTGCCACCCTCCTGCGCGCGGAGAGTCCACGTTACGGTGGTTTCGTACTGCATGATGCCGCCCCTGAAGGTGTAGACGAGGCGGTGCGGCGGCTCGACCACTGTAACCTGACCGTACAGGACGCCGTCGAACGTCGGGCCGGGTTCGGTGCGAAACTGAAAGCGATGGCCGACCACTGGCTGAAAATCAGTTTCCATCAGCCAGCGGCCCATCAGATCGCTTTCGGTCAGGGCGCGCCAGACCCGTTCGGGCGGATGCGGCAGAAAACGTTCATACTTCAGGTCGCGCTGCATCGCCGCCTTCTTCCTCCGCCTGCATGTCATCCAGCAGAACGGCCAGCGCGTCCAGTTTTTCCGGCCAGAGGCGTTCAAACTGGCTGATCCAGCGCTGCACCTCACTGAGATGATCCGGGCGCAGGCGATAAATCTGTTCGCGGCCCTGCCGGGTGCGTTCGACTAAACCGGCTTCGGTCAGAATGCCGAGATGCTGCGACACGGCAGAGCGTGTCACCTCAAACGGCTCGGCCAGCGCATTGGCCGTCAGTGGGCCAGCCCGCAGGCGCTCCAGAATCTGCCGCCGGACCGGATGCGCGATAGCCGTAAAGACATCCGCATCCACATTCTGGACGGTTTTGGTCATGGTGGGCACTCGCCCCTTGATGCTGGTGGAATTCCAGGAGTCATTATATGTTAGCAATAGCTAACATGTCAAGAGGTCAACAGAAAGGATGTTCTTCAATTCCCTTGCGCGGCTGAGTCAGCCAGCGTGTCCGTGCTGCAATCAGCGCGGCAGGTGAACAGCGACCTCTGTGCCTTTGTCGGGGGTGCTGCGAATATCGAGCGTGCCGCCATGCAGTTCGACCAGCCGCCGGACGATCACCAGCCCCAGACCCAGGCCCTGCTGCTCATAAAAGGCGCGTTCAAACTGCATATAGGCCCCGATGCGGCGGATCTGTTCCGGGGTCATCCCCCGTCCAGAATCACAAATCCGCAGGACGTAGGAGGTATCGGCCAGGGTGGACACCACGCGGATGGGTGTGCCCGGTTCCGAAAACTTGGCGGCATTATCGACCAGTTCCGTGACGATTTTGATGAGGGTTTCTTCCGACATGCGCAGCGGCGTGCAGAACACCTCCAGTTTCAGATCGTCAATGCGATTCAGCACTTCGGCCTGCTGGCTGGCGGCGGCTGTAATCACCCGTTCGGTATCCCGTGTCAGGTGATTGCGCAGGGCTGCGGCTTCTTCGGGGTCATTGGCAAGCACTTCGGTCTGGGCATAAACCAGATAATTCTCGACCAACTGCTGCAAGCGCTGGCCGGCCTGGATAATCGCCCCGGTGGCCTGCAAAACTTCCTCTTTTGTGGCGCGGTCATGGTGCATTTCGAGCATCTGGGCAAAACCGAGAATCAGATGCAGCGGCGTGCGCATTTCATGGGGCAGAGCGTACACAATGTTCTTGCGCAGAATTTTGAGAGTTGTGTCGTGTTTTTCCGCCAGCACCGCCTGCCGTTCCAGACGGATTTTCACCGCGCTGAGCAAATCTTCCGGGCGAAACGGCTTGACCAGATAATCATCAGCGCCGAGGGTCATCCCCTGACGGATGGAGTCATGTTCGGACAGGGCCGTCACCAGAATGACCGGGATCAGAGCCGTGAGCGGGTTTTCACGCAGCGTTTTCAGCAGTTCGAACCCGTTCATGCCCGGCATCAGCACGTCTGACACAATCAGGTCCGGCAGGGTTTCCTCGGCAATCCTGATGCCACTAGGCCCGTCCGGGGCATCCAGGACATCATAGCCGGCAAAGTGCAGCACGGCCCGGACCGTCTGCCGCAGATTGCGCTCATCATCAATAACCAGAATTCTGGATTTGGCCGGGGGTTCCTGCTGGTTGGTTTCAACTACCATCTGGGAATTTATCATGGCTCAAGACTTTTAGATTCTATTGGCAGTCAAATTTATTGCTCTATATTACCAAACCTTACAACTTTGAATCAAGTACCCTGTGTGAAATTTCCCTGAAATCTGCGCTTCTGCTGGAAAATCAGGCTGAACGTCAGGCGCAATCACCCCGAAATCATGATGGATGTCACTGTTTGGCAGGCGCGCTTCATGCGACAATAAGGTCATCAAACGCTTCTGAATAATCAGCAGCGTTGAGGCAGCGGAAGGGCTGTCACCACAGCCACCAAAGCCCAAATCAATCTGTTTCCACGGCAGTCGCTCCTGTCAGCCACACAACGACTGCATTGGGATTGCCCAAATAGTACCCCTCTTCTCGCAAACGCCGCCCATCCCCGGAGCGGCGTTTTGCTTTTTTGCCGCCGGCTTTCAGGTGGTCGACCTGCTGTCGCCTATCGCTCATCCCTTTCGGCTTTAAGCTAAAAGCGAACCGGACAAACGGTGTTGTTGGCGAACTCAGCCCGCTGCTTCACTGGACCCCCTCCGTCTGCCTGCGGCAGCC
>CAZKIB010000344.1:3153-5211 GCA_964552425.1 uncultured Anaerolineaceae bacterium | reverse complement strand
AAGGCTTAGCCGTAGGCTTTCAGCCTGCGGTGGAAAATGTCAACACAGCCTAGCGAATCACCAGAAAAACCCCGGCGAACAGCAGGCCGATACCCAGCACACGGGTCAGGTCAACGGGCCGCGCGGTGACGCCCATGAAACCAAAATGGTCGAACACCAGGCCAACCAGAAGCTGGCCGCTGACGATCAGCGCCAGTGAAGCGGTTGTGCCCAGGCGCGGAATGACCAGGTTAGTCGCGCTGACGACGATGATGCCGGGGATACCCGCCAGCACTGCATACCAGGGGAGCGTGCGCCATTGGGCCAGCGCGCCGCCTGCCCGGATCAGCAGCAGGATACCGGACGCCAGCGCACCGCTGAGGTGGACGATAAAAACACTCTCCATCGAGCCAAGCCGCTGGCCGATCAGGCTGGCAAGTGGCGCTTGCAACCCCACCGCCACACCGCCAATAAGTCCCGCGAGGACCAGCACGATCACGGACTGCATAGTATTCTTCCCTGTGACAGATCAGACCAGCGCGTTTGTATCACAGCGTGGGGTGAAACACCAGCAGGAGTACAAGCGGCATACTCCCACTGATAATGGGGGCATTAATCGGCCAGGGCAATGGCCTCGATTTCAACCAGCGCGTTAAGCGGCAGGCGCGCAACCTGCACGGTGGAGCGGGCCGGCTGGCTGCGCCAGAAGTAGCGAGCATAGATTTCGTTCATGGCGGCGAAATCATCCATATTCGCCAGAAAAACAGTGGTCTTCACGACTTTGTCCAGGCTGGACCCGCTGCCCGCCAGCACTGCTTTCACATTTTCCAGTGCCTGAGCGGTCTGTCCCTGAATGCCACCCTCGGCAAACTGCTTTGTGCCGGGAACAAGCCCCACCATGCCGGAGGTGAAGATCAGGCCATTGGCGATGACCGCGTGCGAATAGGGTCCAACGGCTGCGGGGGCCATTGGCGCTGTCACAACAATTTTAGCCATTTGATATACTCCTTTAGCTCTCTTGGCATTCATTCCATTGTCGCTCATGTTCCACATGCGTGCCACCTGTCAGCCTGAACCACAGGACCAAAAGGCTGTTCCTGATTTGAGGCAGGGCGGTAACTACGCAGGTATCCATAGGGCGAAATGAGTCAAAAGCGGGTAAACTACGGTCATGGTAAAAAAGTTCAATCCGTTCGAAATGATGAGCCGAGAGCAACGGCTTGCCTTCTTTCAGTATCAGACGGAGCAGATTGAGCGATTGAAAGCGCAAAATGTGGCGCTCGAAGCCCGCATCGAGAAACCGGAACACCGCTTAAACAAAATAAGCAGCAGCAAACCAGCGGGCAGCGCTGGCTTGAAAAAACCGGGCCGAAAAGCTGTCGTGAAAAAGGGAAACGCCAGCCAGGCAGTCAAACGGGACATGAGGCCACAATACGCTAACAAGGGTGTGTTGATCCTGCAAGCCGCTTCCCTGGCTTTCGCGGGTACACCCTTCATCCCGGCCATACCTGAGTAGTTACGGATAAAGTCCAGATGAAGCGATTTAGCGTCTTGTGGTCAATAGTTCTGGCTGTCATTCAGCAGATGTATCGGCGTATGGGCGGTTGAACGGTGTCAGATGTTGTTTTAGACTGTCGTCTGTAGACCAGGGATTATCGACTAAAACTGTTATGGATTACCGGAGATACTGGAATGCTGAATGAAACCGCCTCGAACCGTGACGCCCGTCCGGCGCTGCGCACTACCGAAATAGAAGTCGTGCCAGAGGACAATGTGCAGGATCGCCTCCGGCAGATGGTCGCCAGCGTACTGGACATTGAAGAGGTCACGTTCGTGGAAGAAGACCCGGCGGTGGCGGAACTGCCGATGGCGATGCGTATGTTTGGCAATGTGCCCACCGCGCGTTTTGTGGGCCGGCTGCGCATGAATTCCGAAACAGCCTACGACCAGCTTGATACCGACTTTCGCGCGATCCGCTTTACCCCGGTGTTTCGCCCGGAAAAAGGCCGGCATGTGATCCTGGCCCTGCGCGGGCGGATCGAACCGCGTGAACGCGCCTGGTGGCCGAACCTGATTCTG
>CAZKIB010000344.1:0-3054 GCA_964552425.1 uncultured Anaerolineaceae bacterium | reverse complement strand
GAAGGTGCTCGCCAATCTGTGGCGCGGCCTGCCGTATGCCGCCAGCATCCTGCTGATTCTGGGCAGCCACGAACTCGGCCATTATTTCGCGGCGCGGCGGCACGGTCTGGCCGTGACCCTGCCTTACTTTATTCCCCTGCCGCTGTTCAGTCTGTTTGGCACACTCGGCGCGTTTATCCAACTGCGCCAGCCGATGCGCAATCGCAAGGTGCTGCTGGATGTGGGCGCGGCGGGGCCGTTAACGGGCCTGGTGTTTGCGATTCCGCTGCTGTTTATCGGCCTGGCAAATGCGCGCATTGCCCCCATCACCCCCGGCGGACTGTATGAGGGCGATTCGCTCATGTATACCTTCGCCAAAATTTTTACGTTCGGCCAGTTTTTCCCCAGTCAGGGTATGGATGTGGTCATTAACAGCAGCCAGATCGCCTGGGCCGGCTGGACCGGGCTGCTGGTGAGCGCGCTCAATCTGATTCCTATCGGACAGTTGGATGGTGGACACATCGCTTTTGCGCTGCTGGGCGAACGCGCGCGCTGGCTGTATTACCCGGCTATCCTCATCATGGTCGGGCTGGTGTTTGTCACCAATGTCTGGCTGCTGTGGGTGTTTCTGCTGCTGATGTTCGGGCGGATGTACGCCACACCGCTGGATATGATTACGCCGCTGGACAGACCGCGCCGCTGGGTGGGGGTGCTGGCGATGGTCATTTTTCTGCTGATTTTTGTCCCCGCGCCGCTGACCCCCAACCGCGCCCAGCCAGCCCGGCCTTCCAGTTCTGCTCAGGCCGAGCCGGTGAACATTTTAGCGAACATCCTTAACGGTCAATGAAGCGGTAGCCCACCCCACGCAGGGTGAGAATGTATTCCGGGTGATCGGGGTCCGTTTCCAGCTTTTGCCGCAGGTAATGAATATACAGTTTCAGGCTGTCGATGGCGTCGGCATATTCATCGCCCCAGGCTTCTGTAACCAGCTCGTTGCGGGTAACAACCCGGCCCGCGTTGCGCACCAGAATGCCCAGCAGATTAAATTCTTTGGGAGTTAGATGCTTGATTTCATTGCGCACGCGCACTTCGCGGTTCATGAAGTTGATGCGGAACTCACCGTTGTTGAAGACCAGTTCCTCGCTCATGTTGGGGCGCGGTGAACGGCGCAGATGAGCGCGCACGCGGGCGACCAGTTCGTCATTGTCGTAGGGCTTGATGACATAATCATCGGCCCCCATTTCCAGCCCGCGCACCACGTCACGGGTTTCGCCGCGCGCCGTCAGGAAAATGATGGGCACATCGGACATTTCCCGCATCCGTTTGCACACATCCCACCCGTCCATATCCGGCATCATAATGTCCAGCAGCACCAGGTCCGGCTGGTGACGGTAGGCTTTGCGCAGCCCTTCATCGGCCCTGAAAGCCTTGATGACTTCATAGCCACGCCGTTCCAGCAGAATTGCAATCAGTTGGACGGTGGTCTCTTCATCGTCGATGACCAGAATTTTCTCAGTCATGGTGTCCTACTCTCTGGAGGCCAAACATTACAGATTATAAACTCAGTTTAAACTGCAATAGTTTTTTCGCGCAACCTGATTACGGGGGTAATTCAAAAAATTTACTTTTGAACTGCACTTTGCCCCGGTGATGTTCTGTGCAGTGTAGGTGAGTTCGCCTTTCTATCTCCTATCCTAAGCCCGAATCGTACAAACCAGAAGTCCCCTTTTGGCTACCCGCAGCATACGAAAACCATACGCTTTGCAAAAAATCCTGCTGGTGCTAACCATTTTCAAACCATAAATCAGTTAAGGTGTAATATCCTGGTTCGCAGACAAAAAACAGGAGCCGCAGCCCCTGTCTGTTGAAACCGTTTGTGCCGCCGCCGGTTATTCAGTCAGCGCGACAAATTCGCCGGACACATAGCCCGTTTGTCCCTGATAACGGATGGCAAACCAACCGTTTTGCTGGCGATGAACCGCGTACACCTCGCCAGGGCCAATCGAACCGAGCAGGTCAAAATTCGTGCCCGGCCCGCTGCGCACATTCAGCAGGTCCACAGTGGGCGTCAGGCTGGAAAGTGTTTGATCTGTTTCACCTGTACCGGGGGCATAGGTTTCCGCCAGAAGCAGTTGAATGGCGCGCTCGGTTTCAGCGTAACGCCCTTCACCGATATGCCGGTAGCGGATGTGACCGCTCCTGTCGATGAGATACATTGTCGGCCAGTAGCGGTTGTTGTAGGCGCTCCACGTTTCGCGCTGGTTGTCTTGCAGCACCGGGTAATGGATGTCGAGCCGCACGAGCGCGTCCTTGAGGTTGTTCAGATCATATTCGTAGCTGAATTCCGGGTAGTGATTGCCGATCACAACCAGACCCTGTTCGGCATAGGTGTTGTGCCACGCAGAGACGTAGGGGAGTGTGCGAATACAGTTGATGCAGCCAAACGTCCACATTTCCAGCAGCACCACCTGCCCCCGCAGGTCCCGCAGGCGCAGGGCGCGATCACTGTTCAGCCACACACTGTCATGCAGTTCCGGGGCAGGGCCGTAATCGGGGAGCGGGGCGCGGCCAGGTTGATTAGCAGTTTGCGACACAGCAGGCTGCACCGCAGCAAATGCGGCCAGTACGATTCCAGCGAGTCCACTGAACCATCTGTTGATCTGTAAACCTCCAGATCAGGATGGTTCAGTTTTATCAGGTAAATCTTAACAGGCGCTTACGGCCCGCGATTTTTTAACGGGGGCGGCGGGTGTCTTTTTCAGGACGCACGCGCACGGGGACGGGCACTCTTGCTCGTTCAGGCTGTCGCGGGGTCAGGGCACTGTCAAGGTCTTTGAGCCATTCCCGCACACGCCGTTCCATTTCGTCCCAGAAGTTGCGCTTCGCCATAACGCTGCCTTTCCTCATTTCGCCCGCCAGCGACGGGCCTGCAATGGATGGTGGGAAAACAAAACCCCTTAATCACACAGGGCGACAAAGGGGTTCATTCACTGTTTTCGGTTGGACCTAAAGGGATTCGAACCCTTGACCTCTTCAATGCCATTGAAGCGCTCTCCCAGCTGAGCTATAGGCCCT
>CAZKIB010000343.1:1261-5233 GCA_964552425.1 uncultured Anaerolineaceae bacterium | reverse complement strand
AACGTTCACAGATATGATGATTCTGTGTCCACCTGGCCGTTGAAAAACGGTTTTAAAATATACGATGTGTGAACGTTCACATAAAAACAGGATCGTTTGGAAGAATTTTTGTTATGCCCTTAAAAACGCCAGATACAACGCTTTCAAGACCTCAGCAGCCTGGATGCAGCCAACCCCTCGGACATGACCCTGGTCGGTGGACGACGAGGCGCGTTGTGTTTGCCGTACAAGCGAAAGGAGACTGGCATCTGATCTGACTGTAACCGATACCTCACACATCCCCTTTGTTTCAGATTATAAGGATGAAAATAAATGCGCATTCTAAAACAGTTGTCTATCATTTTGATCGTTCTGCTGGCCCTGGCCGCCGGTGTCATGGCGCAGGATGATCTCACAATTGGCTTCGCACAGACCGGTTCGGAAAGCGGCTGGCGTACCGCCTTTACCAACGCGATGATGGCCGAAGCCGAAGCACAGGGCATCAACCTGCTGTTCTCGGATGGTCAGCAGAAGCAGGAAAACCAGATCGCGGCGCTGCGTTCGTTTATCGCTCAGGGTGTGGATGCGATTATTCTGGCTCCGCTGGTGGAAACCGGCTGGGACGATGTGCTTCAGGAAGCCAAGGACGCTGAAATTCCGGTACTCATTATTGACCGCAATGTCACCGCTGACCCCTCCCTGTATATCACCCGCGTCGCGTCCGACTTCGTTCACGAAGGCCGTCTGGCGGCTGCGTGGCTGGCGAGCGCGACCTCCGCACGTGAATCCTGCAATATTGTTGAGCTGCAAGGGACCGTTGGTTCCAGCGCGGCGCTGGATCGTATGACCGGGTTCAATGAAGTGCTGGCCCTGTTCCCGGATTTGCAGATCGTCGCTTCGCAGTCGGGCGATTTCACCCGCAGCGGTGGCAAGACGGTCATGGAAAGCTTCCTGAGTTCGATTGATCCGTCGACAATTTGCGCAGTATGGGCGCATAATGACGATATGCTTATTGGTGCGATTGAAGCGATGAAGGAAGCGGGTATCCGGCCGGCTGTGGACATCCTGACTATCTCAGTTGATGCTATTCCTGACATCTTCAAGGCCATGGCCGACGGCGAAGCCAATGCCACCGTTGAACTTAGCCCGAACATGGGTGTTCAGGCCTATGCCGCCATCAAAGCCTATCTCGCTGGCGAGACACTGCCTCCGCTGATTTCTGTACCCGGCGGCATGTACTTCCCCGACACGGCGGCTGATGAATATGCGCGCCGTTCCGGCAGCTAACGATTAATGCCTCTCAGGGTGCAGGTCACATACCTGCATCCTGATCCTTTATCTGGAAAATTACGGATTTGGAAACTAGATGGATGACCAGTCAGTCGCTTTATTGCAGACACGTAACCTGACAAAATCTTTTGGAAGTGTACAGGCGCTTTCCTCTGTCGATTTCAACCTGTACGCCGGCGAAGTCAATGCTGTACTCGGTGAAAACGGCGCTGGCAAGTCTACCCTGATAAAGCTTATCACCGGGGTTTATCCGAAAGACAGCGGCTCAATCCTGCTCGAAGGCAAGCCGATTGAGCCGCAAAGCCCACATGAAGCGCAGCACCTCGGCATCAGCGCGGTTTATCAGGAAATCAATCTTATCCCCACGCTGTCCGTTGCCGAGAATTTATTCCTGGGACGGCAGCCAAGACGCCTCGGTTTCATTGATACGCGCAGGGTTAACGCTGAAGCCAGAGCGCTGCTCCAAACCTACAATCTCGATATTGATGTCACTCGAACACTGTCCAGCTTCTCCATCGCCATCCAGCAGATTGTGGCGATTGCGCGGGGTGTCGATCTGTCGGCTAAGGTACTGATTCTGGACGAGCCAACCGCCAGCCTTGATGTGCGCGAAGTGCAGATGCTTTTTGAAGTAATCCGGTCACTCAAGAGCCGGGGCGTTGGCATCCTGTTGATAACCCATTTCATCGATCAGGTTTATCAGATTTCTGACCGTATCACGGTTTTGCGGAATGGTGAAAAGGTCGGGGAGTACAAAACAAGCGAGCTTCCGAGGCGGCAGTTGGTGTCGCTGATGCTGGGCCACGAGCTGGTCAGCGTGATGGATGCGCCCAACGCAGGCGCGCAGGCTAGCAAAGTGGATACCGGCTCGTTTGTCGAGGTGAATGGGATTGGTCGCCAGGGTATGCTCGAACCCCTGGATTTGAACGTTGCTAAAGGGGAGATCGTTGGGCTGGCCGGGCTGTTGGGGTCGGGCAGAACCGAGACTGCCAAACTCATCTTTGGGATAGAGCGCAGCGATAAGGGTGAAATCCGGGTAAAAGGCAGTAGTGTGGCTGTCTATAATCCACGTCAGGCGATCCGTTATGGATTCGCGATGTGTCCTGAAGACCGTAAGGTTGAAGGCATTATCCCTGATTTAACCGTGCGCGAGAACATTATCCTCGCGCTGCAAGCCAAACGCGGATGGCTGCGGTCACTGTCTTACCGGAAGCAGGAAGAAATTGCCCAGGAGATGATTTCCGCGCTGCGCATTGTGACGCCGGATTCGAGTAAACCAGTTGGACAGCTTTCAGGTGGCAACCAGCAAAAAGTGATTCTCGCCCGGTGGCTGGCCTCTGCACCGGATTTTCTGATTCTGGATGAGCCGACACGCGGTATTGACGTGGGCGCGCACGCCGAGATTATCACCATCATCAAGCGTTTATGCAGCGAAGGGCTGGCTCTGCTGGTGATTTCGTCTGAACTGGCGGAAGTGGTGGAGTACAGCCATCGGGTCGTTGTTCTGCGGGATCGCAAAAAGCTGACGGAACTGACCGGTGACGAAATTAACGAGCAGAAGATCATGCACGCGATTGCGGAGACATAACGATGGTAGACACCCAGCCAAAGGTCGAACCCGCTGCGGTTCGTTTTAACCTTGCGCAAATGGTCAGCCGCAACCGGCATTTTCTGTTTCCCGTTCTTGCGCTGATCCTTATTCTGGTGGGCAACCGGCTGATCTCACCGAATTTTTTTAATATCCGTGTGGTCGATGGCCGCCTGATCGGAAGCCTGATTGACATTATGAACCGGGGTGCGCCTACTGTGCTGCTGGCAGTCGGAATGACCCTGGTGATTGCCACCAAAGGCATTGATTTATCGGTGGGCGCTGTCATAGCCATCTGCGGGGCGATTGGCGCGGTCCTGATTAGCACCACCACCATTCCACCCCTGCTGGTGATCGCCATCAGCGTTGGCGCGGGCATTTTATGCGGATTGTGGAACGGCATTCTGGTTGCTTATTTTAACATTCAACCGATTGTGGCGACCCTGATTCTGATGGTGGTCGGGCGTGGTATTGCCCAGCTTATCACGCAGGGGCAGATCACCACGTTCAGCAATGAAACCCTGGAATTCGTCGGTACGGGCCTGGTGTCTGGTTTCCCATTTCCGATCTTTCTGTCGCTGATCGTCGCGGCGCTGGTGTGGCTTCTGGTCAGACGTACCGCGATTGGGCTGCTGATCGAGTCTGTCGGGGCGAATGACCGCGCCAGCTTTTATGCCGGGATTGACGCCGCCAGGATCAAGCTGCTGGTTTACATCATTTCCGGTATCTGCGCCGCTATCACCGGCCTCATCATTGCGGCGGATATTAAAGGGGCGGATGCCAACAATGCCGGTTTGTGGGAAGAACTGGATGCCATACTGGCGGTGGTGATCGGAGGGACGGCGCTTACGGGTGGTCGCTTCTATCTCGTCGGCAGCGTGGTTGGCGCGCTGATTATCCAGAGCATTCAGACCGGTATCTTCGTCAGCGGACTGCCCCCGACGTTTAATCTGATCGTGCAGGCTGTGGTTATCCTGGCAATCCTCTTCCTTCAGTCCGAAAATTTCCGACACGCCCTTGTTCAGGGTTGGGCGAAACTGAGAAAACAATCATGAGATCACGAATGCTGCCCCTTATCGCCACGATTGTCGTTTTTGTGGCTCTGTATCTCTTTA
>CAZKIB010000343.1:665-1179 GCA_964552425.1 uncultured Anaerolineaceae bacterium | reverse complement strand
CCTTTCTGGGTATCACCGCCGTGGGGATGACGTTTGTGATTCTGGCTGGCGGGATTGACCTGTCGGTAGGCTCGGTGATCGCATTCGCAGGGGTGTTCTGCGCGCTGGCGATTGGTCAGCTTGGCGTGCATCCCCTGGTGGCTTTCGCTCTTATTCTGGGGTTAGGCGCTCTGTTCGGGGCAGGGATGGGCGCGATTATCCACTATTTCAAAATTCCGGCGTTCATCGCAACGCTGGCCGGGATGTTTCTGGCGCGGGGTGGGGCGTTTGTATTGAGTCAGGAATCGATCCCGATTGAGCATCCGTTCTTCGATGAGATTTCAAAACTCTATCTTCTTTTCCCGGACAAAGGCCGCCTGACGTTTGTGGCGGTGCTGTTTGTGGTGGTGCTGCTGTTGGGGATTGTGGTGGCTCATCTGACCCGTTTCGGGCGTAATATCTATGCTATCGGCGGGAGTGAAAGCGCGGCTTTGCTGCTGGGCGTTCCAGTCGGGCGCACCGTGATCGGTGTGTA
>CAZKIB010000343.1:0-635 GCA_964552425.1 uncultured Anaerolineaceae bacterium | reverse complement strand
TGAGCAGTTTTCTGGCGGCGCTAGCGGGCATTGTATACGCCCTGTACACCAAGTCCGGCTACCCGCGCGCGGCGATTGGGGTGGAGCTGGACGCCATTTCTGCGGTGGTCGTGGGGGGGACGCTGCTCACGGGCGGTGTGGGCTATGTCGCCGGGACGTTCTTCGGCATCATGATCCAGGGTGTTATTCAGACCTACATCAATTTTGACGGCACATTGAATAGTTGGTGGACGAAGATTATTATTGGCATACTGCTATTCGTCTTTATTGCTTTGCAGAAGCTGTTGAGCAGTGGCAAGAATCCATTACAGCTATTCAATCAGATAAGATTTGTTCGTAAGAAAACGAGTCCATCCGCCGTTGCTTAAGAATGCCAGTCTTGCCGTCAAATTAAATATTCTGGTGTTTCTGGTTCTGGCTGTAATGCTGGTGGGTGTGGCCTTCCTGCTGATCCAGAACACGCAGAATTTGACTGAGGAAATTGGCGGCGAGCGGGTGGTTGAGGAAGTGAACATTATCCAAAGCCGCCTGGCAGAGATTGAACGGGAACTACTGGTTGATACCAATTTCGTGGTGACGAGCGTCAGCTTTTTCCAGGCAGTGGGCCGCCGCAATGCAGCCGATACCACCGAAAT
>CAZKIB010000342.1:281-5279 GCA_964552425.1 uncultured Anaerolineaceae bacterium | reverse complement strand
GCCTGCGCATCCTCAAGCAGATTTTGCCCCGCCTGGAACAGACCAAAGGTGAGGAAGTTGTCACCAAAGTGGGTCATACGCCGCGTGTGCCGGTGGGTGAGGCTTATGGTCGGGTGGAAAATCCGAAGGGTGAACTGGGCTATTACGTCGTTTCTGAAGGCGATGAAAAAGGCCCTCAGAATCCCTGGCGTTATCACGTGCGCGCCCCAAGTTTCATCAACCTGACCGCGTTGGGGCCGATGTGCGTGGGGCATAAGGTGGCGGATGTCGTCACCATTCTCGGTAGTATCGACATTGTTCTCGGTGAGACAGACCGTTAGGAAGGCTTGCATATGTACGGACAGGGAATCGCAAAAGGTCTGTGGATCACACTCAAGCATTTTTTCAACACCTACGTGGATGATATTCGCTACGCGGGGCGTAAATACATCGGGCAGGATAATTTCCAGCTGCGGCAGAGTCCCAAAACGCAGGGCGCATTCACAGTGCAGTATCCTGACGAAAAGATTGCCGTGCCGGAGCGTTTTCGTTTCGTGCCGTTCCTGGTCGTGTACGATCACGATGACCCGGAACGTCCCGGCCAGGATTGGTGTACAAGCTGTGGTATCTGCGCGAAGGTGTGCCCGCCGCAGTGTATCTGGATTGTGCGCGGGCAGGACCCGAACACCGGGCGGCCTGTGCCGGAACCAGAGGCGTTTTTCATCGACATTGACATCTGCATGAACTGCGGCTACTGCGCCGAGTTCTGCCCGTTTGATGCCATCAAGATGGATCACGATTACGAACTCGCCAGTTATGATCGCACGTCCCACCATATCCACGACAAACAGAAGCTGTCGAAAGAATTCAGCTACTGGAAAACCATTGCCCCGACGCGCGCGCTTGAGGAAATGGAAGCACGCGGCGGCTGGGATCATAAAGACGTGCAGAAGGAAAAGGCCAAAGCCGAAAAAGCGGCGGCTCAGGCCAAACCCGCAGCGCCAGCGAAACCTGTGGAAGCCGTGGAAAGCAATGGCAGCGCGGCGGAAGCAGCCCCCGCCGCCGAAGCCGTGGCTGTGGCAGCAGAGGACGATGCTGAGAAGGCAAAGGCCGAACGGCTTGCCAAGCGGGAAGCCGCACTGGCCCGGAAGCGTGCCCGCGACGCCGGCGAAGGCTGATTGAATTTCGCAGACCTTGTGAAAGCCCGGTCCGATGATCGGGCTTTTCTAATCCAACAAATGCTCCTGACGAATTTTTATGATAAATGTTATAATTATTGTCGTGTCGTTTGTCTATTTGCAACCGTTTGACATATTGTAAAATCAGATTGGCTGTCAAGAACAGGAATGAACTTTATGAGCGACCTCAAGGAGCAGGTGCTGCAAGCGCTGAGCACCGTCATCGAACCGGAACTGCATCAGGATATTATATCTTTGCAGATGGTGCGTGACCTGACCGTTCAGGGTGACATCGCGCAGTTCACGATTGTGCTGACGACGCCGGCCTGTCCTCTCAAGAATGTGTTTCTGGAACGCTGCAACGCCGCCGTAATTGGCAGCGTGCCGGGAATCAACAAACTGGACATCAAATGGGACTCTCAGGTTCCAACAGACCGGCGCATTCATGGCCGTTTGGATGTAGCCATGAGCAGCATTATCGCGGTGGGCAGCGGCAAGGGCGGTGTTGGGAAGAGCACCGTATCCGTGAATCTGGCGGTGGCGCTGGCAGAGGCGGGCGCGCGTGTTGGCCTGCTGGATGCGGATATTCTGAACCCCAATGTCCCCCAGATGACCGGGCTGGGCTATGGCCGTCCCAAAGTGGTGGATCACAAGATGATCCCGCTGGAAGCCTACGGCGTCAAGATCATGAGTACAGGTTTTCTGACCACCCCGGATAAGCCCATGATTATGCGTGGGCCAATGCTGCACAGCGCCATTCGCCAGTTTTTTACGGACGTGGAGTGGGGCAAGCTCGATTACATGGTAGTTGATCTGCCGCCGGGCACAGGCGATGCGCCGCTTTCGCTGGCTCAGAGTTTCCCGCTGACCGGGGCGATTATCGTCACTCAGCCGCAGGACGTGGCAGTGTCGGACGCGCTCCGCAGTATCGCGATGTTCGAACAACTTAATGTGCCGATTGTGGGCATTGTGGAAAATATGGCCGGGGATTTTTTTGGCACTGGCGGCGGCGAAAAACTGGCCCAGGAACGGAAAGTGGCTTTCCTGGGACGTATTCCGCTGGCTGCGGCGGTGCGCGAAGGGGGTGATTATGGCCGCCCGATTCTTGTCAGTGAACCGGACAGCGAGGCGGGTGTCGCTTTTCGCCAGCTTTCACAGACGATTGCCGCGCGCACGAGTATGTTAATTCTGCAAAGCGCCGATGTCATTCCGCTGAATATCATTGGTTAAGGCAGATAGACTCAGAACTATCCTGGCGCTGTCTCAGAGGGGCAGCGCTTTTGATTCAGTCATCCATGCCGATGACCTGAATGTTCTCGTCACTGTCACCAACAGGGTTGTAGCGCCCGATCAGCAGCCAGAACAGAAAATTAAAAACTGCGGCGGCCAGAACAGCGAAGACAAATTCACTGACCAGGCCGCGCACATTCGCCCAGTAAAAGGTGAGAAAAACCACGAAAATTACCAGATAGACTGCCAGTCGACGGCGTTTGGCTTCTGTCCGCTGGACAAGCAACAGGAACGCGCTGAACAAACCACCCAACAAAAACACTGCGCCGCCATTCAAGGGCATAATCCTCAAGGATGCTCACCATCAGGAAACTAATTATAGACCATCCGGCGGATAGGATAAAACTGTTTTTAAGGTATACTTAAGCAGCGCCACATTCTACAATTTGCAGTTGTCGCGGGAGTACAGGAAGCGTGCTGGATATTCGTGTTTCCAATCAGGGTCGGGTTATGGTGGTCGAAGTCAACGGGCGGATAGATAGTTCAACGGCTGGCGAACTGGGCGAGGCGCTGAACCATGTGATTGAAGATGGTCGTTTTCAGGTTGTGCTGGATATAGCCGGTGTGGACTATATGAGCAGCGCCGGTCTGCGAGAACTGGTCGCGGCGGCCAAGAAAATGCGCCGCGAGGAGGGCGACCTGCGGCTGGCGCGGGTGAATGAACGGGTTTATGAAGTGCTCGAACTCACAGGCTTACATACGAATATCCAGTTTTTCGATTCGCCGGCAGAGGCTGTGCGCAGTTTTTAAACTCATGACCCTTGAGCGCGTTGAAATGCGTATCGCGGCCCGGTTAGAGGCGATTCCTGCTGCCTGCCAGTTTGTTTACGAAGCGGCTCTCGCTGCGGGACTCGCCGGGGAAGCCCTGCATCACTGCCAGCTTGTGCTGGATGAAGCCTGCACCAATATCATTGAACATGGCTACAGGGGTGGTGACGCCGCTGATCAGATGATTGATATTGTGTGTACCCGTACCCCGGAGAAATTTATTATTGAACTGGCGGACAGCGGACTGCCTTTTAACCCCTTTGACCGACCCCTGCCGGACCCGGAAACTGAACTGAGTGACCGCCAGCCCGGTGGGTGGGGGGTCTATTTCATTCGAAAACTGATGGATGAAGTGACTTATGAACGGCGTGATAGCCGCAATCATTTATTCATGGCAAAATGGCTGACGAGATCGCACAACGAACAGCCCCCACAAAGAAGTGAGAATCAAGTGACGGTACAGGATATTGCACACGGATTAACGGTCATTACGCTGGCAGGGCGGGTGGACTCGTCCGTCAGCAGTGAACTTGAAAACGTGTTCACCCGGCACGTCGAAAACGGACATCGCCAGCTTATTCTGGATATGTCGGACGTAGAGTATATTTCGAGCAGCGGCCTGAAACTGCTGGTGTCGATGTGGAAACGCGCCCGTGATCTGAAGGGCAACCTCGTGATGGCCGATTTGCAGCCGCCTCTGTATGAGGTGTTAAAGCTGCTCGGCTTTGACCTGGTATTCACGATTTTTGATTCGATTGACGAAGCGACGGCTAATTATCCGTCTTGAGGCCGGTTATGAAGTCTGTCGCCAGGCGTCAATATCATTAAGGTTGACCTCACCAAAGGGTGGTAGGAAACCATCTGGCCCGTCGCAGGCTGCCGCGCCTTCCTGTGGCAGGTCTGTGCGCGGCGAGATCAATGGCTCTTCCGGGCTGAAATAATTCCACGCCGCACGCGATATGCCCTCGATCAGCGGCCAGGCGCGGGTGAAGCTGAAAAATTCGCTGTTTTCCCACACAAATACCGCAATCACATAGTCGTGTCCATTGGGCGGAAAGACGATTCCGGCATCACCATGAACGTCTTGCAGCCAGCCATTCTTGTGCGAGATGCGCGTATCCTTGGGAATGCCACCCTGAAGCAGGCGAAGTAAATCGTTGCCGCTCATGAGTTCAAGCATCTGGCGGCATTCATTCTGCGTGTATTCCCCATTGGGCATGGCCGCGATCAACCCGGAGCCATAATTGGCACAGTCATAAACCATTCCGAAAAGCGTGCCGAGGTCTTCAGCAGTGGTCTGATTATATGGATCGGGGTTGGTGTTGAAATTGGGATTGGGGGAGGTGCGCGGCGCGGGAATGGACCCGAACTGCTGTCCTTCGACACCGAGGACAAAGGGCGCGGTAATGTAGGTGTTGCGCGCGCCGAGAAGCTGGGCTGTGTTGGTCACACTGGTCAGTCCGGCGAAAATGTCGCTGCCCCCGCCGATAATCTGCATGATGAGGTTGGAGGACGAATTGTTGCTGCACAGCAGCGAATTCGCCATCAGAAAGGCTTCTTCATCGGTTGGGGCCAGCGCCAGGGTGCGGTAATAATCGATCAGGATGGGCAGCTTGATGGTGCTGGCGGCGGAAACGGCGACATCGCCATTGAGGTTGATTTCCTCCCCGGTCTGGAGGTCCATGATGTAGACCGAGGCGACAGTGGTTTGTCCGTCATAAATGAAGCCCTGCGAGTCCAGATACTCGATAATCAGATTTTCCAGTGTATCAATTGTGACGAA
>CAZKIB010000342.1:0-265 GCA_964552425.1 uncultured Anaerolineaceae bacterium | reverse complement strand
GTATCGACCAGCGGCAGGGTGACGTTTCGGTTCAGCGGGTCACGCAGCGCCTGGTCAATAAGGGGCAAAGCGCGGCGCAGATCTAGCTGCCGGCCGCCAGGGCCAGGCCGAATAGTCAGCGTTTGCAGGTCATAACCCGCTTTGCCGGGCTGCCGATCATAGCGCAGGCTGACTTCCTGCAAGAATTGTTCGAGGAGTCCATTCTGATAGCTGGCCGACAGGGGCACATTGACAGTGCTGCGTTCTTCCTGGCCCAGCAGATAAT
>CAZKIB010000341.1:0-5333 GCA_964552425.1 uncultured Anaerolineaceae bacterium | reverse complement strand
CGGTAATGCAGGATGCCGCTGCGCATCATCTCATCGAGGTGGCGGCTGGCGACCTGTGCTTCTGCCCCGAAGACCGTGTTGCGGCAGCCCACATCCGCCATGACCGGGTGGGCGCGTCCCTGACCGTCACGCAGCGCGACCCGGTGTGTTTCACAGGGTTGGCCGCAGTCCAGATAGCTGGTTCCTTTCGACAGAAAACGGCAGAAAACACAGTGTTCGGTATGGAACACCGGCAAATGCTGATAGACGATCACCTCAAAACGTACGCCGCCCATTGCCTGCGCCAATTGGCTGATCTGATCCGCGTTCAGATCGTGCGTGGGGGTGATCCGCTCCATGCCGAGTTTGAAGTATGTATCGGCTGAAATCTGATTGGCGACGTTGAGGCTGAAATCCCCAATCAGCGGGTACTGGTGGCGACCCTGCAAGGCTTCCAGCAGGCCGCCAGAACGGACGACAATCGCGCAGTCGAGCCGCAGCAGAAAATTGACGACGCGCTGTTCCTGGGGTTTGAGGACGCGCGGGCTGGCGACACGGGCGGTGATGCCGGCATCCCTGATTTTCTCAACAGCCGGGCGCAGACCATACAGATCAAGATAATCCAGGGTGATGCTGGCTGGTTTCACTGCCAGCGCTGCGTCAAGCTGCTCCGGTGTACGCACCAGCAAATGCAGTTGGATGTTTGCAGCGGGTGCAGCGTCTGGCTGTCGGACGACGGCTGCCAGCGCCTTCTCAAGTGTGCGGATCGGATCGTGCGTCACACCCGCCTGCGCCTGAGCCTGTAGTTCGATAAGCTGTTCAACCGCTTTCTGCCGCAGACGATTCAGCACGGAGCCGGGGATAAACGGATCGCCCTCAATCACGGTGTCCAGGGTCTCCAGCCGGTAGGCCGTGTTGCCCAGACGGCTCAACTGCTGATGCAGATAATCAACGGTTACACCCCGGCTGCTGGCATGGGCGAGAGGTTCGTCGGATTGGATGCGCACCTGTAACGCTGGCCGGTTCACCAGTGCCCAGGTTAATTCCAGCGGCTGCCCCTCTTTCGCCACCACGCGCACCTGGACCGGCTGCCGGTGGACCGGAACACTGGCCTGGGTGAATAATTTCCCTGCTTTATCAACGTTCACATCATGGGTGCGCCAGACCCAATCGCCTGGCCGGATGCGCGCAAAGTCAATCTCGCGGTTCCCAAAATGGAGTTCCAGCAGTTTGCCCACCGGCCTGACTTCGTAGATATGACCGCCTTCTTCCTCGATTTCCGGGCTGCGCCAGTCGGCGGCGTCAAAAACGATGCCATCACCGGCCTTGAGCGGAGCCAGCGCGTGAATGTCGGTTGGCTCAATCACGACACGATTTTTGTAGACCTGGGCCACCCGCCCACAGAATACGCCGCGATGCCGGGGGGAACGCCCGGAAACCACCGCCTGATGGTTGGTCCCGGACACGAAATAGGGTCCCAGACCTCTGGAATAGACCTGCTCAAGGCTGATCTCTTCCTGCCGGCTGATGGGACTCGGCTGCTGCGCCCACGCCGCATCCACCGCCCGGCGATAGGCGCTGGTGGTCAGCGCGACATAATTTTCGTCCTTGTATCGCCCCTCGATTTTGAACGTTGAAATGCCAATGCCGACAAGATCGGGTATCTGGGGCAGGGTGTAAAGATCGCCGGGTGACAGCAGATAACGCGCATCGTCCAGCGGCTTGAGTTTGTGATCCACGATCAGGTCATACGGCAGGCGACACGCCTGAGCGCACTGGCCCCGGTTGGCGCTGCGGCCACCCCATGCCTCGGATGAAAAGCACTGCCCGGAATAGGAGACGCACAGCGCGCCATGCACAAACATTTCCAGTTCGCAGTCGGTCTGCTCACGAATAGCCCGAATTTCCTCCAGGGAAAGTTCACGCGCCAGCACTACCCGGCTGACCCCGAAGCGCTGCGCCAATGCCACCCCTTCCGCGCTGGTGATGCTCATCTGCGTGCTGCCATGAATGGCGATATGGGGGGCGATTTGGTGCGCGAGCTGCGCCACGCCGACATCCTGCACGATGACGGAATCGGCCCCGGCGCTGGCGATCTGTTCCAGTGTACGCACCGCTTCGCGCAGTTCGTGATCAAAAATCAGGGTATTGAAGGTGACATACCCTTTGACCCCGCGACTGTGGAGAGTGCGCATCACCTCTGGCAGTTCGGTCAGCGTAAACCCGACTTTGGCGCGGGCGGTAAAGTGTTTGAGTCCAAAATAGACAGCATCTGCCCCGGCCTCAACAGCGGCATGAAGTTGGGGCCAGTATCCAGCGGGACTCATGATTTCAGGTTTGTTCAGCATCATTCCAGTATCGTGGGGTTGATAATCAATTTGACGGAGGTGTTCATTCACACGGAATTATCTCACAGGACGCGGCAATCTCCAAGCAGCGGTATGCCCGTATTCGACACGGTGTTCAGGGCCAGACCGGGGATGCTGGAAAACTGTGAGCAGCCGTCCGGCGAATGACGCGGCTAAGGATTCACCAGCCGGTAGCCTACCCCTGGCTCCGTCACTATGATTTCCGGCAAGGCAGGATTTTCTTCGATTTTCTGCCGCAGTTGGGCAAAATACACCCGTAAGTAATGGGTCTCGTGGATATACTCTGGCCCCCAGACCGAGCGCAGGATTTGCTGGTGAGTCAGAACTTTTCCCGCGTGCTGAATCAACAGACGCAGCAGGGCATATTCGGTGGGGGTCAGTTTGACCGGTTCGCCGCTGACCGTCACCAGCCGCCGGGTGAGATCAACCTGGAGGCGGCCTGCTGTGAAAATCGCTTCGTCCTGCTCCGGTTGGGCATGACGCTGGGCAACCCGGATGCGCGCCATCAGTTCTTCCAGGCTGAACGGCTTGGTCAGGTAATCATCCGCGCCCGCGTCCAGCGCAGCGACCTTAACGCGGTCAGAATCGCGCACGGAGAGGATAATCACGGGTGTTTGAGTCCACTCACGCAGCCGCTTGAGTACTTCCAATCCATCCATGTCAGGCAATCCCATATCGAGGATGACCAGATCAGGCCGCAGTTGAGCCATTTTGACGATGGCATCTTCCCCTGTCGCGGTTTCATGCACATGATAGCCATTGGCTTCCAGGCTGATGCGCAGGAAGCGGCGGATTTGCATTTCATCATCCACAACCAGCACCTGCGGGCCTTCAGCCATTCAGCGCCTCCTGAACCGGCGGGGGCGGTCCATCGTGCGGCAGGCGTAAAATGAAACGCGCTCCGCCCTCTGCCAGATTTTCTGCGGTTAATGTGCCGCCGTGCGCCTCCACCAGCCCACGACTGATCGACAACCCCAGCCCTGTGCCGCCAGTGGCCGCGCCCGGCAGGCGATAAAACTTATCGAAAACCCGCTCAATCAGCTCTGGCGGGATTCCCGGTCCATGATCGGAAATAGTCACTTCCAACTGTTGTGCCCTGGTTCTGGCCTGAATGAGAACGGGTGTACCGGGTGGGGTGTAATTGCAGGCATTGTCCAGCAGGTTGACAATTACCTGTTCAATCAGCACAAAATCGACCTGAATCAGCGGCAGATTCGGCTCAACCTCAATCTGAATGGGGTGGCTGCCGGCGCAGTAGTCCACACGCTTGACGGCTACCCCGATAATATCGCTCACATCGCACCAGTCCCGCTTCAGCCGCAGTCGTCCGCTTTCCAGCCGTGACATATCCAGCAGATTTTCGACCAGCAGGTTCAGCCGGTCCGCCGCGCTCTGAATATCTTTTGTCAGTTCCGCCCGTGCCTGTTCGTTGGTCCCGGCAGCCCCGTCAATCAGGCTGCTGGACGCGCCTTTGATAGTGGCAATCGGGGTGCGCAGTTCGTGTGAAATGGAGTTGAGCAGTGTCGTGTAAAGCCGCTCGGATTCGCGCAGCATGGCGGATTGTTCCGCCGCTTCGTCCAGCATCTCGCGTTCGATCACCAGCGCCACCTGGGTAATAAAGGTTTCCAGCAGCACTTCCTGATCGAAGGATAACCGCTCATCCTGGCGTGTGCAAATGCCAATGACGCCAACGGTGCGTGTGGGTGTGCGCAGCGGGTGATACTGGGCGGATGCCAGCGTGAGCGTATCGGTATAACGCCCGGCAGGTTTGCCGTGTTCGTAGACCCACAACGCCACGCTGTAGTCTTTTTCGTCGATGGTTAGTGTGCCGGAATGATGGGGCTGGCGTTCCAGTTTTCCGCCCTGTGGCAGCATAATGGCAACCTCGGCATCGAACACCCGGCCAATCTGCGCCACAGCCGTTTTCAGCACATCGTCCATATGCACGGCTGTGGCGGTTTCATGCGCCAGCGTGTACAGCGCTGTAGCCCGGTCTGCGTTATAACGGGCCTGCCGCGCCTGTGTGCGGATGCGCGCAGTCAGATTACCGGTGAAAATAGCGATGATAAAGTACAGGAAAAAGAGAATGATGTCCTGTATCTGGGTGATCTCGAAGGTAAAACGCGGGTCAATAAACAGGAAATTCCAGCTAATGGCGCTGGCTGCTGCCGCCAGCAGAGCCGGGCCGCGCCCGATGTAGATGGCGATAAGCAGCACCGCGAGCAGTTCAGTCAGACCAACAGCCTGATACCCCAGCCAGGGCAGGGCGTTGTAGAGCAGCAAATCTGCCAGGGTAACAATCCCGACTACTGCCAGCGCCCAGAGATACTGCCGGGAATTGGAATGAGTTTCCGGGGAGAAAAAGCGGCTCAAGGGCCGGCTTTCCGAAGCGGTTTCATCGCCGGTGACGACGTAAATGTCGATGTCGCCGCTTTCGCGGATCATGTGGTCGACCAGGGAACCACCGCGCAGCATCGTCTGCCAGCGGGTGTGCTGCGGCTTGCCGATGACGATCTGAGTCACATTGCGCTGCTGCGCGACACGCAGTAAACCGGCGGCAATCGAATCCCCCGGCGCGGTCACGATTTCACCGCCCAGGCTGCGCGCCAGGGCAATATTCCGCGCCAGTCGGTCTTTCGCTTCTGCCGAAAGCGGTGCGGATGTTTCGACATAGACCGCCAGCCAGGGCGCTTCCAGATTATAGGCCATACGTCTCGTCCAGCGAATCAGGCGTTCCGAAAATGGGCTGGGGCCGACTGCCACCATCAGACGCTCACCCGACTTCCAGGGGCCGGCGATGCGCTTCAACTGCATGTAATCTTGCAGCTTGTGGTCCACATGTTCGGCGGTCAGCCGCAGCGCCATTTCACGCAGGGCGGTCAGGTTGCCCACCCGGAAGAAATTCTTCGCGGCAACCTCAATGCGATCTGTTGTATACACCTTGCCTTCCGCCAGACGCTTGCGCTGATGCCGTGCCTGGCGCGG
>CAZKIB010000340.1:0-5376 GCA_964552425.1 uncultured Anaerolineaceae bacterium | reverse complement strand
AGGCCGAAGTCAGCCAAACATACCTGGAACTGCGCGAAGATTTGCAGCGCGGCGCGTATGCCAGCTATGTGGCCGAACTGATGGATCGCTTCGCCGCCAATGACGAGGAAGAGGCCAGCGCGCTGTTCACACTGCTGGATGACACGCTTGAGCGCCTGTGCCACGACCCGGACCCGCGCCTGGCCGTGCGTTATTACGAAATGCGCCTGCTGGATGCAGTCGGTTTCCGGCCTGAGTTACAGGAATGCGTCATCAGCCGCGAGACGATCCAGCCGGAAGACCAGTATTTCAGCTATGCCGACGGTGGTGTGGTGCGGCCCGAACACGCCATTAAAAGCACCAGCTTTGTGCCGGTGGCGATGGTGACGCTCAAGGTGCTGCGGCACATGCAGCGCAGCCCTTACAGCCATGTGCAGTCGCTGACCATTTCCCCCGCCCTGCACGATGATCTCGAACGCATTATGCTGGGGTATATCACCTTCATTCTGGAACAGAAATTACAAAGTGTCGATTTTATCCGGCGAATCCGGCGCTAGGCTTTAGGCGCGGGCAAGGGCAGCATGATTGGATTCTGGCGTGAAACTAATCCATGTGGAGTATGACGCCGGCATGACGACGAAAGAGCAGTTGATGACGACACCAGCCCTCCCTTCGGCACACATCGAAGGGGTATACACCATGCCAATCAAGGCTTTTGGCGACGAACGTGGGCGCTTCATGGAGACCTTCCGCCGCGAATGGTTCCCCTGGATTAACTGGGACAAAATGCAGAGCAATCGTTCGGAAAGCAAGGCGAACGTCCTGCGCGGCCTGCATTATCACCTGTGGCAGATTGACTACTGGTACGTGGTCAACGGGGTGATTCGCGTGGGGATGGTTGACCTGCGCCCCTCCTCGCCCACCTACCTGGCTGTAGAGACGCTCGAAATCGGCGAAACCAACAACATCGGTGTGTTTATCCCGGTGGGCGTGGCGCACGGCTTTCTGGCCCTCACCGACGCGACTCTGACGTATCTGGTCAACAATTATTATGACGGCGGCAAGGATGAACGCGGCGTGGCCTGGAACGACCCGGCGGTTGCCATTCCCTGGGGCATCGAGAACCCGCTCATTTCGGACCGGGATAAACAGAACCGGCTGCTGAAGGACATTCCGGCGGGCGAGTTGCCCGAATAAAAGTGGAGTGCCCGGCGCTTCGTGCAGTTACCAGTTGCCAGTCATCAGTCTTCAGTTCGCTGCAACCCTCGCTGGCTCCGGGCCTTTGCGATGATCGCTTATGGCGAGTAGGGACGCGGTGCGTCTGATGGTGTGCCGATCACGCCAAAGATGGTCAGGTCCATGCCCTGCGCGTAGAGTGTACCATCTGGCAGGGTCGCGCCGACCAGCCGCGCGCCATCCAGATTAGCGCCCTGCAAGCTGGAATCTTCCAGGTTGACGCCCTGCATATCGGCCCCGCACAGACTGGCTCCGGTCAAATCCGCCTGCCGCAGATCGGCATAGTCGAGTTCTGCGAAAGAGAGATTGGCCTGCATCAGACGCGCCTGCCGCAGACGCGCCTTGATGAGCAGGGCACGTTCGAGATTCGCCCCGGTCAGGCTGGCATTCCACAGGTTAGCCGCGTACAGATCCGCCCCGCGCAGGTTGGCGGCGGAAAAGTCGCGGCGGGCGAGATTACCTTCCCGCAAGCCAAAACCACGCCAGTAGTGCGGATGCGCCGGGTTGGTAAACTGCTCCATATAGTCAATGTCAAAGTCGTCCTGCCAGTAGGTTTCATCCGGCAGGCGGGTGTTCTGGTCAAAGCGGACATGACCGTAGCGGCGGCTGACGAACTGCACGCCGGTCAGATTGGCCTTGCTGAAATCCGCACCGCGCAGATCGGCCTGCGACAGATTCATGCCCGCCAGCGAGCCATCCTGCAACCAGCCGCGATGCCAGAGTTCTTCCAGCGCGGTGAGCGCGATCACATTAAAGCTGCTGCCGACCTGCTGGAGCAGGCGTTTTTTGAGGACCTGTTCCTCACGGCGTTTCGCCAGCAGGTTCAGCACGAAGACAGTCACGCCCAGGCTAAGGGCTTCGGTGAATAAATTGGTCCCGTAGCCGGTGTCGCCGCTGAACATGACCGCGCCAATGATCGCGCCGCCAGCCATGAGGGCGACACCGCCGAGAATCTGATAGAGTGTCCGGTTATCCCGGTGCATCTGCTGGATTTCGTCCCAGCGGTCAGGAATGTAGTCTTGAGCCATCGTTACCTCCAAAAGGCAACGATAGCACACTTTAATGTATTGTAAGGTAAAGAAGCGGCCAAACGCAGGTTAAGCGTCAGCCTGACCGCCGCGAAAGGCCGGGGAATCCGGGTGATCGGAACGCCAGAAATTGGGGTGATCCGGGTAGGTGAAACAGCTCATGTGGGTTTCTGGTGTCCAGGTGCTGCCGTTGGGGAGCGTGGTCGAGGCGTTAAAATAGACCCGGAAGAGGACTACGCCGCGCAGGTTCGCACCGAATAAATTAACCCCCTGCAAGTTGGCCTGCCGCAGCGTCGCGCCTTCGAGGTCAGCGTTCCACAGGGTGGCTTCCTGCAAGTTGGCGCTCCACAAACCCGCCCCGCGCATATCGGCTTCCTGCAAATCGGCCCCTTTCAGATTGGCGCCGAACAACACCGACTTTTTCAGCACGGCGCTTTGCAGGTTGGCGCGTTCAAGGCTGGCGTTCAGCAAATTGGATTCCTGCAAGTCCGCGCTCCACAGCACAGCGTTGGTCAGGTCAGCGTCCTGCAAGCTGGCCCCGCGCAGATTGGCCGCCCGCAGGTCCGCCCCGCGCAGGGAACCGTCCTGAAGCCAGCCGCGTGTCCGCAGTTCATCGACTGCCCGCAGCGCTTCGAGGTTGTTCTGGCTGCCCATACGCTTGATGAGATTGGCTTTCGACTGCTGCTGATCCTGAATGACCCGCTGCTGTTCGCGCATCTGCTGGCGCTGGCCGATCAGCCAATCCAGCCCCAGCACGGTGAAGGCGGCCCCCAGAAAGGCGCTGCCGAGCGTGGCGGCGTGGTCATCCAGCAGGCGCAGCAGATCGAATGTGCCGTAGCGGCGCAGATGGCTGTAGACCAGCAGCCCGACGGCCAGCAGCGCCAGTCCACCGGCGATGCGCCCTGCCAGTGTAATTGGAGCGAGTCGTTCGCGCATCGGATCACCCTACACCCGCGCCAAAATTGAGTTCAAAAACGGATTTCGCGGACTGATAACCCATGCGAATGAGTTCTTCACTGTGTTCGTCGTAATCGACAATGCGCGCAATCGAGAAAAATTCATCCGGCGCGACGACATGCACATTGACAATGCGATAGCGATAGTTCGGGTCTGTCGGGTGCATCTGACGTTCGAGCCGGGCCAGTTCATTGTAGGCTTCGGTCACGCGCAGGCGATCCCGAAAGGAGGCCAGCAGCGCCCAATCGAGGGTCCAGGTGGCCGCTTCGAGAAAGCTGTTGGGCAAACGCTGATGCCCGATTTCACCTTTGCGCCAGGGGGTCATCAGCACGACAATGACTTCCATATCCTCGGTGATGGGGTGATCGCGGGCAGCATCCAGCGCGGCGCTGAGGGGGGTGTTGGCGACCACCGCGCCATCCCAGTAGGTCGAGCCGCTGTCGTGTGTCCAGGGGTAGACCATCGGGATGCTGGCGCTGGCGAGGATGCGGTTGAAGGTGATGCCGGTCTCCACGTTGCCGCGTGATGCCCCGGATTTGCGATCATACAAAGCCTTGTTGCTGAAAATCGCCAGTTCCCCGGTACGAATATCCGTCGCGCTGATGAGCAGGGTCTGCGCGCTGCTGTTGATCTGGTCTTCGTTAAGGCCCAGCTTTTCGGTCATGGTGCGGCGCAGCGGGCCGGTATCGAGCAGGTTGCTCCAGCGCCCCACCAGCCAGGGCGGCAGATCGGAAAAGGTTTCCGAAGGGGAATGGGCGGTATCCGGCGGCACAGGGCGGAGCGGTCTGCCGATCATGAAGCGCAGCACAAGATTGGCGACACGGCGAGTCAGCCAGTTCATGCCCGGCGGCAGGCCTTCGATGTCCGATTCGCGGGCATTGTTCCAGAATTCGACCATCTTATCGACAGGGATGCCCTGCACGATGGCTGCGCCGTTGACCGCGCCGATGGATGTGCCGACGACAATTTCCGGCGACCAGGGGCCGCGATATTCTGGCATGACATTGGGCTTGTTGTCTTCCATGAGATACTGGTAGACGCCGGCCTGAAACGCGCCGCGCCCGCCACCACCTGACAGCACCAGTGTTCGAATCGTCATGGCAGTCTCCCCCGGTGTGATTTTCGTTAATAAAACAATTATAACCAGTTTGAAGTGGAATGCGCACCACATAGGGTAAGATTAACGGCAGCACCCGACAAAATCTTTCAGGAAAGGAATTTATTCATGCGCATAACAGATATGCACATTACGCCCATCGCCATCAGCGACCCGCCGCTGCTCAACGCCGCCGGGCTGCACGCGCCTTACGCGCTGCGCATCATTGTGGAACTGGTGACTGCCGATGGCATCTATGGTCTGGGCGAAGTGCCAGGCAGTGTCGAGACGCAGGAGGCGCTGGAAGCCGTCCGCGAGGTGATTATCGGGCAGGACCCGTTCCAACTGAATGCCATTGACCGGGCCATTCAGGGGCGGCTGTCACCCGAAACCAGCGCGGCGCGCGGCGAAGCGCCCTGGGACAAGCGGCGGCACGTTCACGTCATGAGCGCGGTGGAAGTGGCCTGCTTCGACCTGATGGGCAAAGCCACCAACCGCCCGGTGGTGGACCTGCTGGGCGGCAGGGCGCGGGATCATGTGCCGTTCTCGGCCTACCTGTTCTACAAGTACGAAGGCGCGGGCGGCGCATGGGGCATGGGGACAGACCCGAATGCCACCGGATGGGCGGCAGCCCGGCAGAAAGCGGCGCTCGACCCGGCGGGCGTGGTTGCGGAAGCCCAGGCGATGTGCAAGGAATTCGGCTTCCAGTCGATCAAACTGAAGGGCGGCGCGTTCCCGCCTGACGAGGAAGTCGCCGCAATGCTGGCCTTGCAGGAAGCCTTTGGGCCGGGCGTTCCACTGCGGCTGGACCCCAACGCCATCTGGAAGGTCGATACTGCGATTGCCGCCGGTAAAAAGCTGGAAGGCGTGCTGGAATATTACGAAGACCCGACACGCGGCCAGGAGAACATGGCGAAGGTGGCACAGGCCGTGAATATCCCGCTGGCAACGAATATGTGTACCACGTCGTTTGATGACATCCCCGGCAGTGTGCGCCTGAACTCTGAGGCGATTATCCTGAGTGACCATCATTTCTGGGGCGGGCTGCGAGCTTCCATCGCGCCACGTCTGAACTCCATC
>CAZKIB010000339.1:255-5390 GCA_964552425.1 uncultured Anaerolineaceae bacterium | reverse complement strand
GCGATGCGCATTTATCGACTTGAGCAGGTTAATGCGGTTATGGGGGTCCCTGGTGAAGCGCGCCGGGCCACCGAACAGGACCGCGACCTGCTGTGTGAATGGATTTACGGTTTCCAGAGCGAGGCACTGGGGGAAACAGATTCAGCTACAATTGCCGGTACAGTCAACCGGTGGCTGAACTCGCCAACCCGCACACTGCTGTTGTGGTATGACGAGGGACGGCCGGTTTCGATGGCGGGCAGCACCGGGCCGACTCCGCACGGGATTCGCATCGGCGCGGTTTACACGCCCCCGGAGTACCGCAAGCGGGGTTATGCCAGCGCCTGCGTGGCTGATCTCAGCCAGAAAATGCTGGACACGGGTTATCAGTTTTGTTTCCTGTTCACGGACCTGAGCAACCCGACTTCAAATCATATCTATCAGGAGATTGGCTATATGCCGGTCTGTGATGTCGACAAATATTGTTTCGAGGGTGAGGTATCCGATGGATAGCGACGATGGCGTAGCTGAGAAAGGGGGTGATCGGCATGTCTGAAGATGGCCTTAGCGACCTTACCGATTTGACATTCGCAAGCCAGTTTGAAGATGAAAGGATCATTCCCGATGGTAGACTATGTACGCATTTTTGATACGACCCTGCGCGATGGTGAGCAAAGCCCCGGCGCGACCCTGACCAGCGCGGAGAAGTTGGAGATTGCCCGGCAGCTTGCCCGTCTGGGTGTGGACATTATCGAAGCGGGTTTTCCGGCAGCATCGCCTGATGACCTGGCAGCCGTGCAGCGCATCGCCCGCGAAGTGGGCACAGCCGACGGGCCGGTGATCTGTGGGCTGGCGCGGGCGGTGGAGTCCGACATTCTCACCTGCTGGGAAGGTGTAAAGGATGCCGCCAAACCGCGCATTCATACTTTTCTGGGTACGTCCGATATTCACCTGCAATATCAGACTGGCCTCACCCGTGAACAGGCGGTGGATGTGATCCGCAAGTCGGTCACACTGGCGCGCAGCCTGTGCGAAGATGTCGAGTTCAGCCCGATGGATGCCGGACGCACCGATATGGAATTTCTCATCAAGGTGTGCGCGCTGGCGATTGAGTGCGGGGCGACCACGCTCAATATCCCCGACACAGTAGGTTATGTGACGCCGGAAGAGTGGTACGAAACCCTCCATACGCTGGTGACCGAAACGCCCGGCGCTGGACCCGGCAGCGGCGTCATCTGGTCGGTTCACTGCCATAATGACCTGGGACTGGCAACTGCGAACACGCTGGCCGGGGTGCTGGCCGGGGCGCGGCAGGTTGAGGTGACGATTAACGGCATCGGTGAACGGGCCGGCAACACCAGCCTGGAAGAAGTGGTGATGGCGCTGCGCACGCGCCCACAGTTTTATCATGTGGATACCCGCGCCAACGCCCGTGAAATAATGAAAACCAGCCGTTTGGTCAGCAACTATACCGGGCTGAATGTGCAGGCGAACAAAGCGATTGTTGGTAAGAATGCCTTCGCGCATGAGGCCGGCATACACCAGGACGGCGTGCTGAAACATCACAGCACCTATGAAATTATGCGGCCTGAAGATGTGGGGCTGGCGCACAGCGATCTGGTGCTGGGCAAACACAGCGGACGCCATGCGCTGCGTGCCCGGCTGCGCGAACTGGGTTATGACATCACTGACGACGAACTGGCGGAAGTCTTCAAACGCTTCAAGGACCTGGCCGATGCCAAGAAAACGGTCACGGACGCGGACCTGGAAGCACTGGTCGCCGATCAGGTGCAGGGGCCGCACGAATTCTTCAAACTGATTGACATTCAGGTGACAAGCGGCACGATGGGGATGCCGACAGCTACCGTCAAACTGGAAAGCGGGGATGGCAAACGGGTGATCCATGCGGCTGTCGGAACCGGGCCGGTGGATGCTTCCTTCCGTGCGGTGGACGCAGTGGTGCAGGCTCCCAATACGCTGGTGGAATACAGTGTTCACAGTGTCACCGAAGGCATTGACGCAGTGGGCGAAGTGACGGTGCGTATCTCACCGAAGGACGACGCGCGCTCGTTTGGGGGCTATGGAGCCGATGACGACATTATTGTCGCCAGCGTGCGCGCTTATCTGGCGGCGCTGAACCGGATGATCGCTGTGACTGGCGCGGGTGGACATACCCCGGAAGGCGCGGCGGCGACGGTCAACGTCTAGTTGCGATATTTGGGATATATCAATCGGGATAAATTGGGATAAATCGAGGAATTGAGTCAATGGGTGTAACAAACGGCAGCCCCAAAACCCTGTTCGAGAAGGTCTGGGACAACCATATTGTCAAACCACAAACGGCGGATACACCAGCCGTGTTGTATATCGACCTTCATCTGGTGCATGAAGTCACCTCACCACAGGCATTTTCCACACTGCGGGAACGCGGTCTCAAAGTCCGCCGGCCGGATCGAACGCTGGCGACGATGGACCACAGCACGCCGACCACGCCGCGCAACGCTGCCGGGATTATCCCGGTGGTGGATGTGCAGGCTTCCAAACAACTGGACGTGATGCGCCAGAACTGCGCGGATTTCGGCATTCCGCTTTATGATCTGGGTACGGAAAATCAGGGCATTGTGCATGTGATTGGCCCGGAACAGGGCTTCACACAGCCGGGCATGACCATTGTGTGCGGCGACAGCCACACCAGCACACATGGCGCGTTTGGCGCGCTGGCGTTTGGCATTGGCACGAGTGAAGTCGGCCATGTGCTGGCGAGCCAGACTCTGCTGCAAAACAAGCCAAAAACGATGGCGGTGCGTGTCAATGGGCGCTTGCAGCCTGGCGTGACAGCCAAAGACATCATTCTCGCCGTCATCGCCCGCATCGGGATCGGCGGTGGAACGGGCTATGTGTTCGAGTATATGGGTGAGGCTTTGCGCTCCCTGAGCATGGAAGGCCGCATGACCATCTGCAATATGTCGATTGAGGGGGGCGCCCGCGCCGGCATGGTCGCGCCGGATGACATCACCTTCGACTATATGTATGGTCGCCCGTATGCGCCGAAGGGAGCCGATTGGGACAAGGCGGTTGAAGCGTGGCGCAAACTGCCCACCGATGACGGCGCGGTCTTTGACAATGAGATCGTACTGGACGCCGCTGACCTGACGCCCATGATTACCTATGGCACGAATCCCGGCATGGGGATGCGGGTTATCGACAGGGTTCCTGACCCCGATAAACTTGGCGATCCATCCGAAAAACTGGCGCTGGATAAGGCGCTGCATTACATGGATTTGCAGCCGGGCCAGAGTCTGCTCGGTAAAAAAGTCGATGTCGTATTTCTTGGAAGCTGCACCAACTCGCGCATAACTGACCTGCGGGAAGCTGCCCGGCTTATTAAAGGTCGCAAAGTAGCTGAAGGTGTGCGCATGATGGTCGTGCCGGGTTCGCAGCAGGTCAAACGGCAGGCTGAAGCCGAAGGGTTGGATCGGGTATTCAAAGAGGCCGGGGCAGAATGGCGCGAGGCTGGCTGCTCCATGTGCATCGCCATGAACGGTGACCAGCTTCAGCCAGGGCAGTATGCGGTCAGCACCAGCAATCGCAATTTCGAGGGGCGTCAGGGCAAGGGCGGGCGCACTTTCCTGGCAAGCCCACTGACCGCTGCGGCAACCGCCATTAACGGCGTCATCAGCGATGCGCGTGAATTTGATGTGGAGTTTGCATAATGGAACCGATCAAGGCATTTACTGGCAAGACGGTAGCCCTGCCCATCAACGACATCGACACCGACCAGATTATCCCGGCGCGTTTCCTCAAAACGACAGACAAAGACGGGTTGGGAAAAGCGCTGTTTTCCGATTGGCGTTACGAGTCGGATGGCAGCCCAAAAGCGGATTTTGTCCTGAACCAGCCGGAGCATCAGGGTGCGAGTGTCCTGATCGGCGGGCATAACTTCGGCTGTGGCAGTTCCCGCGAACATGCCCCCTGGGCGCTTATCGGCGGTGGTTTTCAGGCAGTGGTCAGCACCTACTTTGCTGATATTTTCCGCAACAATGCGCTGAAAAATGGTTTGCTGCCCATTACAGTGGACGAGCAGACCCACCAGCAGCTTATCAGTCTGGCGGAGGAGGACCCGGACACCGAGGTGAAAATTGACCTCGAAACACAGACGCTGACTCTGCCAGATGGCCGTAGCGTGGAATTTCCAATCGACAGTTTTTCGCGTTACTGCCTGCTTAACGGGGTGGATCAACTGGGATTTTTGCTTGGGCTTGAAGACGAGGTTGTAGGCTACGAAGCCGAACACCCGGCGCGTGTCAACACACTGGCCGGATAACACGCACGTTTTAGGGGTACATCCAGCGATGTGCCCCTTTTGTTGAATGGAAAGGGAAACACCATGAAAACAGTCGCCATCTATGACACCACGCTGCGGGACGGGACACAGCGCGAAGGCATTTCGTTATCTGTTGCGGACAAGATACGAATTACGAAGCTGCTGGACGAACTGGGCGTGGCCTATATTGAGGGCGGCTGGCCGGGTTCCAATCCGAAAGACGCCACTTATTTCGATCAGGTGCGTTCGCTTAATCTGAAACATGCGAAAATCGCGGCGTTCAGCTATACCTGCCGCAAGGATACCAGACCGGAAGATGACTCCAATATCCAGATGCTGGTGGACGCTGAAACCCCCGTCGTAACGGTGGTAGGCAAAACCTCCATGCTGCATGTCACCGATGTGCTGCAAACCACGCCGCAGGAAAACCTGCGTATGATCGAGGATACGGTGCGTTATCTCAAAAGCCTCGGCAAGGAAGTGATCTATGACGCCGAGCATTTTTTTGATGGCCTTAAACTCGACCTGGAATACGGTATGGATACTGTCGCGGCGGCGGTGCGCAGCGGGGCGGACTGTGTGGTGCTGTGTGATACCAACGGCGGCTCAATGCCCTGGGAAGTGACCCGCTATTTTGAGATGATTCAACAGGCCTTCCCCGACATGCCGGTAGGCATTCACACCCACAACGACGGTGAACTGGCGGTTGCCAATACGCTGGCGGCAGTGCAGGCCGGGGCCGTGCAGGTGCAGGGGACCATTAACGGTTATGGCGAACGCTGCGGCAACGCCAATCTGTGCAGCATTATCCCGGACTTGCAGCTTAAAATGG
>CAZKIB010000339.1:0-223 GCA_964552425.1 uncultured Anaerolineaceae bacterium | reverse complement strand
AAATCTCTGGCGCACCTTTCCCGCACGGTTGCGGAAATTGTCAACCTCGCGCCGGACGATCATCTGGCGTATGTGGGCAAGAGCGCTTTCGCCCACAAGGGTGGCATCCATGTGGCTGCCATCCGCCGTAATATCGACAGCTACCAGCACATTGATCCTTCGCTGGTGGGTAACGAAATGCGCGTACTGGTGTCTGACCTGGCTGGACGCGGCAATATGCTGA
>CAZKIB010000338.1:5000-5477 GCA_964552425.1 uncultured Anaerolineaceae bacterium | reverse complement strand
TGAAGGCCCACAGGTCTTCGATGCTGCCTCCCCCACGTACGAGCAGGATCACATCCACACCGGTGTAGTGATTCAGACGTTCCAGCGCGGCGACGATCTGCGGCGGAGCGGCCTCTCCCTGCACAGCGCAGGGGCTGAGAATAATCTCGGCCAGCGGGAAGCGGCGGCGCAGGACATTCTGTACGTCCTGAAAAGCGGCGGCTTCTGGCGAAGTGACCACGCCGATACTGGCAGGGAAGTAGGGAACCGGGCGTTTGCGACTTTCATCGAACAAGCCCTCGGTCTGCAATTTCGCTTTCAGCCGTTCCAACTGTTCGTAAAGGTCGCCCAGGCCGAGCGGACGCATAAAATCGGCGATGAGCTGGTACTCGCCGCGCTGGGCATACAGGTCAATGTAGCCATGCGCCTCGACCTTCGCGCCATCTTCAGGCGTGTAGCGCTGCATGTTCACGGATGAGCGCCACATGGCACAACGAA
>CAZKIB010000338.1:0-4943 GCA_964552425.1 uncultured Anaerolineaceae bacterium | reverse complement strand
ATGAAGCTTTGCGCAGGTTGGAAATTTCACCGCGTACGGTGACATCCTGGAGCCAGTAATTCTCCTGAAACATCTGGCGGATGTGTTCGGTGAGTTCGCCGACGGTGTAGCTGTTCATCATGAGCATTGACCGTTTGCTATCTATGCCGGAGATTATACAATTATGGGCTGACTGAATGGAACGGTGTAAATCAAAGGATGCCTCATGGCCTATCTGACCACAGAACAGCGCGACGCCCTCAAAAAGGAACTGGAAGAACTGTCATTCAACGGGGCACATGGCCGCCTCAAGCGGATGGACCGTAAAGGGCGACTGGCGTTTTACCGCAACGCGCAGCGCGCGGGCAAATGGATGACGCGCTGGGTGCTGCCAAGCCTGGGCACACAGATCACCCTGGTGGAATCCAACCAGGCGCTCGAAAAAGACAAGCCCAACCGGGTCAAGAACGCCTACACCCTGGTTGAGGTCGTGGTTGAACCAACGGCGGATAACCGGCTGTAGGCCAGACAAGAGGCTTTCGCTAACAGGTAATTGCTGCAAGCTAAGTCAGTTATCGAAAAGACCTGACAAAAATCCGGTAAATTTGCCGTAGGGGTGGTTCGCGAACCGCCCCTACAAATACCCATTCTTTTCGATGGGTCACTTCATGACCTAATTGTCCTTTAAGAACGAGGAAACGAGATGCTGCGGACATTCCCCCGGACACGAGAGGTTTCGCTGGCGCGGCGGCTGATCGCGATTTTGGTGTTTACGGCAGTGACGGCCCTCAGCGCGCAGGTGGAAGTGCGCATCGGCGAGTTTGTGCCGTTTACGATGCAGGTTTTCGCTGTGCTGCTGGCCGGTATGGTGCTGGGCGCGCGCGATGGCGCACTCAGCCAGGTGATCTATGTGCTGCTGGTGCGGCTGAACCTGCCGGTGGCGGCGGGTGACGCAGGGGCAGCGGCGCTCACCGGACCCACCGCCGGCTATCTGATCGGGTTTATTCCGGCAGCATTCGCGGTGGGCTGGCTGGTGGAACATGGCGCGGAACGGGCCATCCTGCGCTGGCTGGCCGGGCTGGTGGGCGTGGCGATCATCTACGCCTGTGGCGTGCCCCTGCTGGCGAGCATTACCGGCCTGTCGCTGGCGGATGCCTGGGCTGCCGGGGCCGCGCCGTTTGTCGGGCTGGACCTGGCGAAAGCGGCGCTGGCGGTGCTGCTGGCCGAGGGTGGGCGGCGGCTCGTGAATCGCACACAGTAAGTGATTGGGCGCATTACGATGCGCTCCTACGGGTTATTTCGGGCAGCCAGCCCCAGGCAAACCCACCCGGCGATCAGCGCGGTTCCGCCAAACGGGGCGACGGCTCCCATAAAGCGCAGGTTGAAGATCGCCAGCAGGTACAGGCTGCCGGAAAACAGAATTACGCCCAGAATGAACAACCACCCGGCCCGGTTCATCCACTGGCCGGGAAAACGTTCGTTCAGCAGGGCGACAGCCAGCAGCGCCAGCGCGTGAACCAACTGGTAGTGGGTGGCGGTGTTAAATGTGGCGGCGCGTCCGTTGGCTTCGAGGATGGCGGCCAGCCCATGCGCGCCAAATGCCCCGAACGCGACACCCAATGCGCCGAGGATCGCGGCGGCAGTGATAAAGGTACGAGTCATCAATCATCCCTGTGTTTTGCTTCAGCTTGTGAATAATTTTACAAGCAACGCACAGGGATTGCCAGAAGCCGGTTTCGAGTTCATCCCGGCCAGGCTTTGAGGACTGCTGCCGGATGAAACCGTCAACTGTTGACGGTCAGCGACTGCATGTAATCATCAAAGTGGTTGAGGTCGATCAGGGCGTGCTGGGTCATCTGCCACAGGTCGCCGGTGGGTGTCTGCGTGATAACAGGGTCAGGCCGCTGGAGGCGCAGCAGCAGAGTCTCGATCTGGTTCAGGTTGTACTGGTGGCGGGCGCGCATCCGGCTGAAGTGCGCCAGCGCCTGATGAACCGCGTGGATGGACTGCACCATACGCCGGGTTTCCAGCGATTCATAATAATAACGGTAGCGCCAGTCGCGGTGTTCATTGTTGAGGGTGTCGATCTGGTCCAGCGCATGGTGCAGCGCGTTGAGGGTATGGGCGTCGCGCCCCTGCATGATGACCAACTGCTCCAGCAGGCTCAGATAAGTCTTGGCCTGTTTCAGCCGCTTCTGATATTCGTTGTTGGTGCGCCAGAGCAAGTCCGACGGCGTGGTCATGGTGTGTTCCGGTTTCCATCAGCCATTGATTGTTTCAATTATAACACAAATGGCACATGACAAGTGTAATGTCTCTTAACAACTTTTGTGACCTCTCCTTGATCCGGGTCTGGTCAAAACCCACCTGAAAGCGGTATCATAAGGCAGAAAGGAGGAACCCCCAAATGTTCGCTCCGAAGTGCCAGACTATATCCCCCCCCATTCTGTCGATCAATCAGCGTCCCCGCGTCGGGCGGAAGCCTCATCCTTATCGTGCCGGGTACGGCTGGACGCTGCGTTGCCGCGCAACTTTCGCGTTGACCGTGCGTAATGGTGACTAGATACCACGCGCGTGGTGTACAAGGGAAATTATGTCCGTAGAAGATCCGATTATCCTGGGGTGGGTGGAAGCCACGCTCAACGGCGATCAGGATGCGTTCGCCGAACTGGTGAATACCTACCAGAACGCGGTTTATAACCTGTGCTACCGGATGCTGGGTGAACGCACCGAGTCTGAAGACGCTGCTCAGGAAGCGTTTCTGAGAGCGTACCTGAATATGGACCGATACGACCCGGCGCGCTCGTTCAAAACATGGGTGCTGTCGATTGCTTCGAATCACTGCATTGACCGCCTTCGCAAGCGGCGCATGACGTGGCTCTCGCTGGATGAACCCCTGCCGCCCAATATTGTGCTGAGCAGTGACGAACCCGAACCCGAACAGGCGACGATTCAGGATGAACGCAGCCGGGCGATTCAGAAACTGCTGAATGAACTGAACACGGAATACCGCGCAGCGGTCATATTGCGCTACTGGTACGATTATTCTTATATAGAGATTGCGGATATTCTCGATACCACCGAAAGCGCTATTAAGAGCAGACTGTTCCGGGCACGGCAGGCCCTGGCTGACAAGCTGGAAACCCACGCCCCGAACAGCGCCCTGATAAGACCGCTACTGGAGAGTTTGTAATTATGGCAAATGAGCGACAGAAACGTTTGATGCAGGAGGCGCTGGACGAAAACCTGGCCCCGGAAGAGCGCGCGGAACTGCGCAGCTACCTGGACTCGGACGTGCGTGATGCCGTGTCCTACCAGCGTTTGCAGCAGGTGGATACCATGCTGCGGCGCGCCCCGCACGAACGCGCTCCGCAGCGGCTGGCCGCGACGATCATGGCCCGGCTGGCCGAGATGGCCGAACGCATGGACCCGCGCCTCTCGCGCATTTCCGGGCTGGCGCTGGCGGTGGCGCTGGGGCTGGTAGCGGCGGTCATGCTGCCGGTGCTGGCGCTGGTGGTCTGGCTGGCGATTACGGTGATCGGCAGTGGAGCCGGGCTGGTGGCCGCCATCGAACGGGTCGCCGCGCTGCTGACTGTCGTCATCGGGCTGGCGCAGTCGCTGATGGGTGAGCTGCAAGCCCTGCTGGCGGCAAACCCGGAACTTCTCGTGTTACTGATCGGGATGATTCCCGTTTCGTTGATCTGGTTAATCCGGTTTGCGCCCCGCAAGCGTACATCGGACGCGGCATCGTAAGCATTCAGGAAAAGGTAACGTTATGGGTCGTAAGGGATTGTTCATTCTGGCGCTGGCGACGGTGGGCGTCGTCGTGCTGGCAAACGCCGCCCGGCAGGCGGTCATTCAACAGCCGCTGCTGCAAAACACGACGGTGAAAATTGAACAGCTTTTTACCCTGACCGGCCCGTCCAGCGGTGATCTGGTGGTGCTGGCCGAGACGATCAACCTGGAAGCGGACAGCCGCGTGCAGGGCAACGTCGCGCTGATCGGGGATGTGGTGCAGGTGCAGGGTGACATTGACGGCGACCTGACCATCGTTTCGGATGAAACGCTCATCGGGCCGGGCGCGCGCATCACCGGTAATGCCACGTTGCTGATGACCAGCGCCCACGTGGAAGGCCAGGTGGATGGCACACTGCACGTGATGGGCGAAGACCTGACCATCAGCCCGGACGCGGCGGTTACAGGAACCGTGTACTCGTGCGCCGAAAATCTCACCGACAGACGCAGCGACGCCCCGCTGGTTCACTCCTGTGAGGAAAGTGATCTGTGGTCCTCCACCGGCACACTGGCAGCGGTCAGCGACCCCGGTTTTGTGCTGCCTCTGCTGAATGTGACCATCAGCGGCGCGGTGCTGGCCGTGCTGTTCACCGCAGCCGCCTCGCTGGCGCTTTCGGGCCTGTCCATTCTGGCGGTGGTGCTGTTCCCGCGCCAGATCAGCCACATCGAAGAAGCGGTGCGCACCGGGCCGCGCAGCCTGGGCGGCACTGGCCTGATGCTGATGCTGCTGGCTGGCGGTGTCACCGCGACAGTGATTATGATCGTCGTGGTGGTTCCACCGGCCGGTCTGGTGGTTGTGCCGGTGTACGCGGTGGCCGCGCTGGTGTTCTTCGGCATGGTGCTGGCCGGCTGGGTGACGATGACGCTGGTGACAGGCGACCTGATCTTGCAGCGGCTGAACCGGGGCAATCTGCCGCCTCTGGTGATCGCAGCAGTGGGGAACGTCTCGCTGCTGCTGGGGTGGAATGTGCTGGCGCTGCATCACCTGACGGCGACCTTCGGGCTGGTCGCGCTGGCGATGCTGGCGGCAGTGGGCCTGGGCGCGACCTATCTCACCCGGCTGGGCACGCGGCCCATTCATCGCAGTTATCTCGTGCAGGGATAATGCAGTTACCAGTAGATAACATTCAAAATAGGCGGAGATGAGCTACAATCGAGAGCATGATTAT
>CAZKIB010000337.1:0-5565 GCA_964552425.1 uncultured Anaerolineaceae bacterium | reverse complement strand
AGCATAACCCCCATACGCACGTGGTTTTGCCGGGCACATACTACGATGCTGATGAAGGCAGGCGCAAGCCGCTGTACTTCTCGCGCAACCGTGAGGTGAACCACATCGACATGCTGCATAAAGTCACACAGGAGAATATGGTCGCGCTCATGGATCGCTACGCTGGACGCGACTGGGAACAGCGTTACGATGCACTGGCTGAAATGCGCGAACGACAGGAGCAGGTTGTCTATACAGAGGAAGCGCACGGACACGAACCGGAGATCGGCGCGGCCTGGGCCGGTGTGCGGCGAACGGACGAGGACACCAGCGCAGTGGGGTTCTACGGCTACTTCAAGAATCGTGAAGACCAGACGACTCTGCAATTCCGCCCGGTGATGGACAATCTCGACCACGAGGAAGCCGAGCTACTTGCCATCCAACTCAAGGAGCAACTACGTGAACGCCGTGACCAACGCGAGATTGACACCAGTGCCGGAGCATATCCTGCACTCGATTTTGACCTTTGACCATAACGCACACAGGAGCCGGAAGCACACTCACGCCAATGAACGATGCTTCTAGCCCCTGTGGGCACCATTTAGAAAGTGATTCAAGTATGACACAGAAAACGACAGTGAACAACGAACGAATTGTTGCAAGAAGTGATTTTCTCGCGGCATTGTACCCGGATACACCGGATAAGCTCTGGTTGGAACTGCGCTGTATCCATCCTGAAACAGGCGAAGTCCGCACGTTCTGGACACAGTCCGGCAACGACAAACAGCGCGAAGCGATCTTCAAGCAAGTCGATAAACTCAATACTGAGGGCTACGGCGTGTACTTCGCACCTTGCCTGCGGAAAGAAAGGAAAGGCAGTGCGGCATCGGCGGCACTCGTGCCTGCCTTGTGGGTCGATGTCGATTGTGATGGCGACCCGACAAAACGCGACAAGGGACTGGCAAACCTGCGTGACTTTGAGCCTGCACCCTCCGTCATTGTCGATAGTGGCGGTGGCTGGCATGGGTACTGGTTACTAGATGCGCCGTTCCTGCTCGAAACCGATGAGGACAAGCAGAGAATCGCTCATATTATGCACGGGCTATTTAAAGTGCTGGATGGGGATGAAGCCTATGTCAAGTCGGTAGCCTCCGTCATGCGCTTGCCGGACAGCATCAACACCAAGTCCGACCGCGACGGCGCAATGGTGCAAGTGGTCGATTGGCATCCGGATCGACGTTATGCACTGGATAGCTTCAATTGGCTGATGGTCAAACCGCAGTCTCAGAATGGTCATGCGCCGATGTTCTCGACCAACGGAAATGGACATCATCCACTACCGCCGCGAACGGAGCAGTATCTCGCCAGTGGAGCGTACAACGGCAGCCGCAACGCGGAACTCTTCGCCGCGGCCTGCCAACTGCGGGATGCCGGGTACAGCCAGAGTGATGCCGAACGGGAACTGATCGCCCGTCATGTCGCCGATGGGGACGGGAGCGAGAATCCCGCCTCACGCGAAAAGGAAGCCCGTGCCACTATCGCCAGTGCCTATCGACAAACGCCAAGAGAACCCATCGCCGCACCGAAGGAACATGCGCGGCAGGTGATCGGCCAGCTTGTGGACCGCTTCGAGGTCGAGCAGAAGACAGAACGCCCGACCACACAGCAAATCGTGGAAGCAGTTGAAGCCTGCATCTACCTGAACTCGGTGGAGTGGGCAGAGGAACGCCAGCGCCTCAAAGCTCTGTGCGGAGATGGGCTGAAGATTAGTGATATTGAACGCCTCTATAAGGAGAAGAAGCGCGAACTCGACCGCCAGCGTCAGCAGGAATACGTCGATACCGAGAGCTACGTCCTGTTCGATGGCAAAATGGTGTATCGCAAGGAGAGTTATCGCGGCACACACGAGAAGACCGTCGCCGACTGGTCAGCGACTGCACTGCATCAGACCTGCCAGGTCGATGACGATGGCAAGGAAACGCATCACACCGCCCTGGAACTACGGCGTGGCGAATCCGTCAAGCGGCTGGATGTGCCCGGCGATGTGTTCGTTGATGATGTCGCACTCAGACGCTTCATTGGCGCGAATGCCGGTTCGCAATACATTGTGAGGGCGGGGATGTCAAAGCATCTTGTGCCTGCCATCGTGCAGTTGTCCTGTGAATTCCCGACCCACCGACACTACAATTTCATGGGCTGGATGCAGTTGGATGGCAGGTGGGTCTACGTTTCGCCTCAGGACTGTATCACAGCGAAGGGAAAGCTGGCTGAACCGCCGTCGGTGGAGCTGGATCACCGACTGCGTGACTACGGTCTGCAAGCTACAAGCTGGACTGACAGCCTGGCGGCGTTCGATGCAGTGACGAAGGTTTTGCCGCCGCATCTGGCATCCTGCCTGATCGCCTTTGCACTCCTACCCGTGCTTCAGCGTTTCTTCCCGACGACTGCCACGCGGCCTGCCGTGCATCTGGTCGGCACATCGGGCAGCGGCAAAAGTGAGATTGCATCCCTGCTGAGTAGCTTCTACGGGCAGTTTAGCCGCGATACCCCGCCCGCTCAGTGGGGTGATACCATCAACACCGTCGAAACGCTCGGCTACCCGTTGGCGGATACCATCTTCTGGGTGGACGACTACAAAAGCATCTACGCCGACGAGAAGACCTTCACGCGATTCTTGCAGTCGTATTCAAGAGGGATGGGGCGCGGACGGCTGACCCGCGAGGCGAAGATGCGTCAGGAGAAACCCTGCCGTGGATTGATCCTCTCTACAGGCGAAACGACTATTGAGGGTGAGATGTCGGTAATTGCCCGGATGCTCGTGCTGGAAGTGCCACCCTGGGAAAAGCGCGACCTGGACGGGCAGGCACTCGTCCACGCCGAAGGGCTGCGCGACAACCTCCCCGGTTTCACCGCGCATTTCGCGTCATGGGTGGCAAAACAGCTTGAAAATGGCGATCTGAAAGAAGACATCGCCAACCGCTTTAGCAGCAATGTGAAGGGCTACAAGGCGAAACTTGCCGCCGAGATCGGCAGGCAGTCCAATAACGACCGGGTGGTTAAGAACTGGGCGGTGCTGGTGACGGTATACCAACTGCTGTCGAAATTTCTGAGCGAGATGGATGAAGAATACTTGCTTCCAGCCTGGCAGGATGTGATTGTCGAGAGCGTCCGCACTCTGCGTCAGGAACGTGCTAGCGAGGTATTCCTCGATATTCTGGGGCAGCTCATCGCCGGTGGGCAGGCGGTGATTGACGACGACATGAAGCACCCGCGTGAGTATCCGCCCGGCGTAACTGTTGTCGGTTACAAAGATGAGGGGTTTGTCTACCTACTACCGGAGATTGCCCACCGTGAGGTTAATCGGGTACAGCCACTGCGCTTCACCGTGACCGCCATCGGTATGCAGTTGAAGGAAGATGGCCTGCTCATCCCCGGACCTAACAACCTCAGCACACAAAAGCGGGTGCGTGGCGGCAGGGTGCGATTCTGGCAGCTTACCTGCGAATCTTTGGGTTGTGACACTTGAGCCGCCTGAGACGGGCATTCGCTAGACCGCAAAAGGTGCGGTGCAAGTGCTGTATATCTACCTGAGTTAGTTGAGACACCTGAGACTCTCTACGACAGTAGGGGGTCTCTTCTTTTGCGGATGCCATCATCTACTGGATTTTGGCTCAGGTGGCACAGGCGGCACAGGTTGAGACAATCACTTCTACTGAATTTCAAAAAATTCGCACCCCTATCCAAAATGATGTTCGACCTTACGAATCATGGTTGGGGCAGTTGAGACATACCTATATATCCACAAGGCTGAACCGGATTTCAATTAGAAGAGGCGGTCATTATATAGCCAATCAAAGGCATATATAAGCACACTTACGGCTTAATCACCAGAAAGATACTGGTGTTTCCGATGAGCCGTTTCAGAGCGCCTTGCACATATTTCCCGTTATTTTCGGTGGCTATAGCAACCAGATCATGCGGTTCAGCTTCCAGTGTGTGAACAAGAACATCTTCTAGCAGTCCATCAGCTATTCGGATGCGTCCACGCAGATTCATGCTGGCGAGCATTTTTCCATATTCGACCACCTGCGCTGGATGTTCCGGCAGAATTAATCGGGCAATATCACTCATCAGTGGGCTGCCCTGTGGAGCCATAATTGAATTAGCCGCAGCCAGTAGCGTGATCTGTGCTTCATAGTATTGGGACAGTGGGATTACCCAATCCCGCGCGTGCTGATCGGGGGTATGTCCACGCAGTACATGGAGAATCGTTTGAGGAAGTGTAAATGATCCTCGTAATAATAGCAGCGAGGTGGAGATGCCTGAAATCAGTGCCCGGCAGATTTCTAAGTCGGTTGCCACACACATCGCCAGTAGCGGACGCGCTGCATTGACCTGCGCGATAAAATCCGTCAGTGGGTTGTGGCTGATGGATATGTTTTCTTCCAGCAACAACGCCACCATCAGAGATTGCATATAGCTCGCTAAAGCCGTTTCGTCATCAGGATTTGTCGTCCATCCCATCAGCCCAGACTGGCGGTTTTCACCTTCATTCGCCCAAATGGTATCCAGGACCTGACGGATTTCATCAGCATGACTGCGAACCGGAGTCACCACCGTACCTAATGCGGTCTGAATGACTTCAACTACCCGCCTATTTTCAGGATAGACCATCGCCAGTGTGATGTTGTCCTCATCCTGCGCGATAGGCAGCGCCAGATGATAATAGGCCAACCGGCGCGGTAGTCGCCGCGCCAGTTCCGGGTCAATGCTGACTTGAGACAGCGATAACAGGGGATACATGCAAACTCACTTTAATCTATCGGCAGCAGATGATAATCACGCACACCTGCCCACACTTCCGCACCCAGATGCAGTCCTAATTCATGCGTGCGATTGAGGTTCATCAAGACCTGTAACTCTGTGCCTTGTTCTAAACGGATGACCACTTTTTCCATCGGTCCGGCAAATGCCATTGAGATCACCGTACCACATCCCAGCACATGGCCGCGCTGTTCTTCACGCTTGCGCGTCAGAAAGACGGACTCCGGTCGTGTCATCACATCCACCGCCTGACCGGAAAAATGCTCCATCCCATTCAGAATCGGCAATTGTACATCCTCGATATGCAAGGACGCGCCGTTGCATGTGCCGCGTAGCAGGTTGACATTGCCGAGGAAGGTCGCGGTGAAGCGGTGGGTCGGTTTGCGGTAAAGCTGATCGGGTGTGCCAACTTCCAGCAGATGTCCACCGTCAATCACCCCGATGCGATCCGCCAGCTCAAAGGCTTCATCCTGATCGTGGGTCACGAGGATGGCGGTCACATTAAGTTGTTTTTGGATGGCACGTAAATTCTGGCGAAGCTGCCCCCGAATTTTGACATCCAACGCACCAAAAGGTTCATCCAATAACAGTACATCCGGGTTTTGTGCCAGCGCCCTTGCCACTGCCACACGCTGCTGCTGCCCGCCGGAAAGTTCGTAGGGGCGATGATGCATACGGTCTCCCAAGCCCACCGCTTCGAGCGCGGATTTTGCCCGGTCGCGCCTCCCTTCGATGATGCCTGCATAACGCAGCGGAAGTTCA
>CAZKIB010000336.1:0-5752 GCA_964552425.1 uncultured Anaerolineaceae bacterium | reverse complement strand
GGTGGGCCTCGCCGTGTGTTCGCCGTCGCGAAAGAAACATCACACCGGCGACCAGGGCGATGCCCGCCGCGATCTGCACACGCGGGGGTAAACGGCGCACCCGCCCCAGCACGTTGCCGGGTTCCATGCCCGTCAGGTCCTGGTGCAAGCGCCGGACAAAACGGGGCGAGGGCTGGACAGGCAGCAGGGTCTGGTTCAACTGGTCAATCATGTCGACCAGGCCGTGAAGGTCCTGTTCGTCGATCTGATACTGCGCCAGAAGCTGTTCAAGGTCGGCATCCTCGTCCAACATGGCATCGGTGAGGTTCGCCAGCAGATTCTGCAATTGCACATCAGACAAATGTGAGTTGGACATACACTAACCTTTTTGATCGGTGATGCGGCTCTGGTGCAAACGGAGATCGAGTTCTTCGCGCAGCGCGCTCAGAGTTCGGTGATAGAGGGACTTGACAGCGCCTTCGGTGCGCCCCATGATTTCGCCTATTTCAGCATTGGGCATCTTTTCAATAAATTTGAGAATGAGAAGCTGCTGACGTTCTGGCGGCAGGCGGCGCAGCGAATCCAGCAGGATTTCCCGTTCCTCCTGCGTTTCTGCAAATTGATCTGGTGATTCGGTCTGAGGGCTGGGGCCGACATAATCTTCCAGCGGGATAATCTTGCGCCGTCCGCGATCCCGATGCCAGTTGGCAACCAGATTATGCGCGATGCGATAGAGCCACGCCTGAAAGGGAATCCCACGTTCGGTGTAGCTCTGGATATGACCCATCGCCCGGTAGAAGACCATCGCCGTCAGGTCTTCAGCATCGTGATGGTTGCCCGTGCGGTAGTACACGTAGTTGTAAATTTTCTGGACATAGCGCTCGTACAAAACACCGAACGCTTCCTGATTGTTTTTTGCCAGATCGACCAGTTCAGTATCCGTGAGGACGGTCAGGTCCTGCGGCTTGGGTTCACGTTTCCAGGGTGTTCTCATCATTATCCGTTTCATCTGTCCATCATATAAAACCCGCATTTGCCTGCAACGTTACGCGGGTGACTGTTAAGATTTTGGCATTTCTGACGGGTACTGCGCAGGGAGGTGTTAGCCGTAATCGACCCTACAAACCCCTCGATAATCTTGAGGCTTCCTTCTATAATACATGCGATAACCGATCAGGATGGACACCAATCAGGACAGATCATGGCGAAAGCACTTACTTTTCAGGAAGTTATCTTCAGGTTGAACGAATTCTGGGCTGCTCAGAATTGTGTCCTGTGGAACCCGTATAATGTTCAGGTGGGCGCGGGTACGAACAACCCGGCCACGCTGCTGCGGGTTCTGGGGCCGGAACCCTGGCGGGTCGCCTATGTCGAGCCAAGCATTCGCCCGGACGATGGGCGTTATGGTGAAAATCCGAACCGGATGCAGATGTTTTACCAGTATCAGGTCATTCTGAAGCCTGATCCTGGCAACCCGCAGGAGATGTACCTGGATTCGCTGAGGGCGCTGGGCCTCAAACCGGAGGAGCAGGACATCCGTTTTGTGGAAGACAACTGGGAAAGCCCGGCGCTCGGCGCGTGGGGTCTCGGCTGGGAAGTCTGGCTGAACGGGCAGGAGATCACCCAGTATACCTATTTCCAGCAGGCGGGCGGCCTGGAACTGAACCCTGTATCCGTCGAGATTACCTATGGCATTGAGCGAATCGTGCTGGCGCTGCAAGGCAAGAATGCGGTATGGGACATTGAATGGCTGGGCGACCTGACCTATGGCGATGTCTACCTGCAAAGTGAGATTGAGCACTGCCGGTATTACTTTGAAATCGGCGATGTGGAGGGCCTGCGCCAGACCTTCAATTTTTACGAGAGCGAAAGCCAGCGCGCGCTGGCCGCTGGCGCGGTGATTCCTGCCTATGATTATGTACTCAAATGCAGCCATCTGTTTAACGTGCTGGATACACGCGGCGCGATTGGCGTAACCGAACGGGCCAGCTACTTCCGGCGGATGCGCAACCAGACCCGCGAAGTGGCGAAAGCCTTTGCCGACCAGCGCGAGGCCAAAGGGTATCCTATCAAAAATCGCCTGTGGGAAGCGCCGCTGATGGTGGCCCTGCCGCCTATGCCGGAGCCAGCGGCTGCGCCGGCAGATTTCCTGCTGGAAATTGGTGTCGAGGAACTGCCATCCGGTGATGTGGATGATGCCTGCCGGCAGCTTGAGTCTGCTGCGGAAAGTTTTTTTGAAGACCTGCGGCTGTCACATGAAGGGGTAAAGGTCTACGCGACCCCGCGCCGGCTGGTTCTTCACGCCAGGAATCTCGCGCCCCGGCAGACGGATACCGAACAGATCGAAAAAGGGCCGCCCGCAAACCGGGCTTTTGATGCTGATGGGAAACCGACCAAAGCCGCCGAGGGTTTTGCGCGTGGCAGAGGCGTGAGTGTCGCGGACCTGCGTATCGAGCAGATTGACGGCGGTGAATATGTAGTCGCGCTGGTCAAAACAGTGGGTCGCCCGACGGCTGAAGTGCTGGCGGAGGCCCTGCCGGGTGTGATCGGCAGTATCTCATTTGGGAAGTCCATGCGTTGGAATGCCAGCGGGGTATCTTTTTCAAGGCCGGTTCGCTGGTGTCTGGCGCTGTTTGGCAAGTCGGTTATCCCATTTGAATACAGCGGGATCGCCAGCGGCAATCAGACACGCGGAGCGCGCCAGTACGGGTCGCCGCAGCGTGAGGTTGTGGATGCGGCGCATTATTTCAAACACATTGAGGACCAGCGCATCCTGCTGGATTACACAGCCCGTCAGGCAGCGATTGTCGAACAGATCAGCCGGCTGGCGGCTGAGGTGGGTGGGCATATCCCGGATGATCCTGGTTTGCTGGCCGAAGTGACCAACCTGGTGGAAGTGCCTACCGCGCTGCGAGGGGCGTTCGAGCAGAAGTACCTGGCGCTGCCGCGTGAGGTGCTGGTGACGGTGATGCGCAAGCACCAGCGTTACTTCGCGCTGGAAGACGATCATGGCCGCCTGCTGCCGTACTTTATCACGGTGCGCAATGGGGACGAGCAGCATTTGGATAACGTGCGCACGGGTAATGAACATGTGCTGCGGGCGCGTTTTTCTGATGCGGATTACTTCTATAAGGAAGACATTCAGAAACCGCTCGAAGACTATCTGCCCCGGCTGGCGACCCTGACCTTTCAGGAACAGCTTGGGTCGATGTTCGATAAAAACCAGCGGGTCGCCTCGCTGGTTGAGCAGGTCGGCCAGCATATCGGGCTGGATACGACCTCGCTGGCTGTGGCGCAGCGGGCCGCGCATCTGGCAAAGGCTGATCTCGCCACGCAGATGGTCGTGGAAATGACTTCGCTTCAGGGCACGATGGGCCGCGAATATGCGCTGTTGAATGGTTATCCGCCGGATGTGGCCGACGCGATTTTTGAACACTGGCTGCCGCGTGGTGCCGATGATAAGCTGCCGGCCAGTCTGCCGGGCGCGCTGCTGGCTGTTACAGACCGGCTGGACAGTCTGGTTGGTTTGTTCGGGGTGGGGCTGGCCCCGAAATCCACAGCTGACCCCTACGGTCTGCGGCGGGCGGCGCTGGGCATTATCCAGATCGTGATTGACCGCAAGTGGGATACGGACCTGGGTGGTCTGGTTGATCTGGTGGCAGCGGCGCAGCCTGTGCAGATCAGCGAAGAGGCCCGCAGGCAGGTGCTGGAATTTATCGGTGGACGGCTGCATGTCTGGCTGGCCGATCAGGGCTGGGCGGCGGATGTGCTGGCGGCGGTGCTGGCCGAGCAATCCACCAACCCCTACCGGGCGCTGGTGGGTGTGCGCGAACTGACCGCGTGGGTCCAGCGCCCAGACTGGAGCGCCATACTGGACAGTTTCGCGCGCTGTGTGCGCATCACCCGCGCTGAAGCTGCATATCATGAGATCGACCCGGCCACGCTTGCGGAGCCGCAGGAGCAGGCCCTCTATCACGCATATCAGGCGGCGGTCCAGCGGCTGGACGGCGCGGGAAATATCGACACCTTCCTGACGATCTTTGAACCCATGATCCCGGCAGTGACGGATTTCTTCGATCATGTCATGGTCAACGTGGAGGATACGACGCTGCGCCAGAATCGCCTCGGTCTGCTGCAAGCCATTGGCCGTATGCAGCAGGGCCGCGCCGATCTCGGCCTTTTGAGCGGATTTTAAGGGGACTGGGGGGCACTTCAGCGGAGTGCCCCAACTCCATCCTTTATTCCATCAATGTTGTAACCAATTTCAAACAAGAATTTCACCCACTTTACGCGGGGATAGGTATAATTAGAACGTGTGTTCGTAACTGCGTTCCTGATACTGACCTGGAAACTTTGTTGTCTTTCGATTCTGAGTTGCATGTCTGAGCGCTCATACGTATAATGCAACCATAGTGCAGGGAGGCGCGACCCCCCATGTCCGTCACTGACGACATCAAAACCCGTCTGGATATAGTCAATTACATACAGCAGTTCGTGCCGCTCAAACGAGCCGGACGTACCTATAAAGCCTGCTGCCCGTTCCACAGCGAAAAGACGCCCTCGTTTGTGGTCAACCCGGACTCGCAGACCTGGCGCTGTTTCGGAAGCTGTGCCGAAGGCGGCGATATTTTCAGCTTTGTGCAGAAGTATCACGGCTGGGCATTCGCCGAAGCCTTGCAGGAACTGGGCAAGCTGGCCGGGGTGGAAGTTCAGCATCAGAGCGCCGAACAGAAGCAGCAGGCCGCCCGGCTGGATGTTCTGCGCGGGTTGATGCAGGCAGCGGCGGATTACTTTGTGGAACAGCTTCAGGATGCCAGCGATGTGCTGCGTTATGCCCGTGAGAAACGCGGCTTCAGCGACGAGACTATACAGACTTACAGCATCGGTTACGCGCCGGATGGCTGGCACACGACATTGGATCATCTCAAGCAAATTGGCTATGCCGAGGCCGATATTGTCGAGGTTGGGCTGGCGCGCCGCAGTGACCAGGGCCGTGTCTACGATTATTTCCGCAACCGGCTGATGATCGCTATTCGGGATGAGCGTGGACGAGTCATCGGTTTTGGGGCGCGGGCGCTGGCGGCAGACGATAATCCGAAATATCTCAACTCGCCGCAGACCGTGCTGTTCGATAAAAGTCGCACGCTGTTCGGGCTGGACCGGGCCAAACGCGCCATCCGGGACAGCGAAACAGCGGTGATCGTTGAAGGCTACATGGATGTGATTCAGGCGCATCAGGCTGGTTTCCTGAACGTCGTGGCGCAGATGGGCACAGCCATGACGGAATATCAGCTTAAGAAGCTGGCTCCGCGCTGGGCGAAAAAGATTATCCTGGCACTGGACGCGGATGCAGCCGGTCAGAACGCCACCATGCGCAGCCTGGAAGTGGCGCGCACCACCCTGCGGGCCGATTATGGCGGCAAGCTGTCGGTGGATATGCGCGTGCTGCAAATTCCCGGCGCGAAGGACCCGGATGATCTGATCCGCGAGTCGCCGCAGGACTGGCCCGCGCTGGTTGACGCGGCGGTCCCGGTTGCAGATTACATGATTCAGATGGAAACCGCTGCGCTGCCCGCGAACGCGACGGTACAGGAACGGGAGGCCATCGCCCGCCGCCTCCTGCCTCTGCTGCTGGCTTCTGAGAACGATCTGTACCGGCAGGACAATATTCAAAAACTGGCGATGCGGCTGCGTATCCCTGAAAAGGACCTGCTGGCGCTCGCTGCCGAACAGCAGCACATTGAACAAAGCCGCCCGCCGCGTCGTGCCTATG
>CAZKIB010000335.1:5491-5755 GCA_964552425.1 uncultured Anaerolineaceae bacterium | reverse complement strand
CGTACAACAGGCCAAGATCAACCGAGAGAAGAAACACCGGCACGAGCAGCGCAAAAGTTGGCACCAGGACCCCGGCGGCAAATATCATCTCAACCCAGCGTGCGATCCGCAGTGGAATGCGTGCGATGGCGTAGGCGGCAGGAAAACTAAACAGTAGCGTCACCACCTCCGCACCAATGGCGATTCGTACAGAACGGCCCATCGCTTCTGTCATCCCCACGCGATCTTGTGCCGTCTTGAAATTATCGAGTGCCCAATTCGAGG
>CAZKIB010000335.1:5216-5444 GCA_964552425.1 uncultured Anaerolineaceae bacterium | reverse complement strand
TGGCATTGTCTTTGAATGCCGACACAACCACAAAGTAGATCGGTAAGACAATGATCAGTGAATACAAAATCGCTGCCGTGTAGCCGTATATAAAAAAGGGTGAGTTTTTGCGTCCCATACCCATACCAGTTTCCTCATTTAATAGCGCCGACGCGTAACCTGCCGGATCACGAGCATCCCGGTAAGGCCAACAAAAAAGATAAACACGCCAATTGCCTGGCTGTAACC
>CAZKIB010000335.1:4888-5110 GCA_964552425.1 uncultured Anaerolineaceae bacterium | reverse complement strand
GCCACATAAAATGCAGCATGGTCGCAATGCCAAAAAAGTCGCGCGCAATCGGAAAGGCAATCCGCCACATGATAATCCATGTGGACGCCCCATCGATTCGGGCTGCCTCATATAGATCGCTGGAAATATTGCTCAGGGTGGCGTAGAACAACACGGAATAGAAACCTATTCCGCCCCAGACTTCGACAGCGGTCACTGCGCCCAGAGAAGTCGATTTGTCGG
>CAZKIB010000335.1:4503-4819 GCA_964552425.1 uncultured Anaerolineaceae bacterium | reverse complement strand
TAATACCATCGGGCAAATACGTTCCAAGGAAAACCATGGCAATCCCCGGCGCGGAGAGCATCGCAGGAGAGAAAAAGATGGTACGAAACAAACGATGTCCCCGCGGGCGTAGGCTCAAGAAAAACCCCAGCATATAGGCAGGAATAATGGTAGCGGGCAGGGCCACAATCATCACTTTAATCGTGTTAGAAACCGCAGCTTCGAAGTGAATATCCGTGGTAAACATTCGCTCGAAATTATCCAGCCCGGTGTAGGTGCTGGGCTTGATGATGCCTCGCCAGTCAAGCAGGCTGACTCGAAACATGTTCCCCAATGG
>CAZKIB010000335.1:4020-4466 GCA_964552425.1 uncultured Anaerolineaceae bacterium | reverse complement strand
AAGAGCGCGAGAGCAGGCGCAACCAACACGACAAAGGCCAGCCACTGCTCCGATCGGCGGTGGTTCAAACGTGCGCCAAGCAGCCCGCCCGTTTTGCGCCGGGAGTACGAATAGGTATTCATGAATATTTGCTCCAGTGAGTCTGTCAATCAGGCGCACCGACTGGCACGCCTGATTGACACAGAGAGGCGTATGGTTCGTTATTCGACCTGTGAGTAAAGGTCTTCGATTGCAGCAATAATTTCGTCTGCGCTTGTTCCGGGGACAAATGCCAGCGCGGTGACACCGTACCAACCACCATCAAACGCGACTGCTGTCGGCATATAGGCAAAGGCTTCCGGCGGGATCGCATCGACATCAATGCTCAACGACTGCACAAACACCGGGCTGAGCATTTCTTCATTGACAGGCACGTCATTGAGCGGGGGGATCATGCCGCTTTGTTC
>CAZKIB010000335.1:0-4000 GCA_964552425.1 uncultured Anaerolineaceae bacterium | reverse complement strand
TCCGGTTGGAAGAGGAACTTGACGAATTCGCCAACGGCGTCCAGTTCTTTGCCGCCATTGCGCGTGATCCAGACACCCTTTGCGCCGTAAGCGTTGTACCAGAACGGTTTTTCGTAGGGGGAACCAGGAGGCAGGGGAATACCACCAAGCTGAACGACGCCTTGCAGGTCTTCCGGCAGTTCGGCATAGCTCCAGGAACCGCCGTGCATCATGGCGGCGTCACCAGCGAAGAACATTTCGTTCATGCTGCTGAATTCAAGCCCTTCGACGTTATCTACGAAGACGCCGGCATCACGCCAATCAACAAAGGTGTTGAAGAAATCAACGACCTTTTCGGTTTCAGCGAAGTCACCTTCTTGAAGTACGGCAACCAGTTCTTCATCGGTGAGCGTACCGATCAGCGCTGTCATCAGAAAATCGCCGCCGGTCCAGTCCAGACCGCCAATGGCGAAGGGTTGATAACCCGCCTCACGTACGGCGAGCGCGACATCCATGAACTCGGCCCAGGTGGTCGGCAGTTCTTCAACACCAGCCGCAGCCAGAATATCCATGTTGTACCAGATCGGCCAGTTGAAACCTTCGAGTGGGAAGGCCACCAGTTCGCCGTTGATCGTGTATTCATCCAAAGCGTTTTGGCGGAACTGATCCTTCAGACCCCATTCTGCGATCAGATCGGTGACGGGGATGGTCACGTCGTTAGCTTCCCATTCGGTGGTAACACCGAGCAAATTCTGCATGACGATATCCGGCTCTTCGCCAGCCAGGAAAGCAGTTTCAACTTTAGTCGGAATGTCTTGATCGGTGCCGTATTCTACTTCGATGTTAATGTTTGGATACGCAGCTACAAAATCCTCAATAATGGATGTAAGCGCCGGGCCTTTTGAGTCATCCGGACTCCAGTTCGTGAGCAAACGGAGTGTCACCGTGTCCTGTGCTGAGACCGTTAGCGGGCCAATGACGCCGATAACGAGCAATACAGCTAGCAAAATACTTAAATGCCGTTTCATGTGGTATCCTTTCAATAGGTTCAAGCCGAACCCCTGCTTGTTTTAGCGCTCAAACGCTGAATAAGTGGGCCGCAGCCGATCTCCAGGCAGGGAGCATCGGTTGCGGTTAACTTTTATCGATCATCAGTAATCTCTCAATAATCCAGCCTCCTTTCCCGTACATCCACACGACGCGCGAATGACCAAACGAGTGGGCAAAATTTTCGACTCAGCTGGTTTACCTTTGATAAGACGAATCAACTGGGTCACTGCTTCGTAACCAATTTCTTCAATCGGAGAATGTACAGTGGTCAGGCCTGGAATAAGCCGTGATGCCAGATAATCATCATCGAACCCAACGACAGAAACATCTTCGGGCATACGACAGCCGACATCGTGCAAGGCATTCAACACACCGGCTCCGGCTTCGTCATCACCACTAAAAACCGCGTCAAACTCTAACCCTTCCGTCAGCCAGCGTGAAACGGTGTGATACGCTGTTTTTTCGTCAAATCCACCGTATCCGATCAGTGAGGGATCATACGGCAAACTGTAGGCTTCAAGGGCATCGTGATAGCCTGCCTCGCGCCAGATCGAGTCTTCTTCTGTTTCAGGACCGCGCAGGAAAGCAATACGCCTGCGGTTGTGTACTGTGATCAAGTGTTCAACAATTTGTCGTGCCCCTGTGCGGTTATCGACTGTAATGGAAGGAATAGTGAGTCCTTCAGGTGCAGAGCGGTGCAACAGGACAATCGGAAATCCTAAATCAGCCAATCGTTGGAGTTCGTCGTTTGGCAAGGAACCAGAAAATACAATCAATCCATCTGTATTATGCTCACCCAAAAATGGCCGCTGCTCGCTAAATTTCCCGGGTTCGATACCAATTGAGTTAATGAGCAGACCAAAGCCGGACTCGCGTGTTGCGCTTTCGATTCCACGTAAAAGGTACACGAAAAACGGAGCCGCAATTTCCAGCAGCAACAAACCGAGCATGTTCGTTCGTTGATCAGAGAGCGCTTGGGCCGCAGCGCTAGGTGTATAGTTCAGTTCGTTGATTGCGTTGTGAACGCGCGCTGCCGTATCCTCATTAACTGGCGCACTGCCAGAAATTACCCGGCTTACCGTAGCCTTGGATACACCGGCTAATTGGGCAACATCATTTATGGTTGGTCGCTGAACAGGTCTCCGACGGGACATGATTAGCTACTTTCGCTCTATGAAACCGGTCTCGAAACCGGTTACATACAGTATAGATTTTTTGATTTTGATTGTCAAGCAACTGATAAGGGACACAATCTAATATCGACAACTCGAATTGAGGAATTCCCCGGTTGCGAGACTACAACGTTCCGAAAGTACGTGCTTTTGTCATGATCAGTTTTAAACTGGTTCATCCGCGTTTTTGGTGATGCGCGTTCAGGGAAAAGTATGCGTTCAGGGGGTGGAAAAGGAACATCTTAATGCTGTAGAATAGGCGGCATGACCGACGAACTCATGGTATGCGTTCAGGGGTAAAAGAGGGAGCGGCTTAAGGTTAGAGAGCGGGTAAGAGCGACGGAGCTGATTGCCCAGCCCGGTAAGCCATCAATGCCTGGCGCAGGAAATCGAAGACCGGACGCTGCTGTTGGCGACAGGTTTCGACCACGGTCAGAATCCGTTCGACAAAGCGGCTGCCATGATCGGACTGCGTGCCATGCGAAGTACGCCGCCAGATCACGGAATGACGCAGGGCGCGTTCGGCGCTGTTGTTGGTCGGTTCGAGACCTGGGACGGAGACGAAGCGCCAGAGGTCGGCATCGGCGGTTAGGAGCAGACGACAGGTAGCCGCGGTATGCGAAGATGAGGCTGCCCGTCCCAGCGTGAGCCAGTGCCGGATCTGAGTCTGGATGGTCGGAAATTCAATCAGGAAGTCGATGTAGTTCAGGGTACCATCACGCACGCGCGCCCATTTCATCAGCAGGTATTCCGCCTGGAGTTTCAAATACCAACCCACCGGATAGGAATCGCCACCCCGTTCGAGGATCTTTTGGAAATCGCGCAACAAGTGGCTCCAGCAGTACTGCCGATATTTCAGCCAGGTATAGGCACTGCACCGGTCGGTACCGGCGACACCATCATAGTCGTCGCCCAGTAACCCCCTGGCGATCTGACCACTGCGGCTGGGAGCGATGCGAAACAAGGTCACCTGGGGAGTGACCACTGTCCATAACCAACTGCACCTTGGAGCGTTCCGTTGTCGCCAGCTGGTTTCATCGATGTTGCATACCGGCGACTGCTTCACGACCGCTTCTAATTCCGCCACCGGAGCGGCCAACGCCGCGCTGATGACCTGCTGCTGGTTGACCACCGTGCCCACTGCTATCGGGATAGCAAAACATTCGGCCAACAGGTTAGCCGCTTGCCATTTGCTCAAACGGAACCGCCCCATCACATACCCCCCCAGACTGATCACATTCGAACCCAACTGACTGGCGGCGATTTCTGGCGGTAGTTCCCCGCGATGGCGTTGGCCACAGCAGGGACACGTCAGCTCGTGCACCTGATACTCGGTCACGGTGGGCTTGACGATTGGCAGCTCGGTCACCTGGTGGCGATAGGGTGCCGGGTCTTCGCCTAACAACAGCGCACCACACTGCTCACACTGGATCGGTTTGTACACGATGACTTCATCGACCTCATCCACCAATGCTCGATGATGGCCTGGGTGACCCGGTTGTCCTCCCCGTTTACGCGGTGGACCTGACGGTTCTCGCGTCGGTTTCTGGTCGGGCCGATCCTGTAAGGGCGGTTGTGAAGAATTCTGTGAGTTCCGTTGGGCAATTTCCCGCAGTTGCCCCATCATGTCTCGGAGCTGCTGATTCTCACTCCACACTGCCCCGATCCACCGTTGGACTCGGGCTGGCGTTTGCTGCCATTCTTCGGGCGTGATCGCACTGTCGGGGGGCGGCATGAATTCGTTGGTCATGCCGCCTATTCTACAGCATTAAGATGTTCCTTTTCCACCCCCTGAACGC
>CAZKIB010000334.1:0-5759 GCA_964552425.1 uncultured Anaerolineaceae bacterium | reverse complement strand
GATTTCATCGCAGCGGCGCAGGAAGTGCGGCGACTGCGGGTAATGCGAGGTGCGGACGATGTTGCAGCCCAGTTCGTGCTTGACGATGTCGGCGTCCTTTTCCTGCAAACGCTTCGGGGCCGCCGCGCCGATGTAAGGGTAGGTCTGGTGGCGGTTGAGGCCCATCAGCCTGAGCTTCTCGCCGTTCAGGTAAAAGCCATCATCGCGGAACCGGGCTTCGCGGAAGCCGAACTGCGTTGTGAAATAATCTCCGTAGGGCGTCGACTTTTCGCCATACTGAATTTTTACATCGAATTTGTATAAGGCTGGATCATCGAGTGTCCACAGCTTGACGCCTGCTGCGTAATGAATTTCTGGTGTGGTAATCGCTATTTCTTCGTGGGGTGGAACGGTCACTGTTCCATATTGCAGATCGCTTGCGCCTGGTTCGCCAGGATAACTGACCCGGTAAAAGACGTTGTGCAGCGTCTGCTCAACACCAGAATCATTCTTAAGATAAATATCGGCCTGAAGCCTGGGCATACTGGTGGTTACATCCCAGGTGCGGACGAATACCATACTCACATGACAGGGATGTTCGTAGCGCAGATGCACGTCGCGGTAGATGCCGCCGAAAGTCAGGTAATCGACCACGCCGCCATACGGGGGAATATCGGGGCGCTCGGTGGAATCCAGCCGCACGGTCAGCAGGTTATCGCCGTCGTCCTTCAGGTAATCAGTCAGGTCGAACGAGAAGGGTGTGAAGCCGCCTTCATAATCGCCCAGCACATGTCCGTTGATCGACACGGTGCTGGCGATCATCGCGCCATCGAAGTCAACGTACACCCGGCGGCCATCGCGCGCCTCTGGCAGGCGGAAGCGTTTGCGATAGGTGCTGATGAACTGGTATTCGGCATTATCAAAGTTGTGATGCGGCAGAATGATGTTGGTGTGCGGCAGCGTCACGCGCTCGAAATCGCTGTCGGGGCGGTTGGACGCGGCGTCTTCCGGCAGGTAGAGCCAGTCGTTGTTAAAGTTCAGTACGGTTCGCAAGGTAGGTTCCTCATCAGTGGCAGACCAAAACATGCCGGATTATAGCACGAGAGCAGCGGATATTGTGGGGTCGGGGTGGGTGGCTTAGAATGGTTGCGATCGCCAGTTTGGCAGCGGTCACACAAGGCGAATCACGTTCCGCTATTACAACACCGCTCTTTTGTAGGGAATTGAACATTATGACCGACACACTCCAATTCGGGTTAATCGGCTGCGGGCGGATCGCGCCGCACCATGCGAAGGCCATTCAGGGTTTGCCAGGGGCGAAACTGGTGGCAGTGGTCGATGTCATCGAGGACCGGGCTTATCGTTTCGCGGATGAGTACGGCGCGGAGCCGTATCTGAATTACACCGACATGCTCCAGCGTGCGGACGTGGACGTGGTCTGTATCTGCACGCCTTCGGGTTTGCACGCGCAGATGGCGATTGACGCGGCCCGCGCGGGTAAGCACATCATCGTCGAAAAACCGATGGCCCTCTCGCTTAAAGATGCGGACGCCATGATCGCTGAGGCCAAAGCAAACAGTGTTAAGCTGTGCGTGGCCTTCCAGAACCGTTACAACCCACCCATTCAGGATTTGCGCGCGGCGGTGCAGGCCGGCAGGTTAGGCCGTTTGCTGATGGGCAATGCGACGGTGCGCTGGTATCGCACACAGGAATATTACGAGGATGGCTGGCACGGCACGTGGGCGATGGATGGCGGCGCACTGATGAACCAGTCCATCCATCACGTCGACGCGCTCATCTGGCTGATGGGTGAGCCGGTGGTGAACGTCTTCGCCTACAGCGCGACTCTGGCGCACCGCATGGAAGCGGAGGACAGTGTCGTGGCGGCGCTGCGTTTTTCCAGCGGGGCGCTGGCTTCGATTGAAGCCTCTACCATCACCTTTCCAACTGATCTGGAAGGCTCCGTAACGCTGCTCGGCGAACGCGGCTCGGTCAAAATCGGCGGGGTGGCGCTCAACCGCAAGGAGATGTGGAAGGTCGAGGGCGAACTGGAACGCGAGGCGGCTATTCTCGCGGAGAATCAGACCGATCCCCTGAGTGTCTATGGCACGAGTCACCCGCATGTTTTTGCCGACTTTATCGCCGCTGTCCGTGACGACCGCGAACCATTCACCAACGGTACGGAGGGCCGCCGCGTACTGGAGGTGGTGCTGGCTATCTATGAATCTGCTCGCACCGGCCAGCCCGTTATCCTCAACCACAGCGCAGGCCAGGATTAGTCGCCCACAGCAAACGATTTTCAAACATTTGCCTGTTCCCGCCTGTTTTTCAGGTGTGATTGTGGACGAATCATAGGCTGTAAGCCAGGCTACAGTATCCAGCATGAAATAAAAACTCCTCGGTAGAGAAAGGGCCAGAAATGGAAATCTGCGATGTGTTTGACGAATCCGGCACGCATACCGGGCGGACAGCGGTTCGCGGGACGGAACTGCGGCAGGGTGAATACTATCTCGTGGTGCAGGTCTGGATGCGGGATGAGATGGGCGAGTATCTGGTGCAGCAGCGTGCCCTCAACCATATTTCCGCGCCCGGCATCTGGGCCACCACTGCCGGTTATGTGCTGGCGGGCGAGGAAAGCATTTCCGGGGCTGTCCGTGAAGTGGAGGAGGAACTTGGCCTTCGGTTATCCACAGACGACATGAGACGATTGATGCGCCTCAGGATGGAAAACCGCATCGAGGATGTCTGGCTGGCGGCGGTGACGAAGGCTTCAACCGCGCCGGTCATTGGGCCTGAAGTGGCTGATTGGAAATGGGCATCCAAAGCGGAACTCCAGCAGATGATCCGTTCTGGGGAATTTTTCGCGTACAGCTATTTTGATGAGCTTCCAGAATGACGGTATGAGCAAAACGAACGTGGTACAATCCGGCCAAATCGAGTACAAAGAGGCATTTGCATGGACTCCACGAGCGATACCAAAACCCGCTATCTGGCCGATCAGCTTGCCGAACTGAAAGCGCAGGGCCTGTTCAACACCATCCGCACCATCGAAAGCCCGATGGATGGTCGCATCCGGGTAGATGGCAAGGATGTGCTGAATTTCTGCGCCAACAATTATCTCGGTCTTGCCAATCACCCGCGCCTGCGCGAGGCCGCCATACGCGCCATTGATGAATATGGCATTGGCCCCGGCGCGGTGCGTACCATCGCCGGCACGATGAGCCTGCACAATCAACTTGAACAGCGGCTGGCCGAGTTCAAAGGCGCGGAAGCGGTCATCACTTTCCAGAGCGGTTTTACAGCCAATCTCGCCACCATCCCGGCGCTGGTGGGGCGCGGCGATGTCATCTTCTCCGACCAGTTGAACCACGCCAGCATTATCGACGGCTGCCGCCTCAGCCGCGCGCAGATCGTGTCCTACGCCCACAACGATGTGGATGATCTGCGGAAGAAGATTGGCGAAACGACGGAATATGGCCGCCGCCTGATTATCTCTGACGGGGTGTTCAGCATGGACGGGGACATCGCGCCCCTGCCGGAACTTTACGAAGTGGCAAACGAGTATGACATTCTGCTGATGGTCGATGACGCGCACGGCGAGGGTGTGCTGGGGCGGGGTGGTCGCGGCATTGTCGATCACTTTGATCTGCATGGCAAGGTCGATATTGAAGTCGGCACTATGAGCAAAGCCTTTGGCGTGGTAGGCGGCATCGTCGCGGGCAAGCAGGTGATTATCGACTGGCTGCGGCAGCGCGGGCGGCCTTTCCTGTTTTCCAGCGCCATGACTGTGCCGGATGTCGCGGCCTGCCTGGAAGCGGTGGATATGCTGGAAAATTCGGACGAGCTGGTGCAGCGGTTGTGGTCGAATGCCGAGTTTTTGAAGCGTGAAATGCAGAACCTGGGTTTTGACACCGGCCATAGCGAAACGCCGATTGTGCCGGTCATGCTTGGGGAAGCGCCGCTGGCTCAGGAATTCAGCCGCAAGCTGTTTGAGGCCGGCGTGTTTGCGATGGCGATTGGCTATCCCACTGTGCCGCAGGGCAAGGCGCGCATCCGGGTGATGAACACGGCAGCTCATTCGCACGATGATCTGGAACAGGCCCTCAGCGTCTTCGAGTCGGTTGGCAAACAGTTGGGAGTGATCTCGTGAAAAATATTCTGTGTTACGGCGATTCGAATACCTGGGGTTCCGTCCCGATGACCAGCTTTACGGAACGACCCCGCTACGATCTGCATACGCGCTGGGCTGGTGTCCTGCGCGATACCCTCGGCGCGGATTACTGGGTGATCGAGGAGGGTCTGGGCGGGCGCACCACAGTATGGGAAGACCCGGTTTCGCTGCACCGCAACGGCTATACCTATCTGCTGCCCTGCCTGCTGACCCATCAACCGCTTGATCTGGTGATTGTCATGCTGGGAACCAATGATCTTAAGCATCGCTTTTATAAATCGGCTTACGATATTGCCAGCGGCGCGGGGTTCCTGGTGGACGCGGTTCTGCGCAGCGAGTGTGGGCCAGACAATGGCGCAGTCCAGGTCTTATTGATGTGCCCGCCGCCGGTTCATAATCCGCTGCCGGCGCTGTTTGCAGATATGTTTGATGGCGCGGTGGAAAAATCCCGCCAGCTTGCCACCCATTACCAGAAAGTTGCTGATGACCATCAGGTTCATTTTCTGAACGCGGGTGAGGTCATCCAGTCAAGCCCGGTGGATGGCATTCATTTTGAGACCGAAGCACATCATGCACTCGGTACGGCGGTGGCGCAAAAGGTACGAACCATTCTCGGATAAGTGTTTAACTCGCGGTAGAATGGACCTCATGATTTGGCTCTCCTCAAAGGACAATTATGCGACCCCGTGTGGTTTTAATCACAGGTGCAAATGGTGAAGTCGGGCATGGCCTGATCCAGAAACTTCATGCGATGGAGGATCAACCCTCTGTGGTGGTGCTGGATATTCGCGGGTTGGATGAACACATGCAGCCGCTGGTCGATACCACCATTGTCGGTGACATTCTCGACGAAAACCTGCTCGATACGCTGATGAGCGAATACGAGATCGAAACAATTTTTCATCTCGCTGCGCTGCTCAGTACCCATTCCGAATTCCGCCCCACGTCCGCCCACCGGGTCAACGTGCAGGGCACGATCAATCTGCTGCAACTGGCGGTGGAGCAGGCCCGCTGGCGCGGCCAGCCGGTCAAGTTCATTTTTCCAAGCAGCATCGCCGTGTATGGGATGCCGGACCTTGAGACGAAGGCGAACGTTCCGCCGCTTAAGGAAAATGAATACACCATGCCGACGACCATCTACGGCTGCAACAAACTGTACTGCGAACATCTGGGCCGCTACTACACCAATCACTACCGCCAACTGGCGACCACACCGGAACCCTTTAGTGTGGATTTCCGCTGTGTGCGCTTTCCGGGTTTGATCAGCGCATTGACCATGCCCACCGGCGGCACGAGTGATTACGCGCCCGAAATGCTGCACGCAGCGGCTAAGGGCGAACCTTATGAGTCCTTTGTGCGTCCTGATTCCGTGATTCCCTTTATGGCGATGCCCGACGCGATAGATGCTCTGCTGGCCCTTGCCGATGCGCCCCGCGAACAATTGACCCAACTGGTTTATAACGTGACCAGTTTCAGCCTGACCGCCGAGGAAATTGCCGCGATTGTGCAACAGTCATTTCCGCAGGCTCAGATCAGCTACGCACCTGCACCGGGCCGCCAGAATATTGTGGATAGCTGGCCCGCAGACCTGGATGACAGCGCCGCGCGC
>CAZKIB010000333.1:3609-5810 GCA_964552425.1 uncultured Anaerolineaceae bacterium | reverse complement strand
TGCTTCCAGGAGGCCAATGTTCTGCGTGCGCTGGACGATATGGGGTGTCTCCAGCAGCATATTGACCAGCGTGGTCACTTCCTGGCGCAGCTCGCCAAGCAGTTTCAGGGTGGTTAGCCGCTGCTCTTTTAAGATGTCGCGCCGCACACCGCCAATCAGGTTGACGCCGTAGGTTTTGCGTGATCCTGTCAGGAGTTCCGCCATCTTCATCGCTTTTTCGCGCACACGGAAAAACTGCATGAAGCCCGTGTCAAAACCGACGAAGTGGCAGGCCAGCCCCAGGTTGAGCAAATGGCTGTGCAGGCGTTCGACTTCGAGCAGAATCGTGCGGATGAACTGTGCTCGTTCGGGCACTTCAATGCCCAGTGCCCGTTCAACCGATGTGCTGTAAGCCACATTATGAGCATAACCACAGATGCCGCAGATTCGATCCGCCAGGAAGGTGACCTGATCATAGCTCATCCGGCTCTCGGCGAGTTTTTCCATCCCGCGATGCACATAGAACAAACGATAATCGGCATCGACAATGTGTTCACCATCGACATATAAACGGAAGTGGCCGGGTTCATCAGAGGTGATGTGCAGCGGGCCAAGCGGAACCTGGACAATGCCTTCCCCTTCGACCTGGATGAAATCATACGTTTCATTTTCTGTAGTAGGCTCTGGCCGGAAACGATAATCCATCGCATCCTTGCGGAGCGGATACAGATTATCAGGCCAGTCGTCGGGCAGCACCAGACGGCGCTGGTCGGGCAGTCCGATGGGTTGGAGGCCAAACATATCGCGGGCTTCCCGCTCATACCAGATCGCAGCGGGGACTTTCGGTGTGACCGCCGGAAATTCGGGCTGGTGGGGTGGAATCTGGGCGTGCACGACCACGTAGGCCTTCTCAGCGGGCAGGGTTTCATCGCCGTTTCCTTCAACTGACAGGATGTAGTAGATTGCAAACTGGCCGTTTAACGGGCGTTCATCGTTGACCGCCACTGAAGCGAGCCAGCCACCCTGCTCGTAATAAAGCATTTCCACCACATCCGGAAGGCAGTTTAGGGAGACAGTCAGGGTCACCTGATCGGGCGCCTGCCAGGTTTCATCCAGAATTGAATTGCCAAAGCGAGCCCGCACTGCTTCGACATAACTCTGACCTATCTTAGGTTTCGTTTCGTTCCCGATTACCATATTGAACCCCGCGTCTTGTTCAGAATTTTTTTCTATGGGTGTCCTTATTCACCGTCCCACTGCCTGGCTGGGATCTCCGTTCAACAGCATGTCACTTGCGCCATCCAGCAGCGTCGTCAGTTCCGATGGGAGATATAACCCAAGGGTAACGATGAGCAGGATGAAGACTGCACCGGGTATCAGGGTTAAAGAATTGGATTCACCTTTGACTATGCCATCCGGTTTTTCACCAAAGAGGGTGGAGGCAATCACCCGGAAGAAAGCGGCAAAGACAATGATCAGCAGGAGCAGGCACAAAATCATCAACCACACATGACCGGTTCCCAGACCAGCCGTGACAATAAAAAACTTGCTCACAAAGATATTGAAAGGAGGGAGGCCCACGAGGGCAAACGCGCCAATGATCAGCAGGCCGCTTGTGAAAGGTATCGCCTGTACCAGCCCTTTCACCTGATCCAGACTGCGGGACCGGTACTTAATCAGGATGTTGCCTGTAGTGCAAAACATGAGCGCCTTCACCAGGCTGTGGTTGATGGCCTGCAAGAGTCCGGCAAAGATTCCGACCGAGCCGCCCAGCCCGAAAGCGAGTACGATGAGGCCGATATTTTCCATACTGGAATACGCCAGCAAACGCTTGATGTCACGCTGGACATACATAAAGAAAGCTGCGGCCGCAATGGACAGCGTGCCAAAGATAAGGAAAAGATTCTGGACAAAATCCTGACCAAGAACGAGATTGGTAATGGCCGCGAAGCGAAACACGACCAGCAGGGCACAGTTAAGCAGCACCCCGGAGAGCAGGGCACTGATCGGGCTGGGTGCTTCACTATGTGCGTCGGGCAGCCAGGTGTGCATGGGGAACAGACCTGCTTTGGTTCCAAAACCGACCAGCACAAAGATGAATGCCATCTTAATCAGGGAGGGATCAAGCGCCTGCGCGTTTTTCATGATCTCTGTCCACAGCACGGCGTCACCGGGAACCGGCAGCGCATTAAACGCCTCGGAATACACGAGGATCGTCCCAT
>CAZKIB010000333.1:2524-3599 GCA_964552425.1 uncultured Anaerolineaceae bacterium | reverse complement strand
AAGGCCACCCCGACCGTGCAGATAATGACGTATTTCCAGGCAGCTTCAAGCGACGCCTGCCGTCCATAAATTCCAACCAGGAAGGCGGAACCTAAGGTAGTCGCTTCTACCGCGACCCACATCATGATGATATTATTGGCCGTCACCACCAGCAGCATAGAAAATAAGAACAGGCTAAAGAGGCTGTAGTATGTGCTGAGCTGGTTGTCGTCGAGTTCTCCCATCCTGAGGTCATGCCGGGTGTAACCGATGGAATAGATTCCCACCAGAAAGCCGACCGCGCCAATAATCAGCAGGAAGACCGCGCTGAGGCTGTCCACATGCAGCCAATGGCCCAGGCCAAATATCTGCCCTGAACTGACCACATTATTGACGGTCACCAGGGACATCACCAGTACCAGGCTGATACTCAACAGGTGAGAGATCTCCACTACCCGGCGTCTGGTGCCGTTCAGCCAGCGGGCCGCGAAGGCTGCCAGGGAAAAGAGCAGGGGAATGAGCAGGAGCCAGGTCAGTTTGGTTGTTTCAGTCATTTGGCACTCATCCTTTCAGGGTGGTCAGGTCGGATGTGTCCAGGGTATGAAGGCGCTTATAGATCTGATTTCCAAGCACCACCATGATGACCACCCCGAATACCGCGTCAGTAGCAATGCCAATTTCAACCAGCTCCGGCGCGTTGTAAGCCAGCAGTGCCAGGGTCAGATGGGAGCCGTTTTCCATCAGGCAAAAGCCGAGAACCTGTTTAAAGAGATTGCGCTGTGTCAGGATGCACAACTGACCAAAGAAAAAATGGGCCAGTGAGATCGCCAGAGCTGGTTTATACGACTCCGCCGCTTCAAGTTGGATCTGGTCCACCACCATGAAAGAAACGGTTACCGCCGCCGCCGCCAGGAAGAGAGAGAGCCTGGTGCCCATGACATTACGCGGTTTTTCAGGATCACCGACCCGCGACAGCGCTCTATAAAGTATCCAGGGAACCAGCACGACTTTGGTGGCAAAAGCACTGGCCGCCCACAGGTAAAGCTGCTCGGCTTCAGTCGTGTAGGCGAGCGCCAGGAAGATGCTGACCAGCACC
>CAZKIB010000333.1:289-2388 GCA_964552425.1 uncultured Anaerolineaceae bacterium | reverse complement strand
TACCATCGCCCAATAACCTGAGACAAGCGTCAGGCAGACCAGCACCACCAGCACAAACTGGATTTGTGGCGCGAGGGGTGTTGAAGCAGCCACCTCGCTTGAGGGCTCCCCCGGCACCGCTGAACCGAACACCCAGAAGAGCCAGGCAAAACTTCCGATGGTCTCAACCACCGCCATCAGCATCAGCACGATTAACCAGGGATCGGACTCGGCTGCTTCAAAACCGCCTGCCAGAATGCTGAATTTGCTGAAGAAACCGTTGAAGGGGGGGACGCCAGTCACCGCCAGCGTGGCAACCAAAAAACTGCCACCCACCAGCGGCATTTTGCTCATGACCCCTTTCAGCGAAGGCAGCATCTTCGTGCCCGCCGCATAGCTGAGCGCACCTGCTACCAGGAAGAACAGACTCTTGGCAAAGGCATGGTTAAAGATGTGGGCAACAGCACCGTTGAAAGCCAGGCTCGAACCAAAGACTGAGACCGACAATGCCAGGAAGATATACGAGAGCTGAGTGATGGTCGAATAAGCCAGCAGCCGCTTCAGGTCTTTTTGAGGGAAATACATCAGGAATCCGTAGATCATCGTCATGACCGCCATAAGTGCGCCAACGGTTCCAATCACGGTAGGCACACTCCCCGCAGAGATGAGGCAGCGGGCGAAGATGTACACCCCCACTTTGACCATCGAGGCGGCGTGCAGGTAAGCACTGATTGGAGTAGGTGCGGTCATGGCGTCTGGCAGCCAGAAGTGAAAAGGCAGTTGTGCCGATTTACCCCAGGCGGCGATCAGTATTCCGATAAAAATGACGATCTTAGCGTCATCATCCAGATCGGCGAGTGCCGAAAGCTGAAACGTGTCACTCTTGCTAAACAGGGCTGCCGTTGATACATACAGTCCGAGCGAAGCGACCTGTGTCGTGATGATGGCTTTCAGGGCGGCCTTACGTGCCTTGAGATCATCGTAGTAACCGATCAACGCCCAGGAGCAAACACCCGTCAATTCAAAAAACCACAATAAACCGATCAATGTGGACGAGTACACCAGACCATTCATTGAACCGATGAACATCAACAAAAAGCAATAATATCGACGTTTGAGGTCAGGTTCGGGGTGCTCACGATTTTCTGCACTGAGGTAGCCTGCTGAATAAACGACGATCAAAAACCCGACGAAGCTGACGGCTAACCCGATCAGCGCGCTGAGCTTATCGATGATGACACCAAACACCACGATCCGTTCTTCCGAAAAAACAAGTAAGTCTTCCGTGGTGCTGCTTTGCCGATCCGCTGCCTGGTCAATCAAAACGAACAGGGTGCATACAAAGGCCAGGCCCGCAATAAGCTGGCTGGATCTTTTGACCCAGTTGGACGGGAGCACCAGCGACAATCCGCCGCCCAAAAAAGGAAGCAGGAAACTGGCGAGGACTAACGCGACCACTCTTCGTTCCTTCTCAATTACACATTCGCCAGATAAAACACAAAGGACAGGATTGCTGCCCCTAAAGCAGTCCAGGTCGCAACCGCAGCCTTCAGGTAACGCACTCTTGCCATGGCGTTTTCCAGCACCGCCACAACAAAGTAGAACAGACCGACCTTGAGCACATAAACCACCGCCCCCAGCAGAATCCTCAACAGCGATGGAAGTTCGGTGGAGGTCATGGTGGCGCTGCCAAAGGGCAGGAAAACCGCCAGGAACAAAGAAACGAGGATGAGCTGTTTTAAGTAAATTCCCCATTTCATGAGTGCCAGCGCTGGCCCGGAAAACTCAGCCAGCGGGCCCTCCTGGAGTTCTTGTTCAGCTTCTGCCATGTCGAAAGGCAGTTTGCCCATTTCAACGAAGATCGCAAACGCGAACGCGAGCATACCCAGCCAGACCGAGGTGTAATAAAGGATTTGCCCATCGGCGATTTTGGTACTGATTACACCCAGGTTGGTGGAGTCGGCCAGCAGAGCCATGACGAACAAGACCAGCAAGATGACGGGCTCCACCAGGACGGAAATAACCAGTTCACGCTTGGCCCCCAGCCCGCCAAAAGTATTGCCCGTCTCAAGGCCGGACAGGGCGAAGAAAAAGCGTGAGAGCGCAAACAAATAAACGAC
>CAZKIB010000333.1:0-208 GCA_964552425.1 uncultured Anaerolineaceae bacterium | reverse complement strand
AACATCGTGGTCACGCTGACAAACGGCGTAATAAGGAAAACCCATCCGGCCTGGCTTGAGACGACCTCCTGCCGTTTCATGAGCTTTACCAGATCGTGATAGTTCTGGAAGATGCTGGGCCCACGACGATTGTGCATTTTGGCTCTCAACACGCGGGAGAATCCTGAAAGCAGCGGCGCGGGCGCCAAAACCGCGAACGCCTGTAAAA
>CAZKIB010000332.1:5035-5848 GCA_964552425.1 uncultured Anaerolineaceae bacterium | reverse complement strand
AAGCTTGCCCTGCCGCGCCAGCGCCGTGAGATCGCGCCCGTATTTTTCGAGGCTCTGGAATGTGCCTTCGGGGTCCTGGCTGGTGACCCGCTGGCTGCCGCGAATATCGGTCAGCGCTTTTAACACGGCGTCTTCGGTGACGCCACTGCGCCTCAGAAAATCGCCGGTGCGATCCAGCTTTGCCAGCGCCAGCAGGATATGTTCGGTGCTGACGTAATCGTCGCGCATCCGGGCGGCTTCTTTTTCCGCCGTGTTGAAGACCTGCTGCGAGGCCCGGTTGATGATCGGGTTGGTGTTGCTGCCGGTCACACGCGGGCGGTCATTCAACTGCTGTTCGAGTTCGGCCAGCAGGGCCTGGGGGCGCGCGCCGATCTTGGTGACGACCTGCGGCACGACACCCTCGGCCTGCTGGAGGAGGGCGATCAGGATGTGCAGCGGGTCAATTTCCGGGTGGCCGAATTCCTCTGCCAGCGCTTTTGACCCCAGCAGCGCTTCCTGGGCTTTGTTGGTGTACTTTTTCAAATCCATCGGAATCCTAAAACCTCCAAAGGTTTTTTGGGCTGTCTTACTCTAGCATAGTGTATTCCGATGTTATATGAAACACATCAGCAAAGCGTCAGAGGGGCGTTGGTGAGAGACAGAGGGAAAAACACTTTATCGAAATTGGTTTCAATTGTTTGTTTAAGATTATAATTCAGAACAAAAATTTGTACCATTGTGAGATCAAAATGCGGAAACTAAGCAAGTACGAAATTATTGATCGCCTGGGACGTGGCGGTATGGCGGAAGTCTATCGAGGCTATGATGCTTCAC
>CAZKIB010000332.1:3028-4989 GCA_964552425.1 uncultured Anaerolineaceae bacterium | reverse complement strand
AAGATTCTGCACGCCTTTCTGGCGAGTGATCCTGAATTCAAAGGTCGCTTCCACCGCGAGGCGCAAAATGTCGCCCGACTGAAGCATCCTAACATCGTTCAGGTATACGAATCTGGCTATGATCTTGAAGGCGAAAATTACTATATGGTTATGGAACTAATCGAGGGGGGTACGCTCAAGGATCGATTGTTCAGCCTGTCGCAGAAGGGGAATCTTCTTCCGTTTGAGGAGGCGGTGCGTATTTTTCGCGAGACGCTTGGAGCACTGGCCTATGCGCATGGCCGCAATATGATCCATCGTGACGTCAAACCGTCCAATCTGATGCTTGACCGTGAGGACAACCGTGTCGTACTGACCGATTTCGGTAATGCCAAGATCCTCACCGGTGCGCACTTTACCGCAGACGGGGGCATGGTCGGAACACCAGCCTACATGGCCCCTGAACAGGGACTCGGTGAAATGGGCGATGTGCGTTCAGACCTGTATGCTTTAGGGGTAATTTTCTACCAGATGTTGACTGGAAGTCTGCCCTACGACGCAGAAACGCCCCTCGCGGTTATTCTGAAACACATTAATGCACCTATCCCATCGGTACTTGAAATGCGACCTGAACTCCCATTCAAAGTAGATCAGCTTATTAAAAAACTTCTGGCAAAGGAGCCGAACGAGCGTTATCAGAGTGCTGGCGAAGTGCTGAACGCCCTTGATGCTATCGAAACAAATAAAGGAAAAGGACGGCGCATATTCATTTCTTACAAAAGAGTGGATTGGGATCGATTTGTAGAGCCACTCATTGCGCATTTAAGAGCCGAAAATCTTGATTGGTGGGTGGACCAGCACCTGATTGAGGGTGGCGACGATTGGATGGATGAGATCAATCGGGCACTAAAGGAATGTGAATGCATGATCTTATGTGTGTCCCCAGAAGCACTGGAGTCGCGACATGTCAAAATGGAATATCGCTACTTTTTCAACATTGGCAAACCTATCTACCCGTTGATCTGTCGGTTGCCTGATGAATTACCCGCAGAACTGCAAATTATCCAGCACTATCCTTACACCGAACTCGATAGACTTCTTCAACAAATCAAGCTCAGGTCTAGACCTGCTTAGACACTCTGAGAATACAGTACATCATCAATCAGCCAGCCCACTTCACCGGCCTTCAGGTTGGCTTCGGGAATATCGCGATTAACAGCAACTCGTTGATACAGGTCCAGCATGATGTTCTCCTCACGCCAAATCCTAACACACATTTCCTGACTCCACCCCGCGCCGCGTTACGCTAAGAACGGACAGGCTAATCCACATAGGCCCTGTCGCCCCGAACAGGCCAGGGCACAGCATCCCCGCGTGCGGCGGGCCAGTGGGGTAAAATGGGCGGCACTATTTTGTGGACCACACCAGGGAGCGAATCATGAATCGTCTTGTCCTTCACAGCGGCACCAATCTGCCCACGATCAACCGGCACATTTACGGCCACTTCGCCGAACATCTGGGACGCTGCATTTACGATGGAATCTGGGTGGGCGAAGACTCGCCGATTCCCAATGTGCGCGGCATCCGCAGTGACGTGGTCGAGGCTTTGCGGCGCGTGCGGGTTCCCAATCTGCGCTGGCCGGGCGGCTGTTTCGCTGACGATTATCACTGGAGGGATGGCATTGGCCCCAGAGCGGAACGGCCCCGCACGATTAATATGTGGGGCAAGGTCGTGGAAGACAATCATTTTGGCACGCACGAATTTCTCGACCTGTGCGAACAGATCGGCTGTGAACCCTACATCTGCGGCAACGTGGGCAGCGGCACGGCTCAGGAAATGGAGCAGTGGGTGGAATACCTGACGGCGGATGGCGACAGCGCGATGGCGAAGCTGCGCCGCCAGAACGGGCGCGAAGCACCCTGGAAGATTCCCTTCTGGGGTGTGGGCAACGAAAACTGGGGCTGCGGCGGCAACATGACCC
>CAZKIB010000332.1:1594-3015 GCA_964552425.1 uncultured Anaerolineaceae bacterium | reverse complement strand
GTATTACGGCGATCTCTACAGCCGGTTTCAGGGGTATCTGCGCGATTATGGCGGGAACGAACTGATGAAAATCGCCGGTGGCTATGGCGGCAGCGACACCACCGGGGAAGGGCTGGATCGCCTGATGAAGCACCTCCTCCAGCGCCGCCATCCGGTGCGCACCGCCGGGGTCAGCCTGCACTATTACGTGTATCTGCGCCACTTCGAGACCCACTCCGCCACTCAGTTTGATGAACAGGGCTGGTTCACGGTGCTGAAGCTGGCCGCCGACATTGAACAGGCCATCGCGCAGCACTCGGCGGTGCTGGATCGCTATGACCCTGAGAAGCGCGTGTGGCTGATCGTGGATGAATGGGGCACGTGGTATCCGGCGGAACCCGGTACACCGCCCGATTTTCTGTACCAGCAGAATTCGCTGCGCGACGCGCTGGTGGCCGCGCTCACGCTGCATCTGTTCCATGCCGCCTGTGACCGGGTGCAGATGGCGAACCTCGCCCAGACCGTTAATGTGCTTCAGGCGCTGATTCTCACTGAGGGCGAGCAGATGGTGCTGACCCCGACCTACCATGTATTCGATATGTTCAAGGGTCATCAGAATGCGACGCTGCTGCCGCTTGATCTGGAATGCGAAACCTACAGTGTCGGCGGTGAATCCCTTCCGGCGGTCAGCGCTTCCGCTTCGCGTGGGGCTTCCGGCGAGATTCTGCTCACGCTGTGCAACCTGAATCCATCGAGCGCTGTCACGCTGGATTGTGAGCTGCGCGACCTGCTGGTATCCCGCGTGCAGGGTGTGGTGCTGACCGCTGAGGACATGACCGAGCATAACACCTTTGACCAGCCGGACAGGGTGCAGCCCGTGCCGTTCAATGGCGCTGCGCTGGATGATCGCCAGCGCTTGCGAGTGGAACTGCCGGGCAAAGCGGTGGTCGCGCTGACTCTGTCGTAGGGCATCCGGCGGCGCTTTGAATGCGTTACAATCACCAGCGGGGCAGATCACGGATTTGCCCCGACTCGATGATCTGTTAAATCTGGAAGCACCAACCTTCATTGACTCAGTATCCCAAAAGGAGAGGCAGCCCCATGATTGTGGTACAGGGCGATTTTGTGATTAAACCGGGTAAGCGCGAGGAAGCCGTCGCCGCAATGACCCAGGTGGCGGCGGCCACGCAGCAGGAAGCCGGCTGCATCCGCTACAATTTTTACGCGGACCTGGAAAACCCGCTTAAGTTTATTGTCTATGAAGAATGGGAATCGCTGGATCACCTCAACGCGCACCTGTCGGCGGACAACCCACCGGCGCATATGGTCGAGTTTCGTAAGGCGAATGCAGAAATCCGCGACAGCGCCGAGGTCAGGTTCATGACGGCGGAGCGCATTCAGCGGTAGGAAAGCGTTTTCGTAACGATCACCCTTCATGAACT
>CAZKIB010000332.1:0-1577 GCA_964552425.1 uncultured Anaerolineaceae bacterium | reverse complement strand
TGCTGTGGCCTGTAGATGATGGGCTGTGGCCTGCCGATTTTGCCGGATTCTCATTTGCATTCTGAAAAAAAGTGTGCTATTCTGTGCAAATCGTTGGCTAGTGAGAGGAGGTGATCAGTGAATGACAGTATGGTGGAGGTTATGCACCTCTAGCGTTGTTCACCTCTCAGGTGGCGAGCATCAATAGAGGTGCTCCCTCCCACCCGCTACTAAGCTTTAAAGCTGCGGCCCGGACTAATCCTTCGGGCCGTACGTTTTCTTAAGGTTAATGTCTTGTTTAGAAGCGGTTCATCGCGTACCATTAAAGTTTGAACAGGCTGCGCCACTTTGCTGGTACGAGTAATTACCCCTATGGAAAATCTGGCCGGACAGCAACTCAAGGGTTATACGCTGCTGGAACGCATTGGCGTGGGCGGTTTTGGCGCGGTCTACCGGGCCGAACAGCCGCAGGTGGGGCGCGAGGTCGCTGTCAAGATTATCCTGCCGCAGTACGCCAATCACCCGGACTTTATCCGCCGCTTTGAAGTCGAAGCGCGGGTGGTCGCCCGGCTGGAACATCCGCACATTATCCCCCTGTATGATTACTGGCGCGACCCGGAAGGCGCTTACCTGGTGATGCGCTTCGTGCGCGGCGGCAGCCTGCGCGCCATGCTGTCCGAACGCACCCTGACTCTGGGAGAGACCAGCCGCGTGCTGGATCAACTGGCCGGGGCACTGGCGGTGGCCCACCGGCATGACGTGATTCACCGTGATATTAAGCCCGATAACATTCTCTTTGATGAAGATGGCAACGTCTACCTGACAGACTTCGGCATCGCCAAGGATTTGCGCGATGAAACCCATGTCACTCATGAGGACGTGGTGGTGGGTTCGCCGGCTTATCTGTCGCCAGAGCAGGTACGCGCCGAGGAAGTCACCGCGCGTTCGGATATTTACGCCCTGGGTGTGCTGCTGTTCGAGATGCTCACCGGCAAGCACCCCTTCGGAGAAGCCAAAGCCACCGCGCTGCTGCTCAAACATCTCAACGAGCCGCTGCCGCCGCTGCGCGATCTGCTGGACGATATTCCTGAAGGTATTGAAAAAGTCATACAACGGGCCACAGCGAAAGACCCGGCCTCTCGCTATTCCGATGTGCCCACGCTGGCGGCGGCGTTCCGGCAGGCGCTCCTGCTGGACAGCAGCAGCAGTATCACCACCGGGCTGTTCACGGGCATTGACCCGGTGATAACGCCGCTGGAACGCACGCTGATGCTGGAAGAACTGGACGTGGATAACCCCTACAAGGGCCTGGAAGCCTTTGAGGAAGTCGACGCCAATAACTTCTTCGGGCGGGAGGCGCTGGTCGATCATCTGCTGACGCGGCTGCGCGAACAACAACCCGGCGAACATTTTCTGGCGGTCATCGGCCCCAGCGGCAGCGGCAAATCCAGCGTCGTGAAAGCCGGCATCATCCCCCGCCTGAGACATGGCACGCTGCCGGGGGCGGCCCGTCGCCCCGGGGGGGGGGCTCCCCCCGGCGGGGGTGGAATTTCCTACAGCCGCTGCGCCAGCAGCTTGAACAACTTACCGGGCAACTC
>CAZKIB010000331.1:0-5858 GCA_964552425.1 uncultured Anaerolineaceae bacterium | reverse complement strand
CCTCAGCCCTTGCAGATCAAGGCTTTGGCTTTCCCTATCTAGCATAAGGCCCTATTGGCAAATACGATGAACTGCCAAGATACCAAACAATAGTTTTCAGTTATCCGTCGTCAGTTTTCTTTTTTCTCTGGTAACTGGTAACTTTCTCGTCTCTGCATCCTGGCAGTTCAATGCCTGTTCTTGGCTATTGACTGATGACTAAAGACTGAAGACTAATGATAACCCGCTATCTCACTGTTGATGAACTGATTTACATCAACGAGCAGCTTCCTGCCAAAGAACCCATCCACAAGATATTGCAGGGGCGGCAGAAGGTGCGCGATCTGGATTTGCTGGAGGCCGCCGCCGGACGCCCGATGCAGACGGTCTTTGGTGAGGATGCTTACCCCACGCTGCCAGAGAAAACCGCCGCCCTGCTGCATTCACTGGCCCGCAATCACCCGTTCGCCGATGGCAACAAGCGCACCGCCACCATCGCCGCGATTTTCATGCTGGCCGTTAATGGTCTGCGCGTCAACTGGCTGCCGGAAGACGCCCTGCAAAAAATTCTGTTGATCGCCGAGGGCCATCTTTCGGTAGCGGATTTCGCGGCATGGCTGCCCACGCTGCCGGGCACACCGGCGCTGGAAGAAGATGCCGAGGCCGATATACAGGCGATCCGGCAGATTATGGCCGACCACCACTGGCTGTTGAGCGAACTGGAGCAGCGTTAGCGGGTATCGCCCGCGCGGGTGAGGTGCTGCTCAATGTACGCCCGGATCGACTGGGCTGCTTCCCTCTGGCTGGCCTGAAGCGTGAAACTCAGGGTATGATGGTCGCGGCAGGTGATAACCAGTTGCAGACAGTCACGTTCACAATCGTCCAGGCGCAAATGTTCCGGTTCGATCAGGTTCACGCGGACGATCTGGTCGTAGGTCGCCGTGTGTGGGTCACTGAACCCGGTGGGCAGCACAGCGGCCAGCACGTCTGTCCGCACGATGCGCACCTGCTCCGCATAAACTTCCAGCCGATGACCCAGGCTGTCTAAGGTGATAAGAGGCTGCTGGTCTGACACGGCCGTCTCCTTTCGGTCTATGTCTATCTCCACAGTACGCTGAGTGGATTGATGCGGGTGAGTGTGGTCTGCCACCTGTTGGCGCGGCGTTTGTCACCTCAAATGTCCCTGCCGGTTGCAAAGCGTGTAGGATGCGACCATAATTAGGAATACTTGTGGATGAGACAAGGGTAACTGCCCATGCGGTATTTGCGCCTGATCCCTCTGGCTGTCCTCCTGTTCGGGTCCGCGGCGCTGGCCCAGCCGGAAGACCCAGCAGAACTGCAAGCGCTGGCAACCCAGGTCGCCGAAAGTCTGGTCGAAGCACAGGCACTCGCCGACCAGGCATCCAGCGATGTGGATAACACCTTTAATCTGCTGGGGCTGGTGGAAGCCTTCAGCTTTGTCGTCACAGTTGTCGGCGGCGCGGCGGCCATTTTTGGTGTGACCCGCTTCATTTCCGCGCAGCAGGACTTGCAGGAAGCGCGTAAACAGTTTCAGGAAGAAATTTCCAACTCGCGCGAACGACTGGGGCGCGAGACTGAGCAGCGCCAGCGTGAATTCACAATTCTGCGCGACCAGTTGGAAAAATCGACCAGCAACGCCACGCTGGCCCTGTCCTATCTGCCGCTGGGTGAGAGCCAGTATAAATCCGGCGACTTCAAAGGGGCTATCGACATCTACATGCGGGCGCTGCAACTGGACCCCAAGAACCCGATCATCAGCTACCGCCTCGGTTATGCCTACACGCAGTCCGGGATGCTTGAAGAGGCCGAAAAGCACTTGCAGCAGGCCCTGGCGACAGAACCGGATTTTTCACCCGCGCTGGCCGCGCTGGGTTATGTGTACCGGCGGCGGGGTGAGAAAATGGACGAAGGCATCGAACGGGTGACGATCCTCAACAAGGCGGAATACAACCTGGTACGCGCGCTCACGCTCTCGCCCAAGCTGGTGGATGCCGATGGCGAGTCGTGGTGGGGGTCGCTGGGCGGGCTGTACCGCCGCCGGGAGCAGATCGACCAGGCGATTTATGCTTACTCGCAGGCTTCAGAAGTGACGCCCAACTCGTCTTATGCCTACAGCAACCTGGCTCTGTTGTTTATGCAGAAGAACAACCGGGTGCGGATGCTCGAAACCTACACCCAGGTTGAAAAATTAGCCTCAGACGAAGTCCAGGCGGATGTCGATAATTACTGGGCCTATACCGATCTGGTGACTTCACGCCTGGCACTGGGGAAATTCCCGGAAGCCGAACAAGCTCTGGATCGGGTATTCACCACCACGCCGGACGATTCGCCCTACGTGCTGGAGGTGCTGCTGGATACCCTGACGCGGCTGGCGGCTACGCTGGAACCCGCCCATGCCGAACCTGTGCGCGATTTCTGCCAGCGCATCAAGGCGGAAATTGAGACGCGGGCACAGCACCATGCTGCCGCCAGCGCACAGCAGACCGATCAACAGAGCGCAGAGGCCGAAACTGCCGGTGAAGCTGTTGAACCCGTGAGTGGCGATTAGAAGCTTTTCCGCTTGCGCCGCCGCTTTCAATCGACGGCAAGGCAAACCAGGTCCCGCAGGGAATTGGGGTATGTTGCCGGGGATAGGCTGCGCACTGTCCGGCACGAAGAAGCGCAAAACACACTCTCAGGTTGCGGGCAGGTTCATGCACGTTCACAAACATCCGTTGATTGCCTGCGGCTCTGGTGGCATAATCAACACTTATTGACGTTTTGAAGAAAGCGGGTGAGGGTCTATGACGGAAGTAAACGCCACACCAGCGTTGAGTGTGTTCGTGACAGGCGCGACCACCGGGCTGGGCCGGGCGATCACACGCCAGTTGGCGGCTCAGGGCTGTAAAGTCGCGGGCACAGCCGAGTCGTTAAGTGACGCCCAGATCATTCGTGAGGACGGCGGTCTGCCGGTCTACCTCGATCTGATGCGCGCCAGCGAGATCGCCAGCAACCTGAAAATGGCAAAAGTGGATGTGATTGTCCACGCTGCGCCGCAGGTCATCAATACGCTGCCATTCCACAAGCCTGACTGGGCCTATTATCGCGGACTGCTGGACAGCGGCGGAGCAGCCCTGGCCTCGGCAGCAGCCCAGAGCGGGGTTAAGTTAATCGTACATCTCAGCTTCGCGGCGCTGTACGCGGGTTCACACGGCGAGTGGGCCGACGAAAACGCCGCCATCAATACCGAGAGTCAACTGCTGGCGGCGGCGGCACAGGCTGAAGAAGCCCTGTTGCACGGCGCTGTGCCGGCCTGTGTGCTGCGGGCCGGGTTTAATTATGGGCCGGGCAGCCAGAGTGTGCGCGCACTGTATCATGCGCTCATCAGCCGGGGGACGGTGATGGTGGGGCATCACCCGGTAAGCTGGGTCCATAATGCTGATCTCGCCAGCGCCGTCGCCAGGACGGTCAGCCAGCAGCCAGCCGGTGAAATCTTCAATGTGGCCGATGACAACCCGGTTTCACCCGCCGCTTTTGTCGATCAGTTTGCGGACAACATGGGTGTCTCACGTCCCGGCAAGGGTGGCCTGCCGTTCGGTCTCGCCATGTTGACCGGCAGTGCCGACGAACGCGCCCTGATGGACGCGGCCTTTAAGGTCAGCAGCGCAAAGGCCAAAGAAAAACTGGGCTGGTCTCTGCAATTCCCCACGATTAAATCCGGCATTGAACAGACCCTGCTGGCGTGGCGGGCTGCTGAACCCGTTTAAGCATCATTCAGACTCCTTAAGGGGCAGAGCGGGCCTGTTGCCGGGTTCGCCGCGCCCCTCTCCGTCATGTATTTTTGGAATAATACCCGTCCGTTGATGCGAAGAATTTGTTTGCTGTATCCGATAAAGATGGCATAAGGGAATCACGCACGCCCATGCTCAAAGCCGTATTGTTTGATCTGGATGACACGCTCATTGACTGGAGCGGGTTTAGTGTCGATTGGGATGAACGCGAACGCGAACTCATCACCAATGTGTTTGAATGGGTCAATCAGGGGCCTGGCGCTCTGGATGATCTGGACCAACTGGTGCTTACGTTTCGGGAACGCACCCGTGACGCCTGGGAAATCGGGCGGAATAATCTGCGCGCGCCGCATCTGGGGCGGGTGCTGGTGGAAACTCTGGTGGAGGTGGGCATCGCGCCCGAACACATTGACGAACGCCTGTGCCTGGAAGCGTATGGTTGGGGGGCCGCGCCGGGGGTGGTCACGTTCCCGGATGTCCCGCCTGCGCTGGAACTGCTTATCCAGCACGACATTGCCATCGGCATTGTCACCAACGCGCACCAGCCGATGTGGATTCGGGACCGCGAACTGGCCGAATTTGGCCTGCTCGATTATTTCCCGGACTGCCGCATTTCGGCTGCCGATGCCGGCTATCTCAAACCCCACCCGCATATTTTCGAGCAGGCGCTGGAGCGTCTGGGTGTAACGGCTGCGGAAACCGTTTTTGTGGGCGATAACCCCGTAGCCGACATCAGCGGCGCACAGGGCGTTGGTATCAAGGCGGTGCTGCGCATTCGCCAGCCGGTTTCCCCAATGCTCAACGGTCTGATTACGCCGGATCGCGCCATCCACAGCCTTGAAGAACTCCCGCCCATCCTGGACGAGTGGCATCCGGGCTGGCGTTCATGACCATGCGTTTTATCCCGGCGTCTGACCGGAACCTGATTCTGACCGGGTACACCGGCCCGCGCCAGCCGGCGATTGGCCGCCGTGTGGCTGCCATGCTCCAGCGCCCGTTTGTCAACGTCGATATGCAGTTGGAAGAACGCCAGGGCATGAGCATTGACGAGATTCGCACCCGCTTTGGCGAAACACGCCTGAAAACGCTGGAAACCGACGCTGTCCAGGAAGCTCTGCTGCACCGCAGTGCGGTGATCCGGGTGAGCGGGCAAACCCTGCTGCACAGCGGGCATTATGAACGTTTTCTGGAAACCGGGCCGGTGATCTGTCTGGTGGCGTCACTGGATTCCGTACTGCAAAATCTGCATCTGACACTGGGCGCGCGCTATCATGACCCGCACGAACGCGCACTGGCGCTCGGTCAATTGCAGCGTGAATGGGCCGTGCGGCGCTGCGCGGGCCTGATCGAAATTGACACCACGTACATGACCGAAGCCGACATTGCCAACGCGGTCATTGCCGCATGGCAGCAGGTGGTTCTCTAGCCTCCACCGCCCAGGCACATGGTAGGATAGTATGGCGCTGCTGGCACGGCGCGATTGTTGATGAATGAATCCCAATTCCTGACGAGGTTAACACAATGCCTAAACTCAGTATCAGTCTGGCCCAGATGCACATTGCGCTGGGGGACGTGAATCGCAATTTTCGCCGGATGCAGGACTGGGCAGAGGAAGCCGCGCGGCGCGGGTCGCATCTGGTCGTTTTCCCGGAACTGTGGTCCACCGGCTATGCGCTGGAACAGGCCAAAGAGCTTGCCAGCACCCTGAACACCGGCATGTTCACCCAGGTCACGACGGTGGCGCAGCAGAACAAAATCGGCATCGTCGGTTCCATTCTGGAAAAGCGCGGTGTCGAAGTTGCCAACAGCGCCGCCTTTTTCACCCCCACCGGGCGCATGGTGGGCGTCTACCGCAAAATTCATCTGTTCCGCCTGTTTGAAGAAGAGAAATGGCTGTCCCCCGGCTCCGCGCCGCTGAGTATGGACCTGCCCTGGGGCGAAACCGCGCTGGCGATCTGTTATGATCTGCGCTTCCCGGAACTCTTCCGGCAGTACGCGGTGAACGGCGCGAAAATGATTATTCTCCCGGCGGAGTGGCCGCTGGCGCGGGTGGAACACTGGCGGGCGCTGCTGGTGGCGCGGGCTATC
>CAZKIB010000330.1:1710-5874 GCA_964552425.1 uncultured Anaerolineaceae bacterium | reverse complement strand
AGCTATTCCACCGGCAACCGGCGTAAACTCGGCCTGGTGCTGGCGCTGATGAACAAACCCGAACTGCTCATCCTCGATGAACCGACCAGCGGCCTGGACCCCCTGATGCAGCAGATTTTTAATGAACTCATGCGCGAGGCCCAGCGCGAAGGCCGCACCGTCTTTTTGTCGTCGCATGTTCTGAGCGAAGTGCAGGCCATCTGTGACCGCGTGGGTATCCTGCGCGGCGGGCAGTTGAAAGCCGTCCAGCGCATCAGCGACCTGACCCATGCCGAATTCCGCTGGGTGACGCTGCGGCTGCGCGCTGCTGGAGCGTCAGCGTCAAAACTCAGCGCTGTGCCCGGTGCAGCCGATGTCAGCGTGGATGGCGATACTGTCAAACTGCGTCTGAGCGGTGACTTTGATCCCCTGCTGCGCGCCCTGGATCAGCATTACATTATTGACCTGCGCGTGCAGGAGCCTTCGCTGGAAGAAATTTTCCTCGCGTTCTACGACGGACAGGGGACGCACTGATGCCTGGGGTGCTTTTCGGCGAGACCCTGCGCCGGGGCTGGCGGCAGATGCTCTACTGGGGGCTGGGGTTGGGGCTGTTTGGCTTCTATATCCTGCTGGTCATCCCGGATGTCGAGGCGCTGCAAGAATACGCCGCCCTGCTGGAAACATTGCCGCCGGTTCTGCTTCAGGTGTTTGGCGCGCAGGATGCCGCTGCGCTGGCAACCCCAGAAGGATTTATCGGCCTGGGTTATTTTTCGTATGCGGTGCTGCTGCTGGCCGTGTACGCGATTATGGCCGGCCTCAATATCACCGCCAATGAGGAGGAAGCCGGCATTCTCGATGTGCTGCTCAGTCTGCCCATTCCCCGCTGGCGGGTGATCGTGGAACGCTTCGCCGCCGGCACACTCATCGCCGCCGGCGTGATTGCCAGCGGTTTCGCGGGCCTGTGGATTGGCCTTCAGTTCAGCGCTTTGCAGATCGACAGCGGGCGGATGCTGGCCGGTTCAATCAACCTGCTGCCGGTCACGCTGCTCATCATGGCTGTCACCACCTGCGCCGCCACCCTTACCCGCCGCCGGGCGCTGGCGCTGGCAGTTACGGTAATCTTTCTGGTTGCCAGCTACTTTATCGACTTTCTCGCCAGCGCTATCAGCCACGCCATAACCGCCGCTCTCAGCCGTTTGTCCTTTTTCACCTACTATGACAGCCAGCATGTGATGGTCAACGGCCTGAACCCGCTGAGTATGCTGATTTTACTGGCGGCGGCCCTTATGCTGATCGCAGCGGCGCTGTGGTTTTTCCGGCGGCGCGACATCGGCGTCTGACTCAAAAGAGCGGTATGATAGAAACAGTGGATATCAGGATTTGAGGCGTGCTGCAATGTGGAAGGTAGCTTCTCATTACGATCCCGCGCAACTGGAACCGGCCTATCAAGCCTTTCTGAAAGCGTATCCGGGTTATCAAAGCACCCGCCATCTGGACGAGCTGCGCGCCCGCGAATACAGCCGGCTGGATGAACAGGGGCATATTTATCTGGATTACACCGGTGGCAGCCTGTACGCCGACCTGCAACTGCGCGAACATATGGATTTGCTCCGCCGGGGCGTGTTCGGCAATCCGCATTCCAGCAACCCGACTTCCGCCGCCATGACCCGGCTGGACGAAGAGGCGCGCCAGTATGTGCTGCGCTTTTTCAACGCCTCGCCGGATGAGTATGTGGCGATCTTCACGGCCAATGCCAGCGCTGCGCTCAAACTGGTGGGCGAGTCCTATCCCTTCGGGCCAGGGGGACACTATCTGCTGACCTTCGACAACCACAACTCCGTCAACGGCATCCGCGAGTTCGCGCGACACAAGGGCGCGGAGATTAACTATGTGCCGGTGCTGCCGCCCGACCTGCGTGTGGATGAGCAGCGCCTCAACCAGCTTCTGGACGCTGCGCAGCCCGGCCAGCACAATCTGTTCGCCTACCCGGCTCAGTCGAATTTCTCCGGCGTTCAGCATCCGCTGGAATGGATCGAGCGCGCCCAGGCCAAAGGATGGGATGTGCTGGTCGATTTCGCCGCCTTTGCCCCCACCAACCCGGTGGATTTAAGCCGCTGGAAACCGGATTTTGTGGACCTGTCCTTCTACAAGATGTTCGGCTATCCCACCGGAATCGGCTGCCTGATCGCGCGCAAACAGGCGCTTGTCAAACTGCGGCGGCCCTGGTTCGCCGGGGGAACCATCACCATCGCCTCGGTACAGGGTGACGGTTATTACCTGGCCGAAGGCGAAGCGGCCTTTGAGGACGGGACCATTAACTACCTTCAGATTCCCGCTGTGGAAATCGGCCTCAAGTATCTGACATCCATTGGTATGGATGTCATTCACGAACGGGTGATGTGTCTGACTGGCTGGCTGATTGACAACCTGCTCAGTCTGCGACACAGCAACGGCAAACCACTGGTGCGGCTGTATGGCCCACCGGATACCACCGGGCGAGGCGGAACCGTCACCGTCAATTTTTTCGACCCGGACGAACGCAACTTCGATTTTCGCCGTGTCGAAACTGAAGCCAACAGTGTCAATATTTCGCTGCGCACCGGCTGTTTCTGTAACCCCGGCGCGGGCGAAGTCGCCAACAATCTGACTCAGGAGGATATGGCGGCCTGCTTCGTCAACGAAGAACGCATGACCTTCGCGCAGTTCATTCTGGTGATGGACGGCAAGGCTAGCGGGGCGGTGCGCATGTCGCTGGGGCTGGCGTCGAATTTCACCGATGTGTACCGTTTCATGCACTTCGCTGAAACGTTTATCGACAAAAGGGCTTGATGGTATGCGGGGCGTACTGTTCGTCGAAACGCTGCGGCGCACGTTCTGGCAAACGCTCTACTGGGGCGTCGGCCTGGGCCTGATGGCCTGTATATCCACATGGCTTGTGCCGCTGTTCGACGCCATTCAGCTTACCGAAGTGATGCAGAATCTGCCGCCGTTTATCCGCGCCGCCGCCGGGCTGGATGAAAGCATGACAGCGCTGATGACCCCGGAAGGTATCGTGACCGTCTCATTCTTCGGCAAATTTGCCCTGCTGTTCACCGCCTATCCGGTAGTGATGGGAATGCGGGTCACCTCCAGCGAAGAGGACGACGGCATTCTTGATGTGCTGCTCAGTCTGCCCATTCGCCGCTGGCAGGTCATCCTCGAAAAATTCGCCGCCTATACCCTCACCATTGTCGTGATCGGCGCACTGGTTTATGGCGGGCTGGGGATTGGGGCGCAGCTTTCCGGCATCACCCTGTCTATGCCGCTGATGGCCGCCGCCGTCCTGAACCTGATCCCGATGCTCATCATGGTGCTGGCGCTGACCATCTTCGTGGGCGTGTTCATCCACCGCCGCCAGACCGCGCTGGCGGTGATTACCGGCGTGGTGCTGGTCAGTTTTCTGCTGAACACCTTCGGCAGCATGGTGACAGGTGGGATCGCGGCGGCGCTGAACGCGGTGTCGTTTTTCAGCTACTTCAATGTGAACGCGCTGATCCAGAATGGGCTGAACATCTCCCATGTCACCGGCCTGCTGGGCGCTGCCGGACTGCTGCTGGCCGGGGCGGTGTGGCGCTTCCAGCGGCGCGATGTCGGCCTGTAGCACATTGGCGTTTGGTGAGTGCTGCCCACACGGGGATTGATTTGGAGTCCGGCACTCGATTAAAGTAAGAGATGTGGTCAGTTGCCAGTTTTCAGTTATCAGGGCAAGCCCCACACACCCGGTCTGATAATGGAAGTCTGAACACTGCCAACTGTGAACTCAATGCCCTCTGCCAATCAGGAGCGCTTCACCATGTTCAAACGCATTCTTTTTGTCCTCATGCTGCTGGCGCTGGGGGGAATGCCAGCTGCTGCTCAGGACGATAATAACCCGCTGGCCTGGATTCCGGCAGATTTCGCCGGTTTTGTGGACCTGGAAATCCGCGAAGGCGAAACCTTCACAGCGCTGAATATGGCGACCCTGACGGCATCGTTTTTGCAGCCCACCCGCATCCAGTACCAACCCTTGCAGACGCTCGAAACACTGATCCCATTAACCCACCTGGATATTGAGGATGCCAGCTTTGAGACCGATATTTTCCCCTGGCTGAGCAGCCGGGTCATCATTGCCTACCAATCGTTCGAACCGGATTTTGAGGACATGCA
>CAZKIB010000330.1:0-1683 GCA_964552425.1 uncultured Anaerolineaceae bacterium | reverse complement strand
CACCGTGCTGATTCTGCCGACGCGGGACATCCTGCAATCGGCCAGCAGTTTCAGCCGCATTCTGCAAGCGCAGGATATTCTGACGCAGGAGAGCTATGGCGGCCAGACGCTCTACCTCGCCGATAAAACCACCATCGCCTTTGTGCCCGAAGGTGTTCTGATCGGCCCGCTCGAACTGGTACAGGCCGTCATCGACACCCAGCTTGGCGAAGCCGAGCGCCTGATTGACCAGACCGCCTACTCCAGCACCGTCTCGGCAAGCCCCCGCAATGCCATCGTATCCGGCTTTATCAAAGGCGGCGATGCGCTGCGCGTTCTCAGCGTGCTGATCGAAGGCGATGAATCGGCGCTGCCAGCGCTGGAAAGTCTCAGCGATGTGCTGGATACCTACCGGAACGGAACCAGCCTGGAACAGATTATTCTCGGCAACGCGCTGGATGGCGTCGCTTTCAGCTTGCAGGCCGATACGGTGCGTTTGAATGCGGTGCATGTCACCCTGACGCTGTACACCGATGAAGCCAATGTGCCGGCGGAAAACACAGCCTTTAACAGCGAAATCCTGAACCTGCTGCCTCAGAATGCCATGATCGTCCAGAGCGGCACGGATGCGCCCGGCGCGGTCTATGATCTGCTGGTGGCGCTGCCGCTGGCAAATTTCGCCGGGCAGGTGTTGGGCGCTTTCCCGGTACAAACCGCCACCCCGTCCGCAGCGCTGGCAGTACCCACCACCAATGACATCGAACAGGCGCTCGGCGGCTGGCTGAATGTCCTTAACCGTCAGGCCAGGTTCGACCTCGACAGCGACCTGCTGGATCAGCTCAATGGCAGTTACACTGTCGCGCTGCTGCCCCGCCCGAATGACCCGCTGCTGCCGCTGAACACGCCTTATGACGTGCTGCTGGTGGCCGAGGTGGACGACGCAGAAGCGGCTCTCAGCGGCGCGCTCCGGTTGGCCGAAACGCTGCTGCCGCTCAACCCGCTGGAAACCACTATGGTGGATGATCTGGAATTTAATGTACTGGAACATGCCGGCGAAACTGTGCTGCAATTCGGTATGGTGGATGATCTGCTGGTGGTCGCTACTGGTAACGCGCTGGAACCTTCGCTCGATGCCCGCCGGGGGGATGACCGGCTGGTGAGCCGCGAGCGCTGGGTCGAAATCAGCGAGGATGGTGTTCCGCACTGGTATGTCGATATTCCGGCAGTGTACAGCACCTTCCTGCCCCAGTTTGTCGGCCCTCAGCTTCAGGAAATTCGCCAGCTTGGCCTGCATACGGAAACACTGGGCGAAGGTCTGTTCCAGATGCGTCTGACCGTGACACGTCCCAGTCAATTTAGCTGAAACAGTGGGCAGTTTTTCTTAACATTGTGCCCGTTTGCAGATTGCGCCGGATGGGGTATGATCTTGCCTGAGTGGTTAACAGGCTTTTAAAGTTACCCAAGCAGGAGGACTTGCAAAAGTGTTCAGGAAAATTGCATTAACGCTTATGATTCTGGGTCTGCTCGCCGGCGCTTTCAGCAGCGTTCTGGCTCAGGACCCGCTGATCGAATCGGTCTGCCTGGAGACCGACGTCGGCAAGGTCAACGACGGCACGTTCAACGAATTTGCCTATGATGGCATGGTCGCCGCCGCCGAAGACTTCGTAGCGGCTGCGACGTTTATCGAGACGGTGGCGCCCACCG
>CAZKIB010000329.1:0-5900 GCA_964552425.1 uncultured Anaerolineaceae bacterium | reverse complement strand
ATCGCCGTGCTGCTGCCGGACAGTGCGTCATCGGCTCGCTGGGAAGGCGATGACCGCCGCTTCTTCGAAGGGGCCTTCGACGCCGCTGGCGTCAACTACAGCATCGTCAACGCCGAAGGCGACGCCGCCGCCCAGATCACCCAGGCCGAACAGGCCATCACCAATGGCGCGAAGGTCATCCTGCTCGTCAACCTCGACTCCGGTTCCGGCGCGGCCATCATCGCCCTCGCCCGCGAAGCCGGTGTCAGCGTCATCGACTATGACCGCCTGACCATCGAAGGCCCCGGCGCAGACTTCTACGTCTCCTTCGACAACGAATCCGTCGGCCGCCTCCAGGGTGAAGGTCTCGTCGCCGCCGTCGAAGCCGCTGGCCTCGAACAGCCCGTCCGCGTCGCGGTTCTCAACGGCTCCCCCACCGACAACAACGCCACCCTCTTCAAAAACGGCTACGACTCCGTCATCAATCCCAAGTTCGACTCCGGTGAATGGGTCGAGGTCGATGACCAGTCTGTCCCCGATTGGGACAACCAGCAGGCCCTCGTCATCTTCGAGCAGATGCTCACCGCCGCCGGTGGCGACATTGACGCCGCCATCGCCGCCAACGACGGCCTGGCCGCCTCAGTCTATGCTGCCCTTGCCAACCAGGGCCTCGATCCCATCCCCGTCACCGGTCAGGACGCTACCGTCGGTGGTATCCAGAACATCCTCGCCGGCCGCCAGTCCATGACCGTCTACAAAGCCATCAAGGCCGAAGCCGAGGCCGCCGCTGCCCTCGCCATCGCCATCCTTAACGGCGACGACACCTCTGCCCTCGTCACCGGTTCCGTCAACAACGGCACCAATGACATCCCGGCGGTTCTCCTCACCCCGGTCTCCGTCACCGCCGACAACATCGCCGAAACCGTCATCGCCGATGGCTTCCGCACCTGGGAAGAAATCTGCGTCGGTGAATTTGAACAATTCTGCCCGGCAGATCGATAAACGTTTGTTCCGCAAGAATCACCTGCTAAACTATGGGGGCGTCACAATTGTGGCGTCCCTGTTCTTCACACCCGATAATCAGGAGCAGTCCCGTTGGCTGAACAACCGTTACTTGAACTGAAGGGCGTATCCAGACGCTTTGGCGCGGTCCAGGCCCTTTCACATGTTGATTTTGAAGTCAAATCCGGCGAAGTGATGGCGCTGGTCGGTGACAATGGCGCTGGCAAATCCACACTCATCAAGGGCATCGCCGGTATCTATCCCTTTGATCACGGCGAAGTCTACTTTGATAGCAAGCGGGTCCATATCCATGGCCCGCGTGATACCGCCGCGCTGGGGATTGAAATCGTGTATCAGGACCTTGCCCTGGCCGATAATCTCGATGTCGTCGCCAATATGTTCCTGGGGCGCGAACGAGTAAAAAGGCCCTGGCAGCTCGACGAAGACAGCATGGAAAAAGCCACCGTCGAGACGCTCAAATCCTTATCAGTCAGCACTCTGCGGTCCGTGCGCCAGCACGTTGCCAGCCTGTCTGGTGGGCAGCGGCAGGCCATTGCGGTTGCCAAAGCGGTCATGTGGAATTCCAAGCTCGTCATTCTGGACGAACCCACTGCGGCCCTCGGCGTGGCGCAGACCCGTCAGGTACTTGATCTTGTCCGCCGCCTGGCAGACAAAGGCCTGGCAGTGGTGATTATTTCACATAATTTGCATGACATTTTCGAAGTAGCAGACCGTATCACAGTGCTGCGGCTCGGCCAAAATGCTGGTGTTTTCCGCACGGCAGATAGCGATCAACGTGAAGTTGTTCATGCCATCACGGCGGGAGAAGTTCAAAATGTACCGGGGATGGAAAAATGAACAGCGCACAAAACTCATCTGACAGTCCGCTGGCTGCCAGCCAATCCAGCCAGACCATTGGCGACTACTTAAAATCTTACTTCGGCCGTGTTCGCTCTGGTGATCTCGGCTCCCTGCCCATCATTCTGGGCCTGTTCGTTATTGCCGTCATTTTTCAGACACAAAATGAGAATTTTTTGACACCGCGCAACTTCGTCAACCTGATTGTACAGATGGCAGGCATCACCACCATTGCTTACGGCATCGTCTATGTCCTGCTGCTCGGTGAGATTGACCTGTCTGTTGGCTACGTCAGTGCCGTCGGCGGCGTCACGATGACCCTGCTGCTGCGCGAGCCAACCTCCTGGCCCTGGTTCGCGGCCATGCCGGTAGCGCTGCTCGTCACAGCCGGTATCGGCTTCCTGCAAGGCATGATTATCACCTCTTTCCAGGTTCCATCGTTCGTGGTGACACTGGCCGGTCTGCTGGCATGGAACGGCGTGGTGTTGATTTTTGTGGGACGCGGCGGCACGATTATTATTCAGGATCAGGTCGCTGTCGGGGTCGCCAATTCATTTCTTCCCCCGGAGTGGGGGTGGATTGTCGCAATTGTCGCAGTCGCGGCGTTTGCGCTGCTTCAGATTTTACGCTGGCGGTCCCGCAAACGCGAAGGTCTGGCGGCACGTCCTATCGCTGTTATCGGCGCTCAGGTCGCCATTCTGGCGATTGTGGCGCTGGCAGTTGTCGCCATCTCCAATCAGGATCGCGGTGTCCCGGTGGTTGGGGTAATCCTGCTCATCCTGCTGGCAATCCTCACCTTTGTGGCAGAACGCACCCGCTTTGGTCGCTATGTTTACGCGGTAGGCGGCAACAAGGAAGCAGCCCGGCGCGCCGGCATCAGCGTTGAGCGCATCCGCGTCATGGTCTTCATGATTTCAGGCTTAATGGCTGGCTTCGGTGGCATAATCCTGGCTTCCCGCCTGCGCTCAGTGGACACTGCCGCTGGTGGTGGTAATCTACTGCTCAATGCCATTGCCGCAGCCGTCATCGGCGGAACCAGCCTGTTTGGAGGCAGTGGACGTGTATCCAGCGCGGTTTTAGGCGCGCTCATTATCGCCAGCGTCGAAAACGGGATGGGGCTGCTGGGTCTTAGTTCTGGCAACAAATTTATCATTACCGGATTGGTACTATTAGTCGCCGTCATTGTGGATGCGTTGTCTCGCCGGCGGCAGCAGCAATCGGGCATTGCGTAGTATAATGAAACATCAGTTTACTACGCGAGGTATGAGCAAGGGCTATGACCGAGCCATTCGGAAACGAAAAATTCTCGATGAGCGAACCACAGGCGATTGGCATCCAAACCCGTTATGGCTTCTGGCTCACGAGTACGGAGGACCGCTTTTTCGAAATTACCCGTAACATGCGCTGCGTGGCTTCAGTCTCTAAACCGGACAACAATCGTGCGCTGGTCGAAATTAATAACGATCATGACCCTGACGAGGCGTGGCACTGGATACGGACTGAACTGGAAGAGGAAAGCCGCGTCGTCAAACTGGATAAAATCTGGGAAGATGCCATCGCGTGGCTTCTGTGAACCGATCATTCAGCCTGCCGCCGGCAGAGTCTGTACCCTTTGGCGAACTGGTTGAGGCCTTCAACGCGGGCTACAGCGGGTATGTTGTGCCCGTTCAGGTCACTGAAATCGACCTGCGGCATCATATTGATGCGTATAAGATCGACCTGTCAGCAAGCCGGGTTGCATTGATTGAAAACGCGGTGGTGGGCCTGGTGTTGCTGGGCGTGCGAGGACAGCAAGGCTGGATAGGTGGACTTGGCATTCATCCCACCTATCGCCGTCAGGGTATCGGACAGGCGCTCATGCGCGCCGCCATTGCCGAAAGCCAGAATCGCGGCCTTGAATCCGTCAAGCTTGAGGTGATTACCACCAACAACGCAGCACATCAGTTGTACCAGCAGCTTGGGTTTGTGACTCTCCGCCGGCTGCTGGTGCTGCAACGCCAGCCCGGCCCTGTCAATATCTCCGAATCGCTGGACATCCACTCTGTCGAGGCCAAAGATGTCCAGGCATTATACCCGCGCTTTCATCCGAAACCGACCCCCTGGCAGCGCGACCTGACAAGCATTGAACCATCGACACAGGCGTGGATGATCGCAGCGGCAAACCAACCCGCCGCCTATGTCATTGGCTTCGCTTCTGCCAGCACCGTGCATATTCTGGACCTGGCCTGCGCGTCCGGTCACGAAGCCGAACTTGGCAAACTCCTGATGTACCTTCATGAGCAAAACCCCGATGCGATTGGTCGCCTCGTCAATCTCGGTGAAGACGAACCTTCATGGCCGGTGTTAGAAGCGCTCGGCTGGCAGGAAATCCTTAGTCAGTATGAAATGGCCCTCCTTTTAACAAACGCTTAGGGCCATCCCTGCTGGTCATCAGCGTCACTTTCGGGTACATTAACCGCGACATTCGCACAACTTTCGGAGATACCTTGCCATGATGTACACGCCATCTGCACAGCGTTATGACACGATGCTCTACCGCCGCAGTGGGCGCAGCGGTTTACACCTGCCGGCGGTTTCTCTGGGGCTTTGGCACAATTTTGGCGGGGTAGATTCCACCGAAAACGCCCGTACCATGCTCCATCGCGCGTTCGACCTGGGCGTGACCCACTTCGATCTGGCGAATAATTATGGCCCACCGCCAGGTTCCGCTGAAGAAACATTCGGAAAAATTTTCGCGCAGGACTTCCGGTCCTTTCGGGATGAACTGATTATTTCCACCAAAGCCGGTTATCTCATGTGGCCCGGCCCCTATGGTGAATGGGGTTCGCGCAAGTACCTGCTCAGCAGCCTCGATCAAAGTCTCAGGCGTATGGGGCTGGAGTATGTTGATATTTTTTACAGCCACCGCTACGACCCGAATACCCCGCTGGAAGAAACCATGTCAGCGCTCGATCAGGCAGTACGCCAGGGCAAGGCGCTCTATGCCGGCATTTCATCTTACCAGCCAGAACAGACCCGACAGGCGGCAGCGATCCTGCGCGAACTGGGAACCCCCTGCCTCATTCACCAGCCCTCCTACAATATGTTCAACCGCTGGGTTGAAGATGGTCTTGTTGATACACTGGCCGATGAAGGCATAGGCTGCATTTGTTTTTCGCCGCTGGCACAGGGGCTGCTCACCAGTAAATATCTTCATGGCATCCCTGAAGACTCACGCGCCGTCAGGGATGGGCGTTTTCTCAAGCCGGAGTCCATCACCGAAGACAAGCTGAATAAAATCCGCAAATTGAATGCGCTGGCAGAAGCGCGCGGTCAGACTCTCGCGCAGATGGCAATCGTCTGGACCCTGCGGCATCCCGGCATGACTTCCGCGCTGATCGGGGCCAGCCGTGCCAGCCAGGTTGAGGATTGTGTCGCCGCTCTGAACAACCTCGAATTCTCACAGGAAGAACTGAGCCAGATCGAAACGATCCTTGCCGGGTAACACAGCGATACACAGTGGGGCGCGGGTGTGCGCCCCTTTGACCTGTTTTTATTACCAGTTCGTGAAAGAACCGTCCGGGCGGTGCAGGATAATTCGCTTCTGTTCCTGCATGGGATTTTTCTTCGCGGCTTCCCGGTCAAACTCAACCCCCAGACCAGGGCGTGTTGGTGGCAGGAGATAACCATCCTCCCAGTCAATCTGCACAGGGACAACATCCTGCAACCATGAACCTGGCATACGGGGCTGTTCCTGAACGCCTACATTCGGGCACGACAGGTTCAGATGCAGACAGGCGGCGGACGATACCGGCCCCAACGGGTTATGAGTCGCCAGATTGATGTAATGTGTTTCACACCAGCCCGCGATTTTTTTAGCTTCGGTCAGTCCACCCGCGATGCACAGGTCAATGCGGGCATAATCGATCCATTCTTCCTCAATCAACTGGCGGAATTCCCACTTGGAACTGAACTGCTCACCGGCAGCCAGCGGCACAGTCGTGCGTGGGCGCAGGGTCGCATCTCGGTTGGGCGCCCGGCGGGTGAGATCCGTCACGCGCGGGAGTAGGCTTCGGGGAAGG
>CAZKIB010000328.1:0-5916 GCA_964552425.1 uncultured Anaerolineaceae bacterium | reverse complement strand
ACACCTGGCACGCGCCAGTCGAACAGGGGGCGCAGCCGCGCGTTGATCTGCCGCAGGCCGGGAAGCTGCACCGCCAGATGCAGGAAGGCGCTCAACGCCGCGCCATAGGCCAGCCCATAGACGTTGGATTCGCCCACCTGCGCCACAGCTGAATCCGCTGGCAGAACGCGGGCGATCACCAGCGCGCCCACCATCAGGCCGATATTGTTCATACTGATCGCCAGCGATGGCAGCAAAAATAACTGGTGCGCGTGCAGAATGCCCATCAGCAGACCGCTGATGCTGAACACAAACGGCGTGACCATCATCATCTGCATCAGCCGGGCGGTGAGCGCCTGTACCGCCGGTTCCGCGCCAGGGGCCAGCGCCGTCGTCACAATCAGCGGAGCCAGCAGGATGACGATGATACTCAACAGGCCGGCTGCCAGTGCCGAAAGGGTCATTACCGCGCTTGCCAGCCGCCACGCCACCGCTTCATCCTGTTCCCGCTGGCGCGCAAACACCGGGATAAACGACGACCCCAGCGCGCCGCCGGCCACCAGCACAAAAATCAGTTCCGGCAGTCGCTGCGCCCACACAAAGGCGTCCAGCGCGTCCCCGGCCCCGAAGGTGGCGTTAATGATGGCTGTCCGCACCAGGCCGAGAATGCCGCTGGCGAGAAACCCGACCAGCACCACCAGCGCGGCGCGGGCAATCTGGGTGTTGGATAATGCGCGGGATGGGGTCATGGGCCGTTTATCAGTAGGGTGTGACGATGCTAGAGGCTGTTATGAACTTTTCAGCTTGTGCCGCCGATTGAAATCGACGGCAAGATAAAGCAAGTCCCGCTGGGACTGGCCCGGTGTGGTGTGAATCCTGAAAGGATTTGGGTTGCTTTGCCGGATACTTCAGTGTCCGGCAGAAGCATGGAACCTGTAATCTGATGCTCATGGCTGCAATAAAACAGTCAATGATTTCAACCTGATGGCTGAGATGAAACCTTTCAAGAATGTGGGTATCAAGCAGTCCAGCGATCATGCGCGGTCACGTCTCGAAGCGCGCCGCCGCAGCGAACGGGCAAAATCCACACTGTCGCCGAGGTCATCACGGTCTGCCCACAGGCCAGCCAGCCCGGAATCAAGCAGGGCTTGCAGCGTAACACCCTGAATTTCTGCCTGGCGAATTTCAACTTCAACCTGCCCCGGCTGAAAATTACCCGGCAGCTCAATTTCGAGTTTGCCGTCGGGGGTAATCGTGCCGCGAACTGTTACTTTAACCATCGCCAGATGCCTCTCTTGTTTATGTGCATTCTACCATAACCTGCGTCAATCCGGCCTTGCGCCCTGCGGCCCGACAGCCTAAACTCGTAACGAACCCACCAGCAGACGAGGAACCCCCGATGAGCGACGATCCGATCAAGGTGGTCGTGGCGATAGACTTTTCAGATGAAATCATGGAGCATCTGCGGGCGGTGTCGCCGCGCCTGCACATCGAGCGTCACTTCCCCAAAGTGTCCGACAGCGCCTGGGCAGATGCCGAGATACTCTACACCGTGCGTGACCTGCCCGAACCGGAACAGGTCCCCCGCCTGCGCTGGATACAGACCCACACCGCCGGCATCAATCATCTGGCACAGCGGCCCATCATGCAGGCCGAAGATGTGGAAGTCACCACCACCAGCGGCATCCATGCCGCGCCGATGGCCGAATACTGCCTGGCGATGATGCTGGCCTTTGCCATCCGCCTGCCGCTTTTCCGCCGTTATCAGCAGCGCGCCGAGTGGCCCGAAAATGGCTGGGACCTCAAGACCCAGACGCTGCGTGGGCAGACCCTCGGCATCGTCGGTTATGGCAGTGTGGGCCGCGAACTGGCGCGCCTCGCCGACCAGATGGGCATGGTGGTGGTGGCGACCAAACGCGACCTCAAGCAGATTTCGGCGGAAGGGGAGTACATCGAAGCCGGTCTTGGTGATGAATCCGGCGATATTCCCATGCGCCTGTACCCTCCCGAAGCGCTGGGGTCGATGGTCAGGGTCTGCGATTTCGTGGTCCTGACTCTGCCGCTGACACCCGCGACCCGCCACATCGTTAATGAGGACATCCTCAATATGATGAAAAAAACTGCCGTGATCATCAACGTCTCACGCGGCGGGGTAATCGACGAAGACGCGCTTATTTCGGCATTGGCGGCGGAAAAAATCGCCGGGGCCGGGCTGGACGTGTTCGAGCAGGAACCGCTGCCTTCCACCAGTCCCTTATGGCAGATGGATAATGTCATCATCACGCCGCATGTCTCCGGCAACAACGCCCGCATTCACGAAAAAGCCGCCGCGCTGTTCGCCGATAATTTGCAGCGTTATCTCGACAACCAGCCGCTGCTCAACCGTGTGGACCGCGCGCGCGGGTATTAATACAGTATGAAGTGCGGAGTACCGGGCGCTTAGTCTTCCGCGTCGGTTTATTTGTTACAGCCATCCTTGCGTGGTTTCCCGCTGCTGTTGGGGTGCTGCGCCTGCTAGAACCGGTTGTATTCGACTGTTGGGTATTGGGAGCAAACACCATGACGCAGAATCGCTTTATCAACCCGGAGAACATCGCCCAGCCGAGAGGTTACACCCACGTGGTCGAAACATCCGGCAGCCGCACGGTGTACATCTCCGGACAGGTCGCGCTGGACCCGCAGGGAAACATCGTCGGGCCGGGGGATATGACAGCCCAGGCGGAACAGGTCTTCCAGAACCTTTCGGCGGCGCTGGAATCTGCCGGAGCAAGCTTTGAGGATGTGGTCAAATTCACCTATTTTGTAGTCGACATGTCGCAGATGCAGGCGGTGCGCGATGTGCGTAATCGCTACATCAACACGGCCCAACCCCCGGCCAGCACGGCGGTGGAAGTGCGCCGTCTGTACCTCACCGAACTGCTGGTCGAGGTCGAAGCCATCGCGGTATTGTATGACTGAGGGGTTTTGAATGACACGCTGCACTTGTTTCTGCAACCCCTGCCGCGCGACTTGCGTATTAGCAGTTTGAGACGACAATACAAAACAACAGGTAATGAGGAGTGAGACGTGTCTGAAGAACAGATGAACACCCAGCCCGAAGCGGAACAGGCCGAGCCGAAGGCCCCCAACGTGATCGACGAATTTGTCGAGCATCAGAAGCGCGCGCTGGAAGAAACCGGCAAGGCTCTCGAATCGCTGCTGCCGCCCGATTTCGTCAGCCACGCCAAAGAAGCCCAGAAAGAATTCCTGGCCGGGTTCAAGGTGCTGGCGGATACCTTCATCGACGAGATGGAGAAGGTCGCCAAAAAGGTCGAAACGGCCAAAGAAGAAAGCGACGACGACAAACCCTCGACCACTGGCAAGACCAAAGTCAAAGTCCAGGTCGAATAATCACAGGCCGGGGTGCTTACCACCCCGGTTCTTTTTTCCCACACTTCGACCCACATCACCTCATTTACAATAGGCACAGTGTCAATAAGCGCGAGGAACAGGATGTCACGCCGAAACCTTACCGGGTTGTTCATGGTCTTTTTCTCTACGCTGCTGCTGGTCGGGGCGGGTCTGGCTTTGCCCACGCTGCCGACCCGTGCCCAGCCCAATGCCACTCTGCGCGCCGGGGTCGGGGCGGTACAGCAAACCGCTGAGGCCAATCTGCTGGGGCCGCAGCAAACCGCCCAGGTGATGCGCGAGTCCCTGCCGCAGACACTGGAGGCCGGGGCTTTAGCCATCCAGCAGACCGCCCAGTCCGGCATCGGTTTGATCCCCATCACCCTGGAGGCGCAGCTTCCGGGGATGCAGGAAACCGTTCAGGCCATTGTGGACGATGCGCTGGCGGATACCGGCGCAGTCGCAACCAGCATCGCCGGGACCGCGCAGTACGTCGCCACCACCCTCAACCAGCAGCTTGGCGATATTCAGGCCACGACTGCCGCCATCAGCGCGACGGTTCAGGCCGCGCTTAGTTCGCTCCCGCCGGAAGTATCCGAACTGCTGGGCTACCTGGCCGAGCAGACCAGCGTGACCTACGACTCCGCCATGCAGATGCTCACCGTTACGTCCTACATTAACGAGCAGCAGGCCAACGACTTGCAGGACATCGTGGTCGAAGCGGCCGGTTACAACGCAGAGGCGGTTTCACTGGATACTCGCGAGGATGGCACGATTCAGGTCACGCTGATGGATGTCACCGGGGAACTGCCGGGAACCCTCGTGCTGACTTATACGATTGCGGTGGTGGAAGGCCGCATCACCGCCACGCTGACTGCGGCCACCTGGAACGGCGCGAACATCCCCCTCGAACGGGTTCCGGCAGATTTGCTGTCAGCCGTGCAGTTGGGCATTCTGGGTTCGGCCATGGATACGGCGGTGAATATCCCGGCGGACATCCCCTTTGTCTATACCGTCCAGTCGGTCAATGTCTCCGACGCGGGCATTCTGGTGGTCTACGCGGTGACGCTGTAGATTAGCTTTGGCCCAACGCCATCCAGATGGGAGCAAAGGCGTAAAGACTGGCTTTTGCTCCCTGTGTTTTTGGATAATTGAGTTGTCAAAATTTAACGTGGGCAGCTCGCTGCGGGGCAGTCAAGGTATCCAGATCGTCGCAGAATTCGTTTCGAGTCCCAGAGGGACTTGTCTTGCCTTGCCGTCGATTTCAATCGGCGGCACAAAGAAGAGCGCTGTTTTTCTGCGAGAAACGCGCCTCAATTGCGCCGGCCGCCCCGGTTGACAAGGGCCACAATCAGCGCCGTCAGAAAACCCGCGCCCACCGCCAGCAGCACATCCGTCGTGTAAATCGGCATATTGATGCGGCTCTCCAGCGCGGAAGCCGGCAGCAGATCAAACACCAGCGTGGCAAAACCCAGCAGCAGCGCCCCCACCGCGCCGCTCGCCACCAACCAGCCGGTGTTATAACGCGAGCGCAGCCCCACCAGCAGGCCAATCACCCCGCCGCACACCAGCCAGACAATCATGCGCGCAAAAATATCCACAGTCGTCATAGTCGTTCTTCTGTAGGTCGTCCGTCATTCACCGATCAAAATTCAGAGGCTATTTTAGCGTCAGCAGGGGGCATTCTGCCAGAGTGTTCGATTCCATACAAAAAACCTAACGCAAAGAGGCAAAGGTGAGAAAAAGACGAATATCGTTCTGGCTGTAAGCTACCTTAGTCCGAACTCTCCGGCTAGCCTCCCCACCGTTCGGATCGGCTGCCAGTAGTGTCAAAAGCAAATATATGAAGAGGTTTCTCACATAAATAAACTCGTATAGAATTAGATTAGTATGTTATCTTTAATATACTCTTTTATTGACCCTGTATTCTGCGAAGGGATACATATGCCACTGAATGATATATTTCAGATGAACAAGCTCAAGGATGAACTTGAGCAGGTAAAAAATGAACGTGATCGCCTGAAAGCTGCAATAAATAAGTTTAGGAGCGAATTTGAGCAAGTAAAAAACGAGTATAGGCAATTGAAAACTGCAATGTCTGAAGTGGAACGTATGGAAGCCTACGGCTTAAAGAAGGCGATAGAAATATTGCTTGCTCGAAAAAAACAGTTAACGGAAGAAATAGCAATAGAAGAAGCAAACGCTGCCAGACAACGCCAGATATTAAATGAGCAAATTATCGAGCTAAACCGCCAGATTGCCATTAAACAATCAGAAATCATCGTACTTGATGAAGAAATGCTGCTTCAATCTTTTGGGTTCTATCAGCCAAGATATGATCTGGCGAATTCTCTTCTATACAAGAGCAGGCTAGATCAGATTCGTTCGCAACAGGCAAGGATGGTCAAGGATGGAACTGCTGCACATAGCACAACGACCTGGACTATAAATAATAGCGAAAAAGAAGGCGCGCGCATGATAAAAGATTACGTGAAACTAGGTTCTGTTGACATTTCATCGAAGCCAGATCAAGGTACTGGTGAGTTGTAG
>CAZKIB010000327.1:3223-5954 GCA_964552425.1 uncultured Anaerolineaceae bacterium | reverse complement strand
GCAGGTTTCATACATGCGCGTACTCATCATCTCCGATATTCATGCCAATCTTACCGCCTTCGAGACGGTTCTGGAAGACGCGAAGGGTCAATGGGAGTATGTCTGGTGTCTGGGTGATGTGGTCGGCTATGGCCCCGACCCCAATGAATGCGTCGAACTGCTGCGCACGCTGCCGCACCTGTGCCTGGCCGGCAACCACGATTGGGCAGCGCTGGGGCGGCTGGATATTCGCACCTTCAACCCGGACGCTCGCAAAGCCGTCAACTGGACCCGCGACACGCTGACCCCGGAAAACACCCAGTATCTCGAAGACCTGCCGACGACGTTTGTGATCGGCCAGTACACGCTGGCGCATGGCAGCCCGCGTGAACCGGTCTGGGAGTACATTCTCGAACCGCTGATCGCCGCGCTGAATTTCCCGTATTTTGAAACCCCCTACTGTCTGGTGGGGCACACGCACCAGCCCGTCATCTATGAACAGGTGAACGACTCTGGCGATACACAGGCGATCATGCCCAGCTACCGCCAGCAGCGCCAGTTGAACGGCCATCGCCAGATTATCAACCCCGGCAGCGTAGGCCAGCCGCGTGACCAGAACCCCCAGGCCGCCTACGCCATCCTCGACGTGGAAAAGAACGTCTGGGAACACCGCCGCGTGCCTTATGATATTGCCGCCGTGCAGCAGCGGATGCGCCAGCACGATATGCCGGAACGCCTGGTGACACGCCTCGAACATGGCTGGTAGAACGCTCATGGTGGATGAAATCAGCGCGACCATGCGCGACTATCTGGCCGAAATCTACCGGCTGAATGACCGCAGCCCGGACACCGAACAGGGTTATGTCAGCACTTCGGCGCTGGCCGATCTGCTGGATGTCAGCGCGCCGGCGGTCAACCGCATGGTGACACGGCTGAAAGAACTCGGCCTGCTGGAACACGAACCCTATCGCGGCATTCACCTGACCGAAGCGGGCCAACGCGAAGCCCTGAAGGAACTGCGGCGGCATCGCATCACCGAGGTGTTCCTCGTCAGGGTGATGAATTTTGAATGGCATCAGATCCATGAAGAAGCCAACCGCATGAGCCGGGGCCTGAGCGACATGCTCACTGAGCGCATGGCGCAGATGGCCGGCCACCCCACCCACTGCCCGCATGGCGAACCGATCCCCACACCCGATGGCACGATTACCCTGCCGGATGATTTCCTGCTGACGACGGGCACGCCGGAAAGCGGTCTGCTGCGCATCACGCGGGTGCTGACCCGCGAATCCGACCGGCTGGAATACCTCGCGGCGCTGGGGCTTGTGCCGGGTACAGAACTTCAGGTGCTGCACCTCGCGCCGTTTCACGGGCCAATGCAGTTGAAAGTCGGCAGTGAATACCGCATCATCGGTCACAACCTGGCCGAACTGATCCGCGTCGAAGCGGTGAGTTAGCAACGTCGCAAAATTCCGATCCTGTAATCAGGTATATCTGCTTTGCAAAAGCGACTCCAATTGCTGTGTTGGGCTGTTCAGTAAACGTGTATTCTCAGTACACTCGTAAATTCAGTGTACTGAGGTCATCATGAGCAAGCCTGTCCCTGTAATCAACGGAGAAAGCATTCGGAAGGCGTGGCATGAAGGTGAATGGCACTATGCTGTGGTCGATGTTATCGCAGAGCTGCTTGATGCCGATAAGAAACGTGCCCAAAATTATTATCATGTTCTCAAAGGACGGTTAAAAAAAGAAGGCAATGAGTCTCTTACAAAATGTAAGAGACTTAAGTTGATGGCATCCGACGGGAAGCGGTATCTGACCGATGTCATGAAAAGAGAACAAGTGCTTCGCCTGATCCAGTCAATCCCCTCCCCTAAAGTGGAACCTTTTAAACAATGGCTTGCAAAAGTGGGTTCAGAACGTCTTGAAGAAACCGAAGACCCGGAGATGGGCTTGTTTCGCTCGCTTGACCGCACAATAGATGAGTACCGGTGAATTGGCAAGCCCGATAACTGGATTGCGCTGCGTGTGGAGGGCATTGTCACCCGCAAGCGTTTTGTAGAAGCACTCAAAAATGCTGTCATTGATGCTTTGCCAAGCATGTATGCGCAGACAACAGACAGACTCTACAGGGGGCTGTGGGATCGCACGACAGCGCAGCTACGGAATGATCTGGACATTACACCCAGAGAGAATCCACGCGATCACTTTGGCAAATACGCATTGATTTATACCCGTTTGGCCGAAGAACTGGCAACTGAGCGTCTGGAGAATGTCGACACAGTAACTCTTGCAGTCGCTATCGAAATCGTGTGGGAAGTTGCCAGATTATTTCACAAACAGGCCAGAGAACTCAGTGAAGCTATCGGATATGACCTGGTGACAGAGAAACCGCTGCTTCCTGACCAACCTAAACGCAAGAAATAACCATAGCAAAGCTGCTTGATGGGGCACTGAGCTAGACCCCGCCCTCGCTGAGAATCTGGATCGCGGCGCGAATGGCAGCGGCCAGGTCCGGGTGATCGTCACCGAACAAAATAAGCGCCTGCTCCAGTTTTTCGAGCGACACAATATGAAGCTGCTCCCGCTCAAGGGCCTCGTTGACGCTCTGTTTCAGGTCATCAATCTGCGCGCGGCGGGCCTCATCGGTGATGGGGGCGCGTTCCATTTCGGCGCGAAGCTGTTCCAGTGTTTTACGCGGCATGGCGTTTATCCTTCATGTGTGCAGCCTTATTCAGGCCGGCGCTCGGTT
>CAZKIB010000327.1:0-3201 GCA_964552425.1 uncultured Anaerolineaceae bacterium | reverse complement strand
GAATCGGTTCAGGCAGTATACCCCCGGCCAGCAGTTTGGTGATAGCATCGACAGCCGCTCGTGAGAACTGCGCCCGGCCCACATCCACAGACCCGCGTATATAGCGCCCGGCGCGCATAAACTGGCGGGCCTGCTGTTCGGCGTCAATACTGCTGATGACCACCTCATCAGGCGTGATCCCGGCCTCTTCCAGCGCCGTGATCGCCCCGAAGGAACCCGCGTCATTGATGCTGGCAATCATATTGAAGGTGACACCCTCCTCAATCAACCGGCTGACGGAGGCTTCACCAAATTCCTGTGTCGCGCCCAGGTAGCGCCCAATGATATGGGCGTCCGGCGCTTCGGCCAGGATACCATCTTCGATGCCGTTGGCGCGTGTCACGATATGCGGGGCGTCAGGATAATCGAGAATAATCACGTCGGCCTGACCGCCCATCTCTTCGGCGATCAGCCTTCCGGCGAATTCACCCGCCCTGTAACCCATCCGATAGTCATCGCCAACCAGCATCACACCGCCGTAAGTCGCTTCGCCGCCAGAGAGCATCACCAGCGGCACACCGGCATTCTGAATGGCGGTCAGCGGCCCATCCAGCAGTTCGGTATCCAGCGGGCAGATAATCAGCGCGGAAGCGCCATCGGTGCGGGCGCGTTCGATTTGCAGAAGCTGGTTGTACGAATCCGAGTCGCTGTCATACACCCGGTAATTCAGTCCATAGGCGCGGGCAAAATCGCCCATTTCACGGGACTGGGTGGCATGGTATTCGCTGCTCTGGTTGCAGGTGATGTAGGCGATGAAGCGATCTCCCAGCCTGCGCTGCGCAGCGGCCACCTCATCGCTGGTCGGCACAACGCTGGCGGCTTCGCCCACCGTGCCGGCCTGAACAATGGCTTTCGATACAGGCATGAACTGAGACCTCAGCACCACAAAGCCGATGACCACCGCTGCCGCCAGCAGGGCGATCCCGCCCGAAATAGACAGTACCCGCCGGCGCGCGCGGCGCTGCGCTTTCATCACCGCGTCGGTGCGCAGGACCGGCGGCGTCGGGGCCATCAGGTTGCCGGTGCTGCCTGACCTGCGCCCCAGCGCCCGGTCCAGTTCGTCGGCCATTTCCAGAATGCTGCTGTAACGATGAACCGGGTCTTTTTGCAGTGCCTTCAGAATAACGGCCTCGACTTCGGTGGGTACATCCGGGTTGAGTTCGTGCGGCGCGGGCGGCTGTTTTTCGAGATGCTGGTAGATGATCGAAATCACGTCACCGCTGTCGCTGTCAAAGGGCAGCTCGCCTGTCACCATCTGGTACAGAATGACGCCCATGCTGTAAATATCGGCCCGCTGGTCAATCGGCTCGCCGCGAAGCTGTTCCGGGGCCATGTAGGCTGGTGTGCCGACAATCTTGCCACTCTGGGTTAAATCCGGCGATCCTTCGATCCATTTTGCCAGACCAAAATCCGTCAGATAGGCGTCCCCTGTGCCGGAGAACAGAATATTGGCCGGTTTCAGGTCCCGGTGGATGATACCTTTGCTGTGGGCGTAGGCCAGCCCGCGCGCCACCTGGCTGAAAATATCGCCCACCCGCTCCAGTGGGATTGGCCCATCAGCGATAATGTCGCTTAGAGAACCGCCATCCAGCAGACGCATGATAAGGTAGGCGGTATCGTTGACAATGCCGTAATCATAGATCGGCAGGATGTGGGTGTGTTCCAGACTGGCAATGACTTTGGCCTCGCGCGCGAAACGTTCCCGAAAAACCTGCAAGTCCTGTTCTTCGGCCAGGTCCGTCGCGATGATCTTGACCGCGACATAGCGCTGCACCGACGGCTGATAGGCACGATAAATGCGCGCCATCCCGCCGCGTCCGATGCGGGCCTCGATTTTGTAATCACCCAGTTGTGTGCCGATCAACCCATCCGGCTGCTGCATGGCTTTTCCTTAAGATGAAAAGGTGCGTCTATTATAGTGCGGCAAGCCTGAATAGTATCAGGAAACTGTTAAGAATGCACGAATAGCAGGCGTCAGGCAATCGTCGTGTCCGCATCCTAGACCCTTCTTAAAGAATCTTAGTATAATTTACCATGTTCACAAGATGGGGTTTTAACGACATGTGGCGTATTATTGTTTTACTGCTTGTCCTCATAACCATCCCGGCGGGGAGCGCACTGGCCCAGGAAACGACGCTGACCGCTGCGAACCAACCCAGCGCCTTTCAACTGGACGGTTTCCGCTTCGAGTACCAGGGGTGGAATAACTGTGGCCCGGCCACCCTGACCAACGCCCTGACGTTTTTTGGTTATGCCGATAATCAGAACCGGGCGGCCCAGTTTCTCAAGCCCAATGGTGAAGATAAAAATGTGACCCCGCGAGAGATGATTAGCTTCGTCAATTCGCAGGTTCCCGAAATTCCTGTATACGCGCTGACCCGCATGGGCGGGAGTGTGGAACTGCTCACCACCCTGCTGGCGAACCGCTTCCCGGTCATTATCGAAGAAGGTTATGACCCGCCGCCGCACGACCTGGGCTGGATGGGGCATTATCTGCTGCTGATCGGTTATGATGATGCGCAGCAGCACTTCGTCACCCATGACAGCTACGAAGGCCCTGGCAAAATTTACTCCTACGACCATATCAACGAATACTGGCGGCACTTCAACCGGACGTTTATCGTGGTGTACGAAAGCGGGCGCGAACCGGAACTGCTGGCCCTGCTGGGTGAGGATGCCGACCCGACGCAGAATGCCCTGCGCGCACTGGAAACCGCTCGTGATGAAGCCACCCGCAACCCGCAGGACCCCTACGCCTGGTTTAACATTGGCACAAGCTATGTGGCGCTGGCGGATGTTTACCAGCAGCAGGCTTATGAATACGCGGCGGTGGCTTACGATGAAGCCCGTAAGCTCGGTTTGCCCTGGCGCATGATGTGGTACCAGTTCGGCCCGCTGGAAGCTTACAATGGCGTGGGCCGTTATCAGGACACGCTCGCGCTCACCAGCGCCAACCGTAATGACGGCGGTGGGCACTGGGTCGAGGAAACCTTCTACTATGCCGGGGCTGCCCGCGAAGGCATGGGCGAAACCAACGCCGCGCTGGAAAATTACAAACAGGCGGTCTTCCTCAACGGCAATTACCAGAAAGCCCGTGAAGCGCGGGATCGTTTGCAGTCGCAGGTCAGCAGCTAGGCTCTGTTGACATTTAAATTGGTTCTG
>CAZKIB010000326.1:4823-5978 GCA_964552425.1 uncultured Anaerolineaceae bacterium | reverse complement strand
GATGAGATACAATTCCATCGCGTGGTTCTCCGTTTTCTGGTCGTGTCGGCCCGGCATTTTAACAAATAATCTTTAAGGCTGTGCGTCTGTGGTATATACTGGTCGTATTCAGCGAAACCATACCGAAAGCGACCATCTATCATGACCGATCTTCAACCGATCATTCAGGCTGCGCGGCAGGCCGCCGCCTTGTGCCGCGCGGTGCAGGACAAACACATCGCGCCCTATCAGGACGGGGATAACGAGGCGGTTGCCCGCAAAGCCGGGGCCGAGCCGGTCACGATTGCCGATTACGGCGCGCAGGCGATTGTGTGCCGCGCCCTCAGCCAGTCCTTCCCGGAAGATGCGGTCATCGCGTAGGAAGGTGGCGAACATTTCCGCGCGCTGATCTCCGCCGCCGACCAGCAGGAAATCGCCAGCCTCATCAGCGGTGTGCTGGGTGAGCCGGTCACGATTGATCAGATCACCGCCTGGCTCGATCACGGGCTGAACCGCGAGTCTGCGCGCACCTGGGTGATTGACCCGATTGACGGCACAAAAGGGTTCATCGCCCTGCGGCAGTATGTGGTCGCCATCGGCGTGCTGAACGAGACCCGGCAGGTCGTGGATGGGGTCATGGCTGCGCCCGGTTATCTGCATGGCGAGGCGGTGTTTTATACCCGTGACGGCAGCGCGTATGTTGAAGCGCTGGCCGGCGGCGCGGCCCGTAAACTTCAGGCATCGCAGCGCACCGACCCGACCAGCCTGATCGCGCTGGAAAGCTACGAAAAATCGCACGCCAGCCAGGACCTCATGGCCCAGCTTCGGGAAGCGGCGGGTATCGGCGGCGCGCAGATCGAACGTATCGACAGCCAGGAAAAATATGCCCGTGTAGCGGCGGGTGATGCGGACCTGTACCTGCGTCTGCCGCGCATCACCAGCACCCGCCCGCACATGATATGGGACCACGCCGCCGGAACCGCGCTGGTGCAGGCCGCCGGGGGCATCGTCAGCGACGTGGATGGCTCCCCGCTGGATTTTTCGCAGGGGCGCACGCTGGCGAACAACAAGGGTATGATTGTCGCCAATCCGCGCATTCATCCCCGGCTGATCGCTGCCGCAAAAGACCTTCAGTTGGTTTGAGCTAAATCATGGCTTTGACGACGACGGTGTAAT
>CAZKIB010000326.1:986-4756 GCA_964552425.1 uncultured Anaerolineaceae bacterium | reverse complement strand
GACTGTACCGGCGTCGAAGACTTTACTGTACAGGCGCAGCGTGCGCGGTGCGCGCCAGCCATCGTCAATTTCGAGAGCCGTGTCATCCTTCTGCCAGTCACGCAGCCAGCGGGGGCGGTCAATGGCGTTGCTGTCGTAGCCGACATACACGCGCGATGGCACGGTGATATTAAATTTGAGGTAGGTTTCGGAGGCGTTTTCCATGTCCGCCGCTGCCAGCCGGATGGTGGGCAGGCCGCTCAGGTTGGCGGGCATCATGTTGATGGCCCAGGCGTCGTCGCTGTAGGCGCGTTCATAGGCCCGCAGATAATAACGCTGCGCCGGGTGGTCGCTTTCGACTTCGATGTCGCCCAGCACCTTATGCGTCTCAGTCTCGTAGCGCACCGCGTATTCCGGCACAGGGCGTTCGTTGTTATAGGCGATGACCGCCATACCGCCCACCACCGACACCAGCGGAGCCAGTTCGCGCAGTTTATGTTCGCCGAAGATGCGCCCCAGCATGTTCACAAAAGCCGGGACCGCCGACGAACCGCCTGTTCGCAGGACCACGTCAATCTCTTCCGATTTTAAGCCCGATTCTGCCATCACCTGATGCACGCCGGTTTCGACCTCATGCAGTTCGCGGGCGATCATCTGCTCGAAGCGGTCACGGGTGATGACTTCGTGGATTTTGATGGGGCCGTGTTCAAAATCGAGCTTTGCCAGCAGGGATGATGATAGCTGGCGCTTGGTCTGTTCGATGGTGCGGAACAATTGGTAGCCGAGATTCTGGGTGACGAGCGCTTCCAGCGAGCGTATGGCCTGCCGGGTGCTGCCGCTGCTGTCGCGCTGTAGCTGGCGGATGCGATCCAGATGCTGCGGGCGTGAAAGATCAGACATGGTCTGCCAGGTGGTCAGCAGTTCGAGCATATCGTCCGGGAAGGGCCGCTGCTCCCGCCCAAACAGCATCCCCCGCCCGAAATGGCGTGTGAGATAGCGCATAATGGCCTTGTCGAGATCATCCCCACCCACCAGCACGCCGCGATTGGCGAGAATTTCCGGGGCCTGGTCGCCGCCCACACGCGCCACTGTCAGGTCCAGCGTGCCGCCGCCGAAATCGAATACGAGGCTGGTGTTGCGCTCCGGGCTGCTGACATGATGCAGATAGGTGACGGCCAGCGGCTCGGTGGCGAAGGTGATATTGCGAAAGCCGGAGGCCCACGCCGCCGTGTAGATAATCTCCTCGGCGCGGGCGTTGACCGTTTCATCATCCGAGAACTTGACCGGGCGGCCAATCACCACCGCGTCGCAGGCTTCGCCAAACTGGGCTTCGGCACAGTCCTTAAGTGAACGTAGCAGCAGGCCGATCAGTTCATCGACGGTGTGGAAGCGGTCAAAGATGCGCGTGCCATCGTAAGAGGGGCTGCGCAGGATGGTCTTGATGGATTGCAGTAACCGCCCGTGCGCCGCCATATCGACCAGCGCGTACAGGTCTTCGCCGTAGGTGATGGCATCGTCCCCGCGCCCCGCGACGACCACTTCCGCCATGCCGACGTGCTGGCGCTGCCATTTGACCGGGCGGCCCGTATCGTGTTCCAGATAGGCAAAGGCGGCTTCAATGCCGACGGTAGCGTGATAGTTGCGGTCAATGTAGATCAAAGACGGAAGGACATCAGGATTTTCGTTGAGCGGGTTGGTGCGGACAGCCGTCAGCCGCCGCCCGTCATAGAACGCGATGGCCGAGTTCGTCGTGCCAAAGTCGATCCCCAGGCGCATGAACCTCCTCCTATATGATTTTGGGCAGTTCAGGAAGGATCAATTTTATCAAAATGCGCCCACAGGGGACAAGGGGCAAGTCTCGATGCAGGTGTGATGGTTATGGGCAAGCCTGCCAACAGCGGTATACTCGATTCAGCAAGCAGTCGAAAGTCTGTAGGCTTACCGTGATTGCCTGTTGTCGCCTCGCTGTCGCCGGGCGTTCAAAACACCCGGCTAATCCAGTCTGGAAGTCCCCTGAACTTGACAAAAAGGGTCCAGAACGGTCTTCCCAGCCTGCTTTAGCGGGCTTCCGGCTTTCTGGCAGACGGAGGCTTTGAGCCTCTGGATGCGAAAAGCGTAACTGGCAATTACGGTAGGCTTATAATTTCCCGGATACTCCCACTGGAGGGATAAGATGTCTCCTTATACACTGCCCGAAATTTTGTCACCGGAGCCGCCGGAACCGAACACCGCCGTGCTGGTCGCCAGCGGCGATCTGCGCCTGTCTGCCAATCAGGTGTGCTGGCCCGCGCAGCAGGCGATGGAGGAAAAGGTCATCGCCGCCTTTGCCGAGGAAGGCTGGACCGTCAAACGCGGGCATCCTTATAACGCCGATCTGAAACACGGGTTTATCTGGAACCAGCGCATGGGCATGGATGTCTTCAAGGCCATCCACCCGGATACCCCGCTGATCGTGGCCGAAGCGGTCTGGCAGTACAGCCATCATGTGCTGGCCGGTCTGCGTGACCATCGCGGGCCGATTCTGACCGTCGCCAACTGGAGCGGGCAGTGGCCCGGGCTGGTGGGCCTGCTCAACCTGAACGGATCGCTTACCAAAATGGGCGTCAACTACAGCAGCATCTGGAGCGAGGACTTTACCGACGACTTTTTCCGCCGGGGAATCCGCGAGTGGATTCGCAGCGGGCACATCACGCACGACACCAGCCATGTGCGTGATCTCGAAGCGGCCAAACTGCCCATCGAGGAGGCCAATCTGGGCCGGGCGCTGGCCGTTCAGCTTCAGGTCGAAAAAGCTATTCTGGGCGTGTTCGATGAAGGCTGCATGGGCATGTATAACGCCATCATCGACGATGAACTGCTCAACCCGGCGGGGCTGTATAAGGAACGTCTCAGCCAGTCCGCGCTGGTGGCCGCCATGAAACAGGTCAGTGACGCGGAAGCGCAGAAAGTCCGCGACTGGCTGGACACGGCCGGCATGACCTTCGTGACCGGGCCAAACCCGGAAACTGACCTGACCGACGCCCAGATACTTGAACAGTGCAAAATGTACATCGCGGCGGTGCGCATTGCCCATGATTTTGGCTGCGCTGCGGTGGGCATCCAGTACCAGCAGGGCCTCAAGGATATGGCCCCGGCATCGGACCTGGTGGAAGGGCTGCTGAACAACGTGGAGCGTCCGCCGGTGTATCATGCTGAAAGCGGCGTGGAACTGTATGCCGGACAGGCACTGCCGCATTTTAACGAAGTCGATGAATGCGCGGCGGTGGATGCGCTGGTGACGAACCGGGTGTGGAATGCGCTGGGCTTTGACCCGGCCACGACGCTGCACGACCTGCGCTGGGGCGAACATTTCAGCGGCGAAAACGTCAGCGATTATGTGTGGGTGTTCCTCATTTCCGGGGCGGCCCCGGCGTCGCATTTTATCGACGGTTACAAAGGCGCATCCAGCGAACGCCAGCCATCGATGTATTTCCGGCTGGGCGGCGGCACGCTCAAGGGCATCAGCAGGCCGGGCGAAATCGTGTGGAGCCGCGTCTATGTGATGGGCGGCCAACTGCATGTCGATATGGGCCGGGCGACGGTGGTGGAACTGCCACGTGAGGAAACCGAACGCCGCTGGAAGCTTACCAGCCCGCAGTGGCCCATCATGCACGCGGTCCTGCACGACATCACCCGCGACCAGATGATGGCGCGCCACAAGGCCAACCATATCCAGGTGGTCTATACGCCTACCGCAGCGGATGCGGATCGCGCGCTGTCCCACTGTCCACACGCATCAATCCGTCCAGACT
>CAZKIB010000326.1:0-976 GCA_964552425.1 uncultured Anaerolineaceae bacterium | reverse complement strand
GCTGGCGGTGAAAGCGGCCATGTTCAGCGCGATGGGCCTTCAGGTTCACCTGTGCGGTAAGGTGGCGCTGTAAATCGAATTTTTCAGCGCGCGCTTTCTGCCATCGGAGGGCGCGCGCTGTCCCACTGTCCACACGCATCAATCCGTCCAGACTGCTTTCATAACCCGAAGCAGGGTTCCTCTCCTGCGCGTGATCAGAATTAACCCTTTCAAAACGTTTAAGAGCCGTTATGATACCTTTGGGACAGGATGTTCGGGTCAGTCATCAACCGGACATCCGTATCGCACGCTGAACGTGTTGAGGGTTACATGACGCTGCGCATATTCATCGAACAACTGGAGCATCCAGACCGCAATGTCCGCAGCCAGGCGGCGCTGAGCCTGGGCAAACTGGCTGATGTGAGCGCTGTCCCTGCGCTGCTCCACCGGCTGTATGCCGAGGCGGATTTTTACGTTCGGGAAGACATCACCTGGTCGCTGGTGCGGATGGGCGAGGCTGCGCTTGTGCCGTTGATTGACCTGCTGCGCCACGAAAACCCGGCAGCCCGTGTTCATGCGGCGCATACCCTGAGCAAGATCGGGGACCCACGCGCAGCAGATGCCCTGATCCATGCGCTGCGCGATCACGACCCGGCGGTGATTGCGAAGGCCGCATTCGCGCTGGGGCAGCTTGACAATGTCCAGGCTCTCCCCGCGCTGACTGCTTTACTGGGACACGAGCAGCGTGAGGTGCATACCACCGTCAGCGGTGTTCTGGAACATTACGGCACGGCGGCCCTGCCCCTGCTCAGTGCCGCGCTTGAGAATCCTGACTGGCGTGTGCGTGAGCAGGCCGCAGACATTCTCGGACTGATCGAGAGTGACGAAGCAGTCCCGGCGCTGATCGGCGCGTTACAGGACGAGCATGGGGCGGTGCGCTTCGCGGCGGTCACTGCGCTGGGACATCTGGGCGGGCCGGGTGTCCACAGGGCGCTTC
>CAZKIB010000325.1:0-6006 GCA_964552425.1 uncultured Anaerolineaceae bacterium | reverse complement strand
CGCCGGGTCCAGTTCGAGCCGCAGTTCGCGCAGCATATCCAGGTCCGGGCGCGCCCCGGTGGCGGCAATAACCTCATCGACCTGCACGGTTTCCAGGCCATCCGATGTTTCACCCAGCACATGGATACCCCGTCCTGCCGCCGCGATTTCCCGAACGCGGAAGGGCGCGACGATCTGAATGCTCCCGGCGTCCACATGCGCCTGAATGCGCGTCCCCAACTGCCCGCGCGCTGGCAGCGCATCATCTTGCCCACCCCCATAGACGCGCTGCAAATTCGCGCCGCGCATGGCCCAGTAAATCGTGGTTTCTGGCGCGGTCTTTTGCAGTTCGGCCAGTTCAAGCAGGGCGTTGATGGCTGAATGTCCGCTGCCCACGACCATGACGCGCTGGTTGGCATAGCGGGCGCGCTGTGTACCGAGGACATCGGGGATGCCGTAAAAAATATGCGCGGCGTGGCGTTTTTCGCCTACCGCCGGCAGGCCGCCAGAGCCGATGGGGTTGGGTTTGTGCCATGTCCCCGACGCATCAATCACAGCCCGCGCTTCGATCAGGGCTTCGCTGCCATCCGCATAGGCCACATGCAGCACAAAGGGCACATCTTCGCGTCCGGCGTCCTTCATCTTGTCGATATTCCGGCGGCTGACCGCGATCACCCGCGCATTGAGGTGGATATGATCGCGCACGTCGGGCAATTCGCTGAACGGCACAAGATAACGTTCGATCAAATCCCAACCCGTCGGCAGGTCATCGGCCGGCGGCATCTGCCAGCCGTTGGCTTCCAGCAGGCGCACCGTCGCGGTATCCACTGTGAATTCCCAGGGCGAGAACATGCGCACATGCCCCCATTCGCGCACATTCGCGCCAATCGCGTGGCCCGCTTCAAGGACAAGCGGGGTTTCGCCGCGTTCGATCAGATGCGCGGCGGCAGCCAGCCCTACCGGACCCGCGCCGATGACTGCGACAGGCAGTTGGTCATTCATGGGTTCAGTCTCCAACATATTGATAAACGTCGATTGATTGAATAAATGCCAGTCTAATTGATCTATCGAAGTTTGTCAATATATCAAAATGACAGGGGTTATGGGTATAGTTTGAAGCATCCAGCCATTCGCGGCCCGCTTTGGCTTTTGAGCAGGGCAATCGCGTTCTAAAGAATTGTATGGTCCGTACCATTCGCCACAGGCTCAAAGCCTGCGGCTAGTGATTGAAAAGTCCGTTAAAACGGACTCAGGAGGAGTCCACTTCAGCTTGACTTTATCCAATTACGTTTTCGTAAGGTTTCCCTCGAAAATAACAGTCCCAGGAAAGGTTTTTAGAGACCGCAATGACACGAAATGACCGAGAAAACACAAAACTGGCGTGGTGCAGCGTGCTTGCACCCGCTGAATACAAGGATAGATTGACGGCGCCAACAGCAGCTTTAGACCGCCGTTGGGTGGATCGGTTCCAGGGTGACTCGGTAGCCCATGGCTTCCAATCGCTTGACCATGCGCCGCGAAGTTCTTTCAGGCTGCCGCTGGTCGAAATAGGCTGCGCCCAACTCCTGGTAGACTGTGCCGTCTTTGAGGATATGGTAGGCAATCACGAGAATGGTGTGCGCGACCGCGACCGTTGCCACATTGGTGCCCCGCCGGGCAGCCAAGCGGCGATGTTGGGCAGCCAGGTAGGTCTGGCGGGCTTTCGTGGCGGCATGGGCCGACTCGACCAAGGCCTGGCGCAGCCAGTGGTTGCCTTTGCGGGTTTTGCCCGACAGGCGTTTGCCGCCGCTCTCCCGATTGCCAGGACACATGCCCGCCCACGATGCCAGATGGTGAGCCGTCGGGAAACGGCTCATATCCAGTCCAATCTCTGCCAGGATGACCTCAGCGGTGCGCGGTCCAACGCCAGGGATGGTACACAGGCGCTGCAAGGCATCCTGCCAGGGTCTCATGCGCCGCGCAATCTCATCGCCACAGGCGGCAATCGTCTCCTGCAAGATGGCGATATGCGCCAACTGCTGCGCCAGCATGAAGCGCTGGTGTGCGCCCATAAATCCGGTCAGGGCATGTTCGAGTTCTTCCAGTTTCTGGCGCATCCGTCCCCGTGCCAGATCGGCCATCTGCTGCGGTTGCAGCACCCCCACCATCAACGCGGCCAGCATATCGCGCCCGGATGCGCCCATCATATCGGTTACAACCGTGTCCATCTTGATGTTGGCACCCGTCAATACTTTCTGAATGCGGTTGACCTCAGCCGTGCGTGCCCGAATCAGCGCCTTGCGGTAGCGTGTCAATTCCCGCAGTTCGCGCTGCTCCCGATTGGGAACAAAGCTGGCCCGGATCAAGCCATGCTGGAGCAGGTCAGCAATCCACTCGGCATCCCCAACATCGGTCTTGCGTCCCGGCAAGCCGCGCACATGTTGGGCATTCGCCAGGGTGACCTGGAAATGGTCTTCCAACAGGTTGTAAACCGGTTTCCAGTAGAAGCCTGTGCTCTCCATCGCAATATGGGTACACCCGGCAGCCAACAGCCAGTCCCGCAGCGCCAGCAAATCCGGGGTACTGGCGCCAAACTCGCGGATGGTCTTGTCATGCTTCCCCTGACGCCCGGCTACTACCAGACAAGCCGTCACCGTCTTCTTGTGGACATCCAGTCCACAGCAGCGCTCATACAGTACATACATCGCCTTCCTCCTTCATCTGTACCAGTGATCGATGAACGAGGGGCAGAGCGCCTGATGGGAATCAGAATTTCCCTCGCGTGCTCCCCAATCCGGGGGCGACAGACGGTGCCACCTGTCAGGCGCAGAACCACTTTTGTGTACGGGCTGTTGGGCACCAGAAACCTCCGACTTCGACTGCCTCTCGTCCGACGCGGAGGATACCGCAAGCCATTTTCATGCGCTGTGCCGACACCCTGTCATGGGGCTTTTATGGGTCATAAGTCGTTACTACGTCGCTCAACAGTGGGTTTAAACCCACTGTCTGACCCGTTAAGACCCCTCCCGCTCAAGAATGGATAAAGTCGAGTTCAGTGGACTCCTTTCATGCGCAGTCGGGCTTTTTGAACGTCCGGTGGCAGAACCACAATGCCCTGGCTTTTGAGCGGATCGCAATCTGCCCCTCTTCAGAATCACTTGTTTTATACAAACTCCAAATCCTTAACACACCCTTCACTTGCCATAATCCGCCGCGCCTTTTATACTCCAAATCAGATTGCTTCAAATGAAATTGAATGAATTGGCGAGGTGTAAGATGGCAAAGCCGCGTGTGTTGTTTCTGTGTACCGGGAACTCGGCCCGTTCTCAGATGGGCGAAGCCTTTCTGAGACATTATGCCGGAGATCGTTTTGAGGTGTTCAGCGCCGGGCTGGAGCCGAAAGGCATCAACCCCTACACCATCCGCGTGATGGATGAAGTCGGGATCGACATTCGCGATCACACCTCGGACAGCGTGCGCAAATACATGGGCTACATGCACTTCGCCTATGCCATTACGGTGTGTGCCCATGCCGACCAGAACTGCCCGCACGCGCTCTGGTTACAGGGCCTCAAGCTGCACTGGCCGTTTGAGGACCCCGCCGCTGTGGAAGGGTCGGACGCGGATAAGCTGGCAAAGTTCCGCGCCGTGCGAGATCAGATCGCGGCGAAAGTGCAGAGCTGGGTCGCGGAAATGGAGACCGCCTGATGGACGCGGTTCAGCCGCCGGAATTTATCAGACTGCTGGCGAATGACCTGCGCTGGGGTCTGCTCAAGGCGCTGACGACCAGCGATCTTCAGGTCAGCGAACTGGTGGCGCAGCTTCAGCAGCCCATGAATCTGGTTTCGTATCACCTGAAAAAGTTGCGTGAGGATGCGCTGGTCACGACCCGGCGCAGCGAGGCCGATGGGCGTGATGTGTACTACAGCCTGGACCTCAACCGCCTGCGCCAGTTGTATGTCGAAGCCGGGCTGGCGCTGCACCCGGCGATAGGGCTGCACCCGCCGGTGATGGATGCGGCGCGGCTGCGCTACCAGCGGGTCCTGTTCGTCTGCACGCATAACAGCGCCCGTTCGCAGATGGCCGAAGGGCTGCTGCGTCACCTGAGTCAGGGGCGTTTGGATGTGTTCAGCGCCGGCAGTCACCCGACGGCGGTTCACCCTGATGCCATCCATACGATGGACAAACTGGGCATCGACATTCGCCGGCAGCGCGCCCGCCCGTTGAGCGACCTGGCCGGACAGCCCTTCGATTATGTCATTACCGTGTGCGACAAAGCGCGCGAAACCTGCCCGACCTTTCCCGGTTCCGGGGCTGCGCTGCACTGGGGCTTTGCCGACCCGGTGGGCATCGCGGATGCCGGGGAACGCGCCGCGGTCTTTGAACGAACCGCGCGGCAGCTTCAATCGCGGATCGAATATTTCCTTGCGACACTGCCCACTACGAATGGCGAAAAGGAGACCTGACCTGGCCTCTGTAACGATTTTCGGCGACATTCACGCCAACCTGCCGGCGCTCGAAGCCGTTTTTGAGCATATACAGTCACGCGGGCTGGATCATCTGTACTGCCTGGGCGATCTGGTCGGTTACGGAACCTTCCCCAACGAGGTGGTCGCGCTGATCCGTGAACGCGGCATCCCAACGCTGATGGGCAATTACGATCAGGGCGTGGGGCATGACCGCGCGGACTGCGGCTGCGCTTACAAAACAGACATCGAACGCCAGCGCGGGGAGCTGTCGATAGCCTGGACGAATGCCCACACCACCCCAGACCACAAAGCCTTTCTGCGGGCGCTCCCGGCACACATTGCATTGCAGTTAGGCGCTTTGCAGGTGCTGCTGGTGCATGGCAGCCCGCGCAAGGTCAACGAGTATCTGTTTGAGGATCGTCCGGTGGATTATTTTGAGCGCATTATGGATGCGGCGCAGGCCGATGTCCTCGTGTGCGGGCATACCCATCTGCCCTATCACAAGGTCCTGCCGAGCGGGCGGCAGATCATTAACGCGGGGAGTGCCGGCAAACCGAAGGATCATGACCCACGCGCCGGTTACATCACCCTGACCGCCAGCGGGCGTGATCTGCAAGTCGAATTTATCCGCGTGCCTTATGACGTGGAGCGCGCGGCGGCAGCGATTGAGGCAACCCCGCCAGAGGGCGGAATGCCGCATCCCTTCGCGCAGATGCTTCGCGCCGGCGCGGGCTGAACGCGGATGACTGTGAATCGTGATTTGCTGCGCCGCTCTGCTGCCGAACTGGTGGGCACATTCGCGCTGGTCACGGCGGGCTGCGGCGCGATTATGGTGAATGCCCAGACCGGGGCCTTGACGCATGTCGGTGTTGCCCTGACATTTGGTTTCATCATCACGGTGATGATTGCTGCGACAGGGCACATTTCCGGCGCGCATTTTAACCCGGCTGTCACCATCGCGTTCGCCGTGACCCGTCATTTTCCCTGGCGCGAAGTGCTGTATTACGGGGTGGCTCAGACGCTGGGCGCGGTGCTGGGGGCCATGTCGCTGCGTCTGCTGTTCGGGGACATGGCGCGGATCGGCGCGACTGTGCCCGCCGGGGCGGCGCTGCAATCCTTCTGGCTGGAAGTGCTGCTCACCGCTGTGCTGATGTTCGTGATTATCTCGGTGGCGACGGATACCAAAGCGGTAGGCGCGCCCGCCGCGCTTGCCATCGGTTTCACCGTCGCGCTGGATGCCCTGTGGGGCGGTCCCATCAGCGGTGCGTCCATGAACCCGGCGCGCTCCTTCGGCCCGGCCTTAATCGCCGGCATCTGGCAGGATCAGTGGATTTACTGGCTGGCTCCTGTCGCCGGCGCGGTTATCGGCGCGGGCCTGTACCAGTGGCTGCGCGAGCCAGCCCCCGGCGCAGAAGAAGCGCTCTGAACACAGCGCCACAATTCCGCCAAACGTCCCTGTGGGGTGGGAGGGATCGACAAAGTGCGAACAGATGAACCAGGCGGGGTTATTCCTGCTGTTGGTGTTGTTGGCGAATTAAACTTGTAGATACCGTCTGAAGAGTCAAGCAAGAGCAGCCCT
>CAZKIB010000324.1:5755-6013 GCA_964552425.1 uncultured Anaerolineaceae bacterium | reverse complement strand
TCCAGTTCGGCGGCAAATTCTGGCAGGCGAGCTTCCGGGTGCAGGTCGGCATAACGCCGCAGATAGAGCGCGACACTGTAGGCCGTCGCGATCTCGCTTTCCAGCGTGAAGACATCCGCCGCGACAGTCAGCACCAGTTGATCCACCGGCAGATCAGCGGCCTGCTGCCAGCGCCGGGCCAGCGTGCGGAACTGGATGAGATGTTCGTACAGCGCCACGTTGTCGCCCGGCAGACCCTGTTCATCCAGCCAGTCCTGC
>CAZKIB010000324.1:0-5744 GCA_964552425.1 uncultured Anaerolineaceae bacterium | reverse complement strand
ACAGAAAATCCTCCACATTGGCAATCTTGCGCACTTCCTTCACGATGCTCTCGATGCTGCGCTCGGCCTCTTCGTCGCCGCGTTCGTCGCGCCGCCACACGCGGTAAATATTCGCCAGCCCCGCGCTGCTCTTGGGATCGAGCAGGTACTCAAAGATCAGGGCCAGCGCCCCCACCACCGCGCGCGTCCCGGTGGTTGAACGCAGGTTTTCGACATATTCGATATTGGCTTTGCGCAGGGCCTGCACCAGATTGGCCCCGCTGCTGTTGATGGGCAGCAGCACCGCCACCGTCTTGTCCTGATTTTCCGGCAGCCAGCGCTGCAACGAGCGCACAATCACCTCGCGTTCTTCAGTGGACGTAAACGCATTGGCGATCAGGTGAATCTGGTCGGGCCGGTCCGGCGGGTTCCCCTGTGGATCACCGGGCGGAGTCGGCTCGATGAACGGCTCGGTCAGCGGCTGTTTGCGGCGTACCTCCTCAAAGGGATGGTTGAGCGACCAGCGGATTAACTGGTTCGCCAGCGCGATAATGCTGCCTGTACTGCGCCCGGAATTGGGCAGAGTCCGCGCCCGCACGCCGCGCTCCTCCAGAAAGTCGCGCAGGTACTTCGGGTTGGCGGTGGTGAAGGTTTCATAAATCGCCTGGTTTGGGTCGCCCACCCGCACCCAGTTCCCGCGTTGGCCCACCAGCAGGCGCAAAATCTGCTCCTGAAGCTGGCTGCTGTCCTGGGCCTCATCTTCAAGGATATAGGGCCAGCGCGCCCGCAGCCGTTCCAGATACTGCTTATCCTGCCGCAGCACTCGCAGCGCCAGCCGGATCAGGTCCTGAAAATCTACCGCGCCCCGGTACGCCAGTCCGCGCTCGTACTGCTCGTAAATGTCGCAGCACATGCGCGCCAGCAGCAGCGGCTCCTGAGAGGCGTTCACCAGCCGGCGCACCTGCGTGACGTTCAGCTCATAATCCTTTGCCTGCCGGATAAAGCTCATCGCCATACTTTTCACCGCGTCCGGCCAGCGGTGGGTGCGGGTGTACACATCCGCGAAATGTTCATCTTTCAGAAAAGCATCGGGCGAGCCGGGGTTGGCGCGCACCCAGCTTTCCACCGCCTCCTGCAAAATATCGTCAGCTTCACGCTCATCAATCACGCTGAAATCATCCGCCAGTCCTACCAGGCCGGGCCGTTCGCGCACGATGTCATTGGCGAGGCTGTGCAGCGTGCGCACGCGATAACCCAGCCCTGGCAGCAGGCCAAACTCTTCCTTGAGATAGCGCGCCATGGACGCGGCGAAGTTTCCGACAGCAGATTTCACCAGCGTGACCACCAGAATTTCCTGATCGTCGTCCAGGTCCAGCGTCGCCACCAGCCGCGCCGCCAGATATGACAGCGTCGAAGTTTTCCCGCTGCCCGGCACGGCTGATACACCCATCCTGCCGCTTTTGTAACTCAGCACTTCCTGCTGTCTGGGACGTGGCTTAAACACCCTGCGCCTCCTTCGCTAACCGGCGCAGCATCCCCTGCACCGCCATCAGCAGCGGGCCGCGCTGCTCGAAGCCCTGTTCGCCAAATTCACTGAACCCGATATAGATGCGCTTCCGGCAGCGGCGGATCAAACCAATCACAAGCTGGTACAACGCCTGCTGGTTAGCCTCAAATTCTTCCGTATCCGTCCAGATACGTCCTGGCTCCCACTGGCGGCTGAGAACATACGGATGCGTCAGCGGCTGGTTGAGACGCTGCCCCCACCCGCTGCTGCCTACGTTCAGCCAGAACTGGTAATCCACTGGCTGGTTGTTCATCAGGAAGGTATAAGCCGGGGCCAGCAGCACGGACTCGCGTTTATCCGTCACCCAATCACGCACGTACTGGTTGGCAATCGCGCCCGCGTCCACCATGCGCACATACTCCTGCGCCGCTGGCAAATCCGGCTCAATCTTCCCGGCAGTGCTGCGAAATTCGCGCGCCGAGTCGATCAGGTTGGCGGCGGTGTTGGCTGCGTCATAATGCCCATGAAAACCAAACGTGGGCTGCGAAAGCACTTCGCCAAACAACTTGCTGAAAAAAATATCGAGCGCCAGCGGCTCCTTTTCCCGGTATTTGTCCAGCCAGCGCCGCAGTTTTTCATAGCGGCTGCCAAGCTCGAAGGTGACACGATTCTGCGCTTTGGCATCCTGTACACGCTCAAACGGCAGCAGGCGCCCATCGCGATAGAGCATATCCGTCAGCAGACGCGCGCGCACCGGGTCCAGTTCACCCACCGCAAACGACAGCGCAAAAGCCACATCAAAACGGTTTGGCGGCAGTTCCCATTCCGGGTGCGCCAGTTTCGCCAGTGTCAGCAGCGCGCGGGCCGCCGGTTCATCCCGCAGGGCGCGTGAAGGCCGGTGCGAACGGTTGGGCACATTCCGCTCATCCAGCCGGGTTTGCAGCGCGAACCTCAGCGCGTCCGGCAGGTAGGCCGACAGCACAGCAATCTCATTCGGCGGGACACCTTCATCATGCACCAGCGATGCGATATGGTCGGCGGCCCAGTCCAGCATCTGCGGATGATAACGATTGTCGGTATAGGCCAGCGCGTCCCGCAGGTCGCCATCTTTAGGCGGCTTCTGGTCGATGGGCCGTTTCAGGCTTTCCGCCATTTCAAGCTGAAACACTTCGATATTGCTCGACATCACCCGATGATTGTCCAGTTCCACATGGAGCGCGCACTGCGCCTTCAAGCCCAACCCAAAAGCCGGGTCCGCGCCGAGAAAACGCCGGTAGCCGCCATCGGTGTCGTAAATCACCACTGCGGATTCACATTCGGACAACCAATCGCTCAGGATTTCATGGGTGATGGGCGTGTCTTCTTCGATGTTATCGACAATCAGATGGCGATAGCGGCTGGTCAGGTAATGCCGGAAGGGGGGCTGCTGCCAGGCCGCGCGAAACAGATCAATTTGCAGCGAAAAATCCAGCAGATTGTTTTGCAGGCACAACTCGCGGAACAGGTGCGCGCTGGTCTGCGCGTCCTCATAAATGAAGGTCTGCTCAATATCGCCCTGCCAGGCAGACTTAAGACGTTCACCGATCACGGTATAGGGAAAACCCACCACCGCCGCCTTATTCAGGTTATCGACAATCTGGGTGTACAGCCGGTTGCGGTTGATATGCACGCTGTTGAAATAATCGCGCCGGTCAATTTCTGGCCCGACGAAGCGCGCCATATAATACTGCACCATTTCGAGTGTCAGGAAATGGGGGCGCTTGAGCGGACGGGCAACCCCGCTGTCCTCGGCCAGCAGCGGCCAGAACAGGTCAATCATCAGAAAGGCGAGGCGGCCTATCGTGGTCATCTGCACGTCACCCCCTGTTTTCACGCGTGAGCGTTTGAGCGCTTCGGTGTAGGGCAGCGCCAGCGCGGCCTGCGGCACAAACACCAGAATCGACTCGGCTGGCACGCCATCCTTTATCAGATGTTTAATGCGTTCAATCGCGGCGGTGGTCTTGCCGGTTCCGGCGGGGCCTTCTAAAAAGATGGTCGTATCCAGATTTTCATGAGCAACGGACTGCTGTTTCTTCAACAGGCGCATCGCCAACTCCTGTCGCTTTTCGGCGCAACCGATGGTTGATTTGAACGTATAGTATACCTGTTCTATGTTGTAAAAGGATCGGACTTTTTTTACCAGATTTATGAACCGGCAAGGTGAATATTAGGCCCGCATAAGGTTTATCCATTATCATCAAAATCACAGGCAGAATCGTGAATTTTGAAAAATTTGTGAATAAGGTAAACCCCCTCTATCGCAATTTTTCTGAACACGCTATGCTTGAGAAAGTATTGAGCGCGAGGAGACCCATCACAATGTACCAACTCAACGATTTAGGAACCGTTTTGCTAGTCGACGATCACCTGCCCCTCTTACGCACTATGGCTTTTTTGCTGGATGTCACCGGCTTCAACACGCTGACTGCGGCCAACGGCGCGGAAGCCCTGCTCATTATGGAGGCCCGCACGCCTGACCTGGTTATTTCGGACATCGAAATGCCCTCGATGGATGGATATGCTTTCCTCAGCACCCTGCGGGCAGATGAGCGCTGGCAGGCCGTCCCCTTCATTTTTGTGTCGGGACGTTACGAACTGGAAGATGTCATGTACGGCCTGGACCTGGGCGCAGACGATTACTTACCCAAGCCCTTCGACATTTATGACGTGCTGGACTCCATTCAGCGCACCGCCCCGCATCTGATCGCCTCCAAACACAAACTGGCAAGCTAAACGCTTTATTATTTCAAAACCTGCATTTATGACGAAAGTCGTCCCTGCGGCGGCTTTTCGTTGCGTACCGGAATATGCTAACATTAGACGATTATTCACCTAGAGATACTTTATTGCGCCGATGGCCCACTCCCTGCAAAAACTGCTGAACATCAAACCGGATGAGAGCCGCCCGGTTCTTATCCTGACTGCCTACTATTTTTTCATCACCGCGACGGCTATCGCCGGGCGTTCGGTCAGCAATGCGCTCTTTTTCAGCCGGGTCGATAACGCGGACTCGATTTTCCCCTTCATGCTCATCACCGTCACGCTGACGGGTGTCGTCACCATGCAGTTGTATACCCGGCTTGCGAAACGCATCAGCCTGGTTCCGCTGCTAATGACCACCGGGCTGTTTTTCGCGGGCGGGCTGGTTATCCTGCGTCTGCTGATTGAACAAACCTGGACCCCCTACGCGCTGTTCGTGTTTATGGAAGTCGTCAACATTGTGATGTTCTTCCAGTTTTACATTTTCGCCGGGACGATTTTCGACACCCGCCAGGCCAAACGCATCTTTGGCATTCTGGGCGTGGGCGGCGCAGTTGCCAGTATCCTCAGCGGGCTGGCGCTGCGGCCTTTTACGAGTCTCTTTGGTTCCGAAGCGGTACTGCTGCTGACGGTCAGCCTGATCCTGCTGTGGGTGCTGATGATCCGTCTGGCGCGCCCCTATATGCGCCCAGTCGAAAAATCACAGGCGGGCATATCGACAGGTCAGGCGGCGACTTCCAGCCGGCTGGATGGCTATTTACGCACGATGGCGGTGGTGATCGCCTCCACCATCCTGGTGGCGACCATCGTTGAATACCAGTTCAAGGTGATCGCCACGCGCGACTTTGCCGACGCCGCCGAAATGACTGCCTTTTTCGGGTCCTTTTTCGCGCTGGTAGGCTTCTGCCAGATCATCCTGCGGCTGTTTGTGGTCGGCAAACTGCTCTCGCGTTTTGGTGTGCTGGCCGGGCTGGTGCTGCTGCCTGTAGGTCTGGCGGTGAGTTCCGTCGCGGTCCTCATCACCCCCGCGCTGATTCCCGCTGTCCTCTTGAAAGCCGTCGATCAGGTCCTCAGATATACCTTAAACGAAACGTCCATGGAACTGCTGTGGGTTCCGATTTCACCGCAGCGCAAACTGGCGGTCAAGCCGATTATCAACGGCACAATTCCGACGATCCTGCAAGGAGTCGCCGGGCTGATGATCTTCTTCATCATCGCCAGCTTTGACGTGCGCGCCCTGAGTGTCGCCGTGCTGGTGATTATCGCTGTGTGGATTCCCATGACCTTCCGGCTGCGCAGGGGCTACATTGACGAACTGATGAAAAGTATCCAGCAGCGCGAACTGGCGCTGGAAGACCTGACCATCGACACCACCGATGCAACCATCGTCGGCATTGTGGATAACAGCCTCAACAGCCGGGACGAAGTCGAACAGGCTTTTACCCTCAGCATCATCGAG
>CAZKIB010000323.1:0-6067 GCA_964552425.1 uncultured Anaerolineaceae bacterium | reverse complement strand
CCATGCTGCCGCCATATCTGTGATGAATTGCCATGCCTCATCTGCCGTCAGGTAGTGATCGGCGACCAACGGCTCCACGCTGACGTGCGGGCCGTTCGTGCCGGGCACGGGCGTGCCGAGGCGGTTGTCAACCCAAAGCGCAGTAGTATTCAACCGGAAGCCAATCGTCAGCAGTGCCGCGCGCTGGTCAGGCGTAGCCGATTTTAGGTCCAGTTCCAGCGTTTGCTCCATCGCAGGGCGCTGGCCGGTAGCAACAAATTCGGCGTCGGTAAACTCGCGGGTCAACTGATATTTCACGCGCATGTCGATAGTCCTCTCATATCTTGCGCACGGGCGAGATTGCCCGTTTATCCAATTTGGGTCAACTTGCAGCGGGTGAGGATCGTCTGCTTCACGCCATCGCGCACGTCATGCCCCTTGACCGTGCCCTTGCCCGCGTAGCGCTTGCCCTGTTCCGGGCCGCCTGCGCTGGAAAACCACACGAACACGTTCCCGCTGGCGTCCACGAACTTGCACAGGTCGGTGGAGCCGTATTGCGTATCCAGCGTCAGCACGAACACACAATCCAGTTCCAGTTCCAGTTTCTCGCCCACCTGCCCGACGTGCTGGCTTTCGCCGCGCCCTTCGCGCTCGATTTTGGCCTTGAGCGCTTTTTCCTGTTCGCGCAGGTAAGCATTCAACCCGCTGGCGACCAGCCCGATGTTGCGGGTGCTGGTATAGGGTTGGGTTGCCATGACCAGATTCCACTCATATTCGCTCAGGCGTTCCCGCTGGCTCAGGGTGTCCTTCACCCACGCATACGCCGCGCGCGCGGTCTCGAAATCCGCCGGGCCGGGTTCAGGCAGGCCGTAAGTCTTGCGCCATGCCGGAGTCTGCCACATCGCGCCCGCCGCGCTGTCTGCGGTTGCCATCTTGCCTTCATCCTGTGCCCGCGTGCGGCTCATCCAGCCGTCCTGCCGGATGGCGGCGCTCACGAACGCCAGAAAACTTTCGGTGTGCAGGTGCTGCCAGCCGCCGTCGCCAAACCGATCTTCGCTGAAGCCTTCGGTCAGGTCGCGGTACAGGGACAGCCATTCGGCGGCTTGGGCCAGCGCGTTCGGATTCTGGTAGCCGGTGAAATCGCTCAGGCAGTTGCGCCCGATCTGAATCAGGCCGTCTTTAGGGCTGTACAGCAGGAACGTGTCCTTACGCTGGCGTTTCGTGCCGCAGTGGATACAGTGGGGTTCGGCGGTGCGCCACGTTTCGTCCAGTTCAATGTCGTCGGTATCAGGGAAGTGGCGCACGATGTTGCCGTTGGGCGTATGCTGAAGGACGGCCACCAGCCGCCAGCGCACCGGGCTGCCGTCCGCCGCTTCGGTGGTCAGCACTACTGGCTCGCCGATGATCGTCACCAGCAGCTTGCGGAAGTGGCATTTATGCCCGTTTATGGTACGCTCCACGTAGCGCCCTACCGGGATGTCTGCCAGTGCCGTATCCGGGTAGAGTGCTTTCAGGCTGTCACTCATCTGCGGGTCAGCCAGTTGGCCCGGCCCGACTCGTTCCGGCGTCACACCTTCGCGCAAGAGGATTTCCGGCAGCCCCAGCCGGGCGGCGCGTTTGTTCAGCTTCTCGATGCGGGCGATCAGTTCGTCCAAATTCAGGTCGTAAATTTCGTAAACCAGCGCGCTCATGATTGCGCCTCCCGGTTCAGCACGTCCATCAGCAGTTCGGCGCGCACTTCCCGGCGATAGCTGTTAAAAGCAGCGATCTCGCGCATGGCGCGGATGTCCTCTTTGCGCATCTTCTTGCGATCTTCGCGGCACTCGGCCTTCACCCGCCGCGCCCATGCCCGCCGCTGCTCGGCGATGATGGCGTCACGGTTGCACCACCATTCAATCCGCCGCCGCAGTGGAGCCGGGCTGAGTGCCCATAACACCCACACCAGCGCCACGAACAGGTGGCCGAAGATGAAACCGAGGGCGAAAAACAAAATATACAGGACGAGCGCGGCCACCGGCAGCAGCACCGCCAGCAGCAGGCTGTCGATGAACAGCCAGCGCGCTAACTTGAGGACGGAGACCAGCGGAGCAAACATTTCACGAACCCTTTCAAATCTTCACGTTAGACCTATTATATAGCATAATGCGCTTAATTGTAAAGCGGCAATTTCCAAACCCCCGGAATCAGGGGGTTGTGGCAGCCAGCACATCCTGCAAGCGCAGGCGATTACCAAGAAAAAACGCCGCGCGGGCCATCAGTATCGCTCCTTCTGATTGCGACTTGCGCTGCCATCGGGCGTCTGCGCGCGCCGATACAGGTCATAGGCATCAGCCGCATCGTCTTGGCGCTTCTTGCGGCGCTCTACCGGGTGACTGGCGATCTGCCAGTACACCGCGCCGCCGATAATGATAAGGGCCGCCAGTCCACCAAACCACACCGCGACGGTATCCCCGCCGATACGAATTGCCACCGCTTCCGCCAGCGCCAGCGATGCATCAAACAGCCGCGCCATAAGCGCGAAAGTGCCCCCGATAACGATCACAATCCCAACCCCGATCAACAGCCCTTTCAGCACCCGCGCCACATACGGGCCGGGGCCAGCCTTCCACCAGTACGCCAGTGAATCAAACATCGTCGTCCTCTCCAAATAGTAGCTATCGTTTTTGCGCTTTCCTTTCCGTTCGGCGACCTGCGCAATGGCTTCCGCCGCCGCCTGATGATATTCCAGAAGTGCCCGGCGCTCGGCGTCGTGCCGGGCTTCCATCTCGCGGATTCGTTTCTGGTGCATCTGAATACCGTCCACTAACCCGATCAGCACCACCATCCCGCTCAGCGCTACCGCCAGAATGGTTCCCAATAAGGCCGGGTCTAAACTGCTCAACAGGGTCACGATGTCGTTCATCCGCCAAACCTTTCCGTTTCATGTCCGTTCGCGCTGCCGTTACCGTTAGAAAGATTACGCTGTTGGAACTCGGAACGAGCTTTATAGACAGTGGATTTTCCAATACCTAATTCCGCCGCAATCTCCCGCCCGTCGCGCTTTAAGGCGTCGGGGTTAGACTCGAAATATTCCACCGCTAAATTCCAAGCGTTTGTGTTTTTGGAATGGCCCAATGCCGGGCGACTGTCCGTTCCGTTCCGTTCCGTTCCATTGGAATGAATTGGAACCGTTCCATTGTTCCGATTCAGTGTCCGCGTTTGCTGCGCTTTGCGGTTTGCGGACAGCCGTTTCAGTTCATCCTTAATTTCAATGACGCGCTGACCAATATGGTGCGTTAGATTCCGCGCTGCGAAAATCGCTACCATTGTCATTGTCGTGCCACCGAGCCAGATTAACACATCTTTTAATGTACTGACCGTCGCCAGTGATTCAACACCCTGTATGGCTGGAAGTGCGCTGACTTTTTCGATGGCGCTTTCCATGCGCCCAGAAAATGCCAATAAGAATATCGCAACTGTGATGCCGGTGCGAATAGCGATGAAACTGCTGGCGGGGGACTGCGGGCGAGCTGTCCAGTGACGGCCCACGCCAAGTCGATAACCCGCGCTGCGAAACACATGCCGCAGCGACCACGCCTCGCTTGCCGGGCGCTTATAACCGGACGCATATTCACGGTGAACAATCATCAATTCAATCACCATATTCGAGGTGACAAATACCAGCGCGATGATCGAAGCCGAATCGGGGAGTAAAAATAATGCTGCACCCGACTGAACGCCGTGATATTCTACGAACATCAGTCCAGCTAAGATTAACGGCATTCCAGCGGCAATCAGAAGCGTTTGCAAAAACACCTGTGTTAAATCGCTGACTCGAATCACGCCTTCTAATAAATCAATGTAGTGCCACTTTCCGCTTCTTTTGAACATTGTTATAATTCTCCTTAGCTCATGAGCATGTAGCTACGTGTGCCCGAATGCCCCGGAAGTCGCCGGGGCATTCGCTTTTGACATCCCCATTATAGTGCGATTCCCTGAAATCGCAAAACACAGTTCTCAAACCTGCGCCCGCACATGCACCCACACCGGGATGGACAGCGGCCTCAGATGGCGTTCCATCGCGGGCTGCACAGTTTCCCAATCCAGCCCGCCCAGGCCGCAGCCCAACTGCGGGAAGGCCGCGCTTTCGATGCGCCGTGCCCGGTAGGTGCGCACAAATTCCAGCAATCCCTGTTCGACCAGTTCCAACCGCGCCGGGTTGCGCCAGTGCTGTTTGGTGGGCAGGCACAGCACCCACTTTTCGGGCGTGCGCCACAACCACAACTTGCCGGGGCGCAAATCGCCGCTGACGCAGGCCGTCGCATACGGGCGCACCATATCGGGATAGCGGCGGGCAAATTCTTTTGCCAGCCCCGCGCCCATCACGCCCACTGTGTTGACCGGGTTGACCAGTGTTTGCGCCGGGCTGTCGAAGATAGAATCCGTACTGTAGAACATCATGCCTCCTCAAAACAAAACCGGGGCACGCTGGCCCCGGTGTCGTAACAGACTGCCTGTCCGTTAAAGGTTGATGATCGTGCCGCCCGTGCGCATTTTTGGCATGGCGCGTTCGGCCTTGCCGCTGCGATACGCACCGCCGAATTGCGACGTTTTGGGCAGCACATGCACGTACCCGTCCGGCCCCAGCAGTTCGCTGGGATTTTCGCGGGGTTTGTAACCGCATTCTTCGATCAGGTACTTGCGATACGCCCGCTTTGCCAGTTCCCGCGAGGGCCACAAATCCACGAATTGGTTGTGATTGGCGGCGGTGCGGGTTGCGCCGTAGGCTTGCGCCCGGTTTTCTGGAATCCCGCTGGTATAGCCCTTGATTGCCATCGTGTTCCTCTTTAGTGCTTGCCCGCCTTGATCGGGCGCGTCAGGTGAGTGGGCAGCGCGATGGGCGAGGGGATGGTGGTCAGCGTCAACACCTGCAAAATCATCCAGTGCTGTGTGGGTGTGCCGCCTTCCTCTTTCGGCGGCTCCACAACCGCCTGCGTCACCGCGCCGCCTGCCGCAATCTGCCAGCCGTTCGACAGCAGTTGAGCCAGCACCTTAGCCGCTTCGCTCGCCTGCGGGTGTTCCGCGCCGTCCAGCAGCACCGGCAGCACAAAACTCATGACCTGAACGGCAGCCATCACGCGCCGCCGATGGATTGGATGTTCCAGTAGGTGCGCTCTGAGTCAGCCGCTACCTGAAACACCACTTTGTACGCGCCGCTGATGCTGCCGCCCATCGGCAGCCGCAGACCGGTCAAAAATTGTTTGACCGCTTCCGGCACGCGCTCGTTATCCTCGTAAACCGTCAGCTTGCCTTCCGGGTACTGTGACCGGGCGCGCTGGAACTTGTACATCGCATCGCCTTTGTTGGACGACTCGCGCTTGATGGTGGCGATGTCGATCTCCACCAGTTGCCCATCGGCGTAGTTGTCCTTCTGTCTATAGTCGAACTTCACCGCCATGCCGGGCACAGCAGGCGGAGCAGGTGCGGCAGACGGGCCAGCAGGCTGACGCGGACCGAATGCGGCATCCAGTTCGGACTGCGTTTCCGGGGGAATAGCAGGCGCGGGCGGCGCGGCGGGCACATGGGTCAGCAGGCGCACGCTTTCCAGATTGGCGCGCAGGGTGTCCACCGCCAACCGCAGCGGCACATCGCTGTAGAGGGTGGGGTTGCATTCGATGCCGTCCACCGTGAGGTCATTCCATGTGCAGATGTGTGAATAGGCAGCGATCTGCTTGCCGTAAGCCGCCAGTATCCCGGCGATTTCGCCTTCGGGCCGCCCCTCGTCAATCGGTTTCTTCGCCAGCGTTTGCACCAATCCGTCCAGCCGTTCGTCGTCAATGTCCAACTGCTTGTTGCGGGCCAGATTGGTCAGCAGCGCAAAACGGCGCAGGTTAAATACCGACAGCGCCAGCAGAATCTGGTAGGGCAACTGCCCGTCACCCTCGGAAGGATTCCGCACACTGTGATTGACCCGCCCCAAACCGGGGAGGGTGATCCAGCCGCCTGACCGCGCTACACCGTCCATCGTCTTCATGAATCGCTCCTTGCCGTTATCCATCGATCGTTCCCGACACGGGGACACCTGCCTTCAGGCGGGTGGGGAAGTGTC
>CAZKIB010000322.1:3016-6130 GCA_964552425.1 uncultured Anaerolineaceae bacterium | reverse complement strand
GAATCATTTCGCTGGGAAAATTACAGCGAAGCGTGGGAACGTGGGCAGTTTGCGACGACTATGGGTAACAGCGTGATTCTGGTGGTCTGCACCGTCGCTGCAGAGTTGGTATTGGGCGGTCTGGCCGCGTACAGCCTTGCCAGAAAGCATCCGCCCGGTGCTAACCTGGTGATGTTTTATATGCTGGTCGCCAGCACCATACCGATCTGGCTGTACCTGGTGCCGCTGTTCTTTACATGGCGCACGCTCAATCTACTGAACACCCGGGTCGGGCTGATACTGATCTATACGGCTCTGAATGCGCCATTTTCAATCTTCCTGCTGCGTTCGTACCTGCTTGGGCTGTCAACCGAATTTGAGGACGCGGCGCGTGTGGACGGGGCAACCGAAATCCAGGTGCTGACCCGAATCGTCCTGCCGCTCACATGGCCCGGATTCCTGACTGTCGGGTTGGTAGTCGGCCTGGGAGTGTGGAGCGAATTTCAGATCGCATTGATCTTTGTGCAGGATCAAAGTCTCTTCCCAGTCACGACGAGCTTCTTCAAGTTCGCCAGCCGGTTTAGCCGTGACTGGGGACTGACGAGTGCAGGGGCATCGATGATGATCTTCCCCATCCTCATCCTGTTCCTCTTTCTGCAGCGCCGTTTCATCGAAGGTCTTGCACAGGGCGGTATCAAATTATAGGTAAGTATGCATCCAGAAGGTGATGAAAATGCAGGAATTTGTGCTCACTGCCCCTTATGAGATCGAATTCCGGGAATACATCGAGCCCGAGCTGAAACCCAACGAGGTGCGTGTCCGTGCCATCGTCAGCGCAATTAAACACGGCACGGAAATGAACATCTACCGGGGGAAAACACCATTTTTGAACAAATCTTTTGACACGGATTCTCGCTTGTTTTTGCCTCAAGAGGGCAAAAACCTGTATCCCACCAATCTCGGTTCGTGGCTGGTGGGCGCAGTGATCGAAGTGGGTAGTGCGGTGACTCGCTTCAAGGCAGGCGACAAAGTACATGGTGGCATGGCCCACCGTCCAACTAACGTGCGCCCTGAAAATGCTTTATTTCCATTGGCCTCAAGCATGAAGTCCGAAACGGCTCTATTCACCGATCCAGCCATATTCGCGCTGGGGGCTGTACATGACGCACAAGTTAAGGTCGGCGACAGAGTTGCTGTATTTGGCATAGGCACATTAGGCCTGCTCGCTGTGCAGATTGCCCGCTTGAATGGAGCCGAGACCGTTTTCGCGGTGGACACCATCGAAAGCCGCCTGGAACTTGCTCACCAGGTCGGCGCAGATGCCGCTTTCAATGCGACGCGCTGTGATGCTGCGCTGGAAATCAAACACAGAACCGATAATAAAGGGGTTGACGTTGCCATTGATATCTCCGGGGCATATCCTGCACTTCATTCCGCGATTCGCTCAGTCCAACAGTGTGGTTTGATCGTTTCCGCCAGCTACTACAGTGGAACGCCCCAGATTGACCTGGGTGCGGAATGGCATCATAACCGTCCCACCTTCGTCTCCAGTATGCCGGTGTGGGGAAATCCACATCGCTGCCATCCGCTGTGGGATTTGAAACGTCTGGAGCAAACGGCACTGCGCCTACTGGAGACAGGACGCTTAATCACCGATCCCTTGATTGGCAGACGCTTCCCATATGAAGAAGCACCGCAAGCCTACAAGTTCATTGATGAGCATCCAGAAGAAACGATCAAAACCCTGTTCGATTTTGAATGAGGCTGGAGACCACCATCTTCCTGAAGATTTCACGAAGACTGCAGGAGACCAAATGTTCCAGATATCTGACTTGCGCTGCGAGTTTGCCGTAAACCCGTTAGGAATTGATACAAACAACCCACGTTTTTCATGGGTACTACATCACCCTGAACGTGGGCAGTCACAGATCGCCTACCAAATACGAGCCGCCTCGACCATGGAAAAACTCGAAGCAGGCGTGACCGATTTGTGGGACAGCGGCAAGACCCAAACAAATGAGCTACCGTTGGTAGAATATGCAGGCACGCCGTTGGTAAGTCGTCAGCGCGCTTACTGGCAGGTGCGCGCCTGGGATTCGCTCGACCAGCCCAGCGCCTACAGCCCACCGGCCTGGTTTGAATTGGGGCTTCTCCAGACTGAAGATTGGCTGGCTGAGTGGATTGGTTTCCCTGGGGGATGGAATGGAAAAGCCCTGTATGTCCGCACTGCTTTTGCGCTAGAGAAGCCGGTTAGAACTGCGCGCGCCTACATCTGTGGTCTGGGCTGGTACGAACTGCGGCTGAATGGGCAGAAAGTTGGGGACAGAGTGCTAGACCCGGCACAAACCGACACCAGCCAGCGGGTTTTATATACCACATATGACATTGGCTCGTACGTACAGTACGGATTGAATGTTATTGGCATAGTGCTTGGAAGCGGCTGGTCTGGTACCCCTAAGGTGTTGGGGCAATTTGAGCTTCAGTTTGAGGATGGCAGCTCCACGCAAATCGTGACAAGTTGGCCCAAACGCGGGGGAGCATGGTGGCGCGTATCCGACGGCCCGATTATCTCCAACGGCGTCTACGATGGCGAAGTTTATGATGCCCGGCTGGAAAAGCCTGGCTGGGATATGGCAGAAGGTTATCGCGTTGACGACGATTCGTGGATTCTGGCAATGGCAGTCGATAAGCCCTCTGGTCGATTGGTGTCGCAGACACTTGAACCCATACAAGTGGTCGAAACGCTGCACCCCAAGGTGATTCATCAGCCCAAACCTGGGATGTTTGTACTCGATGCCGGTCAAAATCTGGCTGGTTGGGCTTTGATCAAAGTGCAAGGAAAGCCCGGGACGAGCGTTGTTCTGCGCTATGCCGAGTCATTGTACAATGATGGCACTGTCAACCAGGAAAATTTGCGCACGGCTCGCGCCAGCGATACCTACATTCTCAAGGGTGAAGGCGTAGAGACCTGGGAACCTCGCTTCACCTATCACGGTTTTCGCTACATCCAGGTTGAAGGTTTTTCTGGTGAGCTAACCCTCGACTCGATCCAGATACGAGTAGTGCGTTCGGCGGTCGAGCCAGCGGGCACATTTGAGTGCAATAAACCGCTGCTGAACCAACTTTACAGTGCGA